>JBPOHE010000053.1:0-11485 GCA_052035915.1 Pseudomonadota bacterium
CTTCTCTGGCCTCCCGGATGAGAGACGCCATCCAATAAGAGCGGGCGGACGCCCGCACTCCGTACTCCTCCTCTGGGCTCCCGGATGAGAGATGCCATCCAATAAGAGCGGGCAGACGCCCGCACTCCGTACCCCTCCTCTGGCCTCCCGGATGAGAGACGCCACCCTTTGCCGACCCAGGTCACACTGAATGGGGCTATCTCGGGCACCCCTGGGGTGTTTCCGTTATGCTATGCCCAGGCCGGAGACCTGGATCAACCATAGCGGAATGCTTCATAGAACTTGGTTATCGATCACTTTGCCGATAGGCGTGCTCGCCTGTGCGGGTGGCCTGTTGTGGTGGCCTTCCCCCTGGTCATCCAGCTATCTGGCGGCCCTCAATCTGGTTCTCTATCTCACCTTCGGCGTCGGTCTGCTGTTGAGCTGGAGTTTCGACCGCAGCCGGGTCTTTTTCCTCCTGCTGATCTTGTTGCTGACCGCCATCGGACTGGCCTGGCTCGGCGCCTTTCAGCCGCGGACGGGACCCCAGGCCAGGATTTTCTATGCCGGCCTCTGTCTGTTCGCCCCCTTCGCGATCTTCGGTCTCGGCATCACCAACGAGCGGGGGATCCTGACCAGACATGGCCTGCTTCGCTGGCTGCTCATCGCCGTGCTGGTCGGTTTGACGCTCGCCTTGACGGCGACCGAGAACCGAGCGGCGGTGCGCTATTTCGAGTTCGTGTATGTCTCCTTCACCCAAACGCCGCTTACCCCTCTCCCGCAACGGGCGGTGTTGATGTTCCTCCTGGCCGGGGCCGGGCTGATCGGTCGCTCCCTGCTCAAGGGTTCGCTGCAAGAGGTGCCCATGCTGGCGGCCCTGCTGGGCCTGGGACTGGCGCTGCATACCTATCCCGACACCAAATCGGTGGCGGTGATGCTGACGGCCTCGGCCCTGGCCTTGATCCTCGGCGTGTTGCAGGAGTCCTACCACATGGCCTTTCTCGACGAGTTGACCGGATTGCCCGGACGTCGCGCCCTACGCGCTCAGACCCTGAAGCTCGGGGAACGCTACGCCATCGCCATGCTGGACGTGGATCATTTCAAGAAATTCAACGACACCTATGGTCATGATGCGGGGGACCAGGTGCTGCGCCTGGTGGCGGCGCAAATGGCCCGGGCGACGGGTGGGGGAAAGGCTTTTCGTTATGGTGGGGAGGAATTTACCCTGGTATTCCCGGGGCGACGGGCGGAAGAGTCCCTGCCCTTCCTAGAGGCGTTGCGCCAAAGCATCGCCCAAACCCCTTTCGTGCTACGCGACAAGGACCGCCCGAAGCAGAAGCCCCCAGCGGACAGCCCAAGGACCAACCGTTCCCAGAACACGGCGAAACAATCGGTGTCGGTCACCGTCAGTATCGGTGTCGCCGAGCCTGCGGACGATCTCGCCACCCCGGATACCGTGATCAAGGCCGCCGATGCCGCCCTGTATCGGGCCAAGAACAACGGCCGCAATCAAGTCAGCCTCTGACAACCTGATATCTGATTAGCCGGTTATTTCAGCGAGAAGAGATGGTGCGTCATTCCCGCCATCCATGCCGGGGTGACGGCTTCCTATCCATGTGATTCATCTTGACTGACTACGAGTAGATCATTCCGCCAAACCGGTTACCTTTCGCGGTGAGCTTGTCGCCTTCGACAAGCTCAGGCCGAACGAAATAATTGGTAATCGTTTTGATGCATCGACCTACTCGCAGGAACAGGATTCGCTAGTAACCCGTTTTTTCCTTCCACATCGCGAGGATCTCGCGAGCCAATTCCTTTTTCCCGGCCTTGATCAATCGGTCCTGCAAACTGAAAACGACTCCGCGCAGCTCGACCAGAGTGCCGGCCCGTTCCACTTCCTTCAGCCAGGCCCGGGCCTGGAGCCCGAGTCCGTCCATGAGTATGACGCTGATCTCGTAGCGGATCTCGGAGAGGCTCTCGATCCGATCCTTGAAATGCTGGTCGCCTGTTTGTTTCGACGGCGAGTCGCGATTGTCACCATGGGCCATGGATCACCCTTTGACCTTGAACCGGTCGGCGGCTTTGTTCAGGGAGACGATGGATTTCCTGGCTTCGCGCAGGGCATCCTGGATGGCCGTTGGACTGGCACCCTTATCGGCGAGACTGGCCGCGGCCGAGAACTCGGTTACACCCTGCTGGATGGAGACCACCATGGCCCGTACCCGCATCTGCATCAAGGTCGCCTGGGCCGCCATGCTGGTTTCGTCGCCCTCCTTCAAGGCGATCTCCTGGTTCAGTTGGCCTTGGGCCAGTCCGGTAAAGATCTTGACCAGTTCGGCGGGCTCCGCCCCGACCAGTTTCAGGATGTTGAAACCGATCTTCCAACAGACCCCGATAGTAAAGGTGATGGACAGGATCGCCATGATGGCGAACAACAGGATGCGCGTCTCGGCAAAGCTCACCGCCTCGTTCCGGGCCGTGGTCAAGCGCGCCGTGGCCTCCTCTTCGATCTTGTCGGCCAGGACATCCATAGCTTTGGAGGACGCCCGGTCGATGCCACGCAGCATATTATCGACCTTCTTTCCGGTTTCCCGATCCGCCGGGTCAAAGGCGACCAGGGCTTGACGGTATTTATCGCCGAGGATCTTATGCTCGGCGACCAAGGCATAGACATCGGCCGAGTCCCGTTTGAGGGTGGCGAAAACCGCCCCGAGTTTCGCCAGCGCCGCTTGAACATTCCGCTCCTGCTCGACAAAGCCGTCCAAATACTTCTTATAGCTTTCCCGGTCATTGCCACGGATGAGAATATTTTTCCACTCCTGAATCTGGCGCTGGAAACCGACTTGGGCGCTCCGCGAAACATTGAGCGCATCGGCATAGCGCTCGGCTTCCATCGTGGATGTTTGCAATTGTTCACCCAACTGAGAAAGGTTGCGGGCGCCGACGATCGCAAACGCCACCACGATCAATCCAACCCCCAGCACCAACATCAGGATCATATTCTTCAACTTCATACTACTTTGCCCCCTCAGCATGTATTGTGAAGCGATCGGCCTAGGATACTCGCGGTGAAACGCTCTACCAGAGCCCGCCGTTTTTCTGTTTTCTGCTTCTCTGTCAAAGGATTAGCAATTCAACCCCAGCACTTTTACAGTATCCATCCGGGCTATCCCGAAGGCAAGGGTCGCACTCATCCGGAAGCCTTTATTATTTTTCTGCTACGCGATTAACAGTCTTTTATCTTGACAAGATAGACTTTTACCTTATCGACCGGGGACGCGGAAGCCGCTCCAGCCGCGTTCCCAGGCTGGAGCCTTGCAACGAGTAAAAGAGGGGTTTTCTATTATCTGTTTCCGCCGCTTGGAGCTGATCGGAGCCTATGCGTTCAGCTCCCCTCGCCCAGCCCCGAATGCGCCGCTGGGAGAAGGTTCCAAGAGAAGACCATCCTCAGTCAGCCTTCCGGGCATCGACGGAAAACGGTCATTTTTCGTTCTTATCTCGAGAACAATGTCCATACAGCGGCAGTATTGTTCTCGAAAAGAGAACAATAAATCGGCTCCACCCACCCAGGCCCGGGGGTCGCCGAGCGATCCGGGCCGCGTCAGGCTGGTATCGAGGCGCGAAGCGCCGCCGGGACCAAGAGGATGGGGCCTCCTGGCGTACCCCTGGCCCATCCCTTGCGAGTCCGGATCAGAGCCTCCGCTCCACCTGGCGAATACCAGGATCATCCGGCACGGGTCGGATGGTGAATCCGAGTTCCCGGACCAGTGAGAGCATGCGGTGGTTGTCGGTGAGCACCTCGCCTTCCATGAGGTGCAGGCCGCGGGAGCGGGCCACCTCGAACAACTGCTCCATCAGGCGCGAGCCGATGCCGTGTTTGTGCCATTTGTCGTTCACCACCAGGGCGAATTCGCAGGAACGTCCGTCGGGGTTGATGGTGTACCTGGCCACGCCCACCTCCTCGCGCTTGTTCTTGCTGGTGTTGGCGATGGCAACCAGGGACATCTCGCGGTCGTAGTCGAGCTGGGTGAAGCGCACCAGCATGTCCGGGGTCAGCTCCTTGATCGACTGCATGAAACGGAAGTATTTGGACTCGGGCGAGAGATTGCGCACGAATTCCCGCTCCATCTCGGCGTCTTCCGGGCGGGCCGGGCGGATGGTGACATTGGTGCCGTCGGAGAGTTGAAAACTCGATTCCAGGTAATGGGGATAGGGATGGATCGCCATGTGGGCGTAAGGGATGGCCGTGGGCGCCGGACGCTCGACGACGATCCTGGCATCGACCACGATGGCCTCTTTGTCGTCTGCCAGCAGAGGATTGATGTCCAGCTCGGCGATATGGGGGAGCTCACACACCAGTTCGGACACCCGCAGTAACACCATCTCCAGCTCTTCCCGGTTCACGGCGGCCATGCGGCGGAAGGGCTCCAACAGTCTGGCCACCCGGGTGCGATCGATCAGACTGCGGGCGAGCAGGCCATTCAGGGGCGGCAGGGCAAAGGCGCGATCCTTGAGCACCTCGACCGCGGTACCACCGGAGCCGAAGCTGATAACGGGGCCGAACACCGGGTCCCGCGCCACCCCGACCATGAGTTCCCGCATGTTGGCCGAGACCGCCATGGGTTGCACGGTGACGCCGCGGATGCGGGCCTCGGGCAGGGCCGTCTGTACCCGATCCAACAAAAGTTTATAGGCCGAACGCACCTCCTGGGCGCTGGTGACATTGAGGGTGACGCCGCCGGCATCGGATTTGTGGGTGATATCGGGGGAACTGATCTTGAGCGCCACCGGGAAGCCCATGGACTGGGCGGCCACCAGGGCCTCGGAGGCGCTATGGACCTCGTAGGTCTGGACAATTTTGATATGAAAGGCACTCAGGACCGCCTTGGACTCGAGTTCGGTCAGCACCGTCCGCCCCTCGGCCAGGACGCTCTCGATGATGAGTCGGGCGCCTTCGATGTCCGGCGGCCGGGCATCGGTCAGGGGACCCGGGGTCTGCAACAGAAGTTGCTGGTTCTGGTAGTAGTGACAAAGATAGCTGAAGGCCTCGACCGCACGTTCCGGCGTGGAAAAGGAGGGAATGCGGTGCTTGGCGAAGATCTGGCGGGCGTCGTTGACCGAGGTCTGGCCCATCCAGCAGGCCAGCACGGGTTTCTCGGGATGGTTTTTCACCACCTCCAGCAGTTGTTTGGCGGTCTCCGTCGGCTTGGTCGCAGGCTGCGGCGCCAACAGGACCAAGACCCCGTCGGTGTTGCTTTCCTTCAGGCAGAGCTTGGTGACCTCGGCGAAGCGCTCGGGCGTGGCATCGCCCAGGATGTCGATCGGGTTGCCGTGGGACCAATAGGGCGGGAGATAGGGATCGAGTTTTTCCAGCACCTTCTCGGAGAGTTCGGCGGCGGTGACGCCCAGTTCGGTGGCGCGATCGGCGGCCAAGGCGCCGGGACCACCGCCGTTGGTGACGATACAGAGGCGGTTCCCACTGACCCGGGCGCCGCTGCCCAGGAGTTCGGCGGCGGCGAAGAGTTGTCCCACGGTCAGAGCCCGCACCACCCCCGCCCGTTCCAGGGCGACGCCGAACACCTCGTCCGAACCGATCATGGCGCCGGTGTGGGTCATGGCGGCCCGGGAACCTTCGGCATTCCGGCCCACCTTGAGCACGATCACCGGTTTCATGCGCGAGGCGGCCCGCAGGCCGCTGATGAAACGCCTGGCTTTGCGCACGCATTCCACATAGATGAGGATGGCCTGGGTCTGGGGATCCAGGGCGAGGAAGTCGAAAAAGTCGCCGAAATCCACGTCCACCCCGTTACCCAGGGAGATCACGGCGGAGAAGCCAACCTCGTGGGGCGCGGCCCAGTCGAGGATGGAGGTGCAGAGGGCGGCGGACTGGGACACCAGCGCCAGCTTGCCCGGGCGGATCTCGCTATCGAGAAAGGTGGCGTCGATCCCCGAGCCGGGACGGATGAAACCCAGACAGTTGGGCCCCACCAGACGGATCCCATAATGAGCCGCGGTATCCTTGAGTTCCCGTTCCAGACGGCGGCCCTCGGGGCCGGTCTCGCAGAAACCGGCGGACAATACCAGGGCGACCTTGACCCCGCGTTCGCCGCATTGGCGGATGATGTCGTTGACATAGACGGCGGGAGCCACCACCAGGGCCAAATCCACCGACTGGCCGAGTTGATCCAGGCGGGCGACGCAGGGGTGTCCCTGGACCTCCTTGTGTTTGGGGTTGATGGGAAAGAGTTTGCCCTTGAAGCCCGCGCGGAGCAGGTTACGAAACACCTTGGTGCCCAGGGAATCGGGGCGTTCGCTGGCGCCGAACAGGGCGATGGATTTGGCGTTGAACAGGTAGTCGAGAAAATGGGGACCCATGGTGAGCGCGTCCGGGGAAAAGAGTAGTATGGATTGGTGATTCTAAGTATCCATCGAGTAGTACGACCATGCCCATAGCATTTATCAGTCATCCGGATTGTGCACTGCACGAAATGGGACTTGGGCACCCCGAGCAGCCGGCCCGACTGGGTGCCATCACCGATCGGCTCATCGCCTCCGGTCTCGAATTCTCCCTCCATCACTACGAAGCCCCCATGGCCGAGAAGCGGCATTTGCTGCGGGTGCACAGCCAGGACTATGTCGATTATGTATTCCAACGGGCGCCGACCGAGGGCTATGCCTGGCTGGATCCGGATACCAGGATGAATTCCCACAGCCTGCGCGCCGCACTGCGTTCGGCGGGAGCCGTGGTGCTGGCGGTGGACCTGGTGGAGACCGGGCGGGTGCGGGAGGCCTTCTGCTCGGTGCGACCTCCGGGACATCATGCCACGCGGAATCGGTCCATGGGTTTCTGTATCTTCAACAATGTGGCGATCGGCGTGGCCCACGCCATGGAGGAATACGAACTGGAACGGGTGGCGGTGGTCGATTTCGATGTGCATCACGGTAACGGTACCGAGGACATCTTCCGCAAGGACCCGCGGGTGCTGTTCTGCTCCAGTTTCCAGCACCCCTTCTATCCCTTCAGCGGCGCCGACACCCGCAGCGACCACATCATCAACATCCCGCTTCCAGCCGGGGCGGACGGCAGTGCCTTCCGCGCCGAGGCGGAACGAAACTGGCTGCCGGCGCTGACGCGCTTCGAGCCGCAGCTTATCCTGATCTCGGCCGGCTTCGATGCCCATGCCGAGGACGATATGAGTCATCTCTGGTTCCGCGAGGCGGATTATGCCTGGATCACCAGCCGTCTGAAGCAGATCGCCGACCGCTTTGCCGCCGGCCGCATGGTCTCGGTGTTGGAAGGGGGCTATGCCCTCTCCGCGTTGGGGCGGAGCGTGACGGTGCATATCGACGCCATGCTGGGCCATGCGCCCCACTGTTGACGCCCCTTGTCCAACCGCCTGAGATGAGCTCGTCCAAGCCACCCTCCAGCCAGCAGGCGGATAGCCCCGAATATCTGGCGAAAAAGCGCTTCTTCGCCCAGATGATCACGGTCTATGGGCGAAAACCCGTACAGGAGGTATTCGCCGATCCTTCCTTGGCGATCTACCGGCTGCATCTGGCCGACAGCAATCGCCCAGGACCCTGGCTGGATGAACTTCTGACCCAGGCCGGGCAACGGCGTATCGAGGTGCTCTATCACAGCCGCGAGGCCCTCTCCCGCCTCTCCAAGAACGCCCGGGAGGATCAGGGGGTGGCGATCGATGTCAGGAGTCCGGGGCATCCGGACCTGGACGACTTCCTCGCCGCGCAACAGAACGCCGATTTCCAGTTGTTGGCGCTGGATCAGGTCACCAACCCCCAGAATCTCGGCATGATCATCCGTTCCGCCTGCGCCGCTGGCTTGAGCGGTCTGCTTTTGCCCCGGCAAGGTGGAACGGCCATCGGCCCGCTGGTGATCAAGGCGAGCGCCGGTACGATTTTCAAGGCCACCTTGATCCGCTGCGAGGGGCTGATCCCCGCCCTGAAACAGCTGCGCGCCCTGGGGGTGGATGCCTGTTGTCTGAGCGCCGGGGCCAGGGAGAGCCTGTTCGATTATCGACCGGCTGGAGCGGCGGTGTTCGTGCTGGGAAACGAGTCCACGGGTGTCACCCCGGAGGTGCGCGCCCTGTGTAATCGCAAACTGGGCATTCCCATGGCGAACGGGGTGGAGTCGTTGAACGTGGCGGCGGCGGCCACCCTGGTCGCCTTTCGTGCCCGCCTCCGCTGAAGGGTGAGAGGTTCGGCCCGCCTTGCCTCGATCAGGGTGGTGGCTGTGGTTCGATGCCGATGATCCGGGCTTGGCGCCCCGCCAGGCTCCAGTTGACCTGATACGCCTCGACCCGCATGGCGAATCGGCGGCGCTCGCCGTCGAGATAGGCCGGCCTCGGATCGAGACCGATCAACTTGGTCACCAAGGCGCGTAACCGATCCGCCTCGGGGATAGGCAGACCCCGCAAGAACTCCTCCGCCCCGTCGCTGAAAAGCACCTCCAAGGTCTGGCTCGGGGCCACTTGGGCATAGGCCGCGCGCGCCTCGGGGATACTGTCGGCATAAGGGAGATAGGGTTTGATATCCAGCACCGGCGTGCCGTCGAGTACATCCAGACCACTGATCAGCAGCCGGACCCGTTTGCCCTCGGCGAGGATGCCCCGCAATCCCACCACCGAGAGTCCGATGGGGTTGGGGCGGTGGGGTGAACGGGTGGCGAGGACGCCCAGGCGGGTTTTCCCGCCGAGACGGGGTGGCCTGACCGTGGCCTTCCAGGTATCGCGCCGACCCTGGTGAAAGACATAGACCAACCAAAGATGGCTGAAGTGCTCCAATCCCCGCAGCATATCCAGGCGGTTGAAAGGCGGCAGCAATTCGATCTCACCCAGGGCCTCATGGACCAGCCCGGGTTGCTGGGGGATGCCGAATTTCTGCGAAAAACAAGAACGCAGGAGACCCAAGACACGAAAGGAATAGCTCGCTTCCGCGACGAGCCGCGGCTGGAAACCGGGAGGCTGGTTCCCGGCTTCGACGACCATGGTCGGATCCGCAGGCGGCACCGCCAAACGCCTCTCCTGGCCCCTCTCGCTAGCCCGCGTTTCTCACCGGGTGCCGCCTGCCGCCATGAGCCACCTCAGAGATTGAGCAATTTCTTCGCCTGAGCCGCGAACGCCTTGGCGTCGCGAATGTCGTTGAGTTCGCGGGCGATGCGGTCGATGGCTTCGCGGAGTTTCGCCGGGTTGTCGATCGTCGGGCCGAAGGAATCCAAGACATCGTCGCACACCATGAAGGCGATGGGCCCCATGTAATCGGTCAGCAGATCCACCAGGGTGGCGCGGGCACTGATGGTCTTGACGAAACTGGCCGCGTCCGCGGAGGCCGCAGGCGACAAGGTTTGGGAGACAGGGCTCCCTCCCCCGGAAAGAGGGGCCATCTCCCCGCCGGCTTCGATCATGGCCAGGATGGTGGCGGTAGGCGGCAATTCGTCCGTATGATGGGCTACCGCGGTATTCTCTTCGTTCACCACCGCCGAACTCATCTCCTGCAACAGGGGAATGGCCTTCATGCCGCGCTTGGGACCGCACACCAGGGTGACGATCTCCCCCTTTTTGATGCCGATCATGGCCATCCGATTATGATTCGTCCGGATGTAGAGAGTCGCCGTGCGTTTGTCCGCCACCAATTTGCGCAGCCAACGGATGACTTCCGTACGGGATATTTCTTCTTTCATCTGCTCCAACCTGAAGATAGCCTGTGCCGCTTATATGATATGTCTTTCTTATCCCGGACACATGGCTTGTCTTATCACCTTTCCCGAAATACCCAAAAACCCTGCAGATCTGTCAAAGACTTACCGACCTCGGACCAAGCTGCCGCCGGGGAGAGAGGGGTTTGGCTCGCAAAGAGGTCGATGGGCCCATGTCCCGATTCGTGTAAAGTAATGCGCTTTTGTTTCGGAGGTTTCCATGCAAGATATCAATCCCATCATCAATACTATTGCCGACCTCAAGGGACGCGCCCAGTCCCTGAGGGGGTATCTTTGACTTCGATAACAAAGCCGAGCGTTTGATCGAGGTCCAACGGGAACTCGAACAACCGGATATCTGGAGCCGGCCCGAGCTGGCCCAAACCCTGGGACGCGAGCGCTCCGCCCTGGAGGCGGTGGTGCTGACCCTGGGAAAACTGGATGCCCGTCTCGACGAAGCCAGGGAACTGCTGGATCTGGCGGTGGCCGAGGAGGACGATCAGGCGATTTCCGCCGTGGTGCGCGACCTGGGCGACTATGAGGTCGAGGTGGCGGACCTCGAATTTCGCCGCATGTTCGCGGGCGAGATGGACCCCAACAACGCCTTCCTGGACATCCAGGCCGGCGCCGGCGGCACCGAGGCCCAGGACTGGGCGGAGATGCTGCTGCGCATGTATCTGCGCTGGGGCGACCGTCATCACTACAAGACCGAATTGATCGAGGTCTCCCCCGGCGAGGAGGCCGGCATCAAGAGTGCCACGGTGCATTTCGTCGGCGACTACGCCTTCGGCTGGCTGCGCACCGAGATCGGCGTGCACCGATTGGTGCGCAAGTCGCCCTTCGATTCGGGCAATCGCCGCCACACCTCCTTCGCCGCTGTCTTCATCGCCCCGGAGATCGACGACAGCGTGGAGATCGACATCAATCCCGCGGACCTGCGCGTGGACGTCTACCGGGCCAGCGGCGCCGGGGGGCAACACGTCAACCGCACCGAATCGGCGGTTCGCATCACCCATCTACCGAGTGGGATCGTGGTGCAGTGTCAGAACGAGCGCTCCCAGCACCAGAACCGCGCCTTCGCCATGAAGCAGTTGCGGGCCAAGCTCTATGAGCTGGAGATGCAGAAACGCCGTTCCGAGCAACAAACGCTGGAAGAGAGCAAATCGGATATCGGCTGGGGCAGCCAGATCCGCTCCTATGTGCTGGATCAATCCCGCATCAAGGACCTGCGCACCAATGTCGAGGTGGGGAACACCCAGGCGGTGCTCGATGGCGGCATCGACATCTTCATCGAGGCCAGTCTGAAAAGCGGGCTTTAGGCGATTGTCGGAACAAGAAATACCAGAATGCGCCTTAATGAAGATTGTCCCATGGTAACCCTTCACTCCCCTGGCCCCTTGGCTGGCGTGGGGAATGAAGGGTTACCAAGAGCTGGGAAGCTGTCATGACGAGGGCCTCTTTCTGTCAGCGCCTCCGGGCACGGGCGTTTTGGTCCGGTTTTTGTTCTCTTTTCGAGAACAATGCTTTCCTTTGCGACGTATTGTTCTCGAAATCAGAACAAAAAAGGCCATTTTCAGCCCCGGCCCGGAGGTGGCGGATTTTCAGCTCTTGAGAGAAATTGTGGTCCGTATTCTGGACCCATGGCTGGCTATAGCAAACCCGATAGTCCTGATACCATTTCTCGATAGGTATTATCGATATTCGTAGGCTGGTGTTGAGGCGCGAAGCGCTGAAACCCAGCTTCTCAGTAGCTGGGATTCGCTTCGCTCATCGCCAGCCTACCCCATGGCTTTC
>JBPOHE010000150.1:0-22991 GCA_052035915.1 Pseudomonadota bacterium
CCCCCCGGCTGGCGCCGTCGCGGCTGCGCCTCGCCACGCCCCCGTGCCACTTCGTCCCCTAGTGTTCTTACGGTTCCCAAGGTTCTATTCAGCGGACAGGCGCAGCAGCGTCACAGTTTACCTAAAACTGATAGGTGGTGAGGGGAAAAACGGAGACAAATTAATACATACCTTATTAACGAAGCCTATTGTCTAACATATTCTTATGCACAAGGATCTTTTTCGCTTCTGCCCGTGCTTACGGCAACCAATACATCCATGCATGAAGATTAGTAATCTGAGACATTGAAATCCTTGACGATTGAGTATTCGAATAATCAAAATAATATGTTTTTTTCTATAGATTCGTGGCGCTGCTTCCTTTGTCAACCCATTTATCCCAGCTTCCACCCGGCCCCAAAGAGACGGGCGCTCTGTCCCTGATCAGGATCAGAGGCTTAGTGTTTCGGCGCGGCGATCTCAGTATCTTCGATGGCGTGGATCTGGATATCCCTCGCGGCAAGATTACCGCCATCATGGGGCCGAGCGGTACCGGTAAAACCACCTTGCTCAAACTCATTGCCGGTCAATTGGTGCCCGATGCAGGCCGTGTGGAGGTAGACGGCGAAGATATCCACCAGCTCTCGACCAAGGGGCTGTATCGATTGCGCATGCGTATGGGTATGTTGTTCCAGAGCGGGGCGTTGTTGACTGACCTGGATGTATTCGAGAATGTGGCCTATCCATTGCGTGAACATACCGATCTACCGGAAAGCATGATCCGCACACTGGTGTTGCTCAAGTTGGAGGCCGTAGGCTTACGCGGAGCCCAGGGGTTGATGCCAAACGAACTCTCCGGGGGCATGGCCAGGCGTGTAGCCCTGGCGCGGGCGATCGCGCTCGATCCCATGATGGTGATGTACGACGAACCTTTTGCCGGACAAGACCCGATTTCCCTAGGTGTGTTGGTGCAGCTCATCCGGCGTCTCAACGACGCCAGTCGTCTCACCAGCATCCTGGTCTCCCATGATGTCCGCGAGACGGCCGAGATTGCCGATTATCTCTATGTCATCTCCCAGGGCCGGATCATGGAACAGGGCCCACCCCGGGAGGTGCTGGCATCAGCCTCACCCTGGGTACACCAGTTCATGCATGGTGACCCAGATGGCCCGGTACATTTCCACTATCCTGCGCCTTCCCTGGAAGAGGATCTGTTGGAAGCCTGATGCGTATTCTGGGGAACGGAAGCAGGCTTGATGTCCTGGCCAAGCTCGGGCGGGCTGGTTTGAATACCTTGCAGCGACTGGGGCGTGGTCATCTGCTACTGGGCCGATGGCTCTGGGGTAGCGGGGAACTGTGGCGGCGTCCACGACTGCTGGTCAAGCAGATTTACGTGGTCGGTGTGCTCTCGGTGGCGATCGTCGGCGTCTCAGGATTATTCGTCGGCATGGTATTGGGCCTGCAAGGCTATTACATCCTGTCTCAGTTCGGGGCGGAAGAAACCCTCGGCGTGCTGGTTGCCGCCTCCCTGGTACGCGAGCTGGGCCCGGTAGTAACGGCCCTGTTGTTCGCCGGTCGGGCCGGCTCCGCCCTTACCGCCGAGATTGGGTTGATGAAAGCGACGGAGCAGCTCTCCGGGTTGGAGATGATGGCGGTGAACCCAGAGCGACGTATCCTGGTACCGCGGTTCTATGCCGGGCTCATCGCCATGCCGTTGCTGGCGGCGATGTTCAGCGCGGTTGGGGTGATCGGGGGCTATTTCGTCGGCGTCGGGCTGCTGGGGGTGGATGACGGGGCTTTCTGGTCGCAGATGCAGGCGAAACTCGATCTTGAAGAAGACATCTTCAACGGTGTGATCAAGAGTATGGTATTCGGCTGGGTGTGCACCTGGATCGCTCTTTTTCAAGGGTTCGACTCTGTTCCCACATCCGAAGGCGTCAGCCGGGCGACTACCCGTGCCGTGGTCCATTCTGCTTTCGCCGTGCTCGGGCTTGATTTCGTACTGACGGCGCTTATGTTTGGGAAATGATTTTCGCGATGAGGAACACAAGGGGTATTGAAATTGCTGTGGGTCTGTTCATGGCCATAGGGCTGGTGGCCCTGTTTTTTCTCGCCATGCAGGTCAGCAACCTGGCCAGCCTGACCCAGGACAAAGGCTATAGGGTCAGCGCCCATTTCCAGAATATCGGTGGTCTCAAGGTCAAGGCGCCCGTTACGATCGCTGGGGTGACCGTGGGGCGGGTGACCGCCATAGGCTTCGATCCCAAAAGTTACGAGGCGGTGGTGACCATGAACATCGGCCCGGAATACAACACCATCCCGGACGACACCCTGGCCAAGATCTTTACCGCTGGTTTACTGGGGGAAAAATATATCGGTCTCGAACCCGGCGGCAGCGAGCATTATCTCGCCGACGGCGGACGCATCCCCATGACACAGTCCTCCTTGTTGCTTGAGGACATCATCGGCCAGTTCATCTTCAATAAGGCGCATGAGGCTCCAGGTGGGTAACTCGAAATCACATCCATGGGTGTTATTACTACTCGTCCTGCTGTTCAGCCGAGCTTGGGCCGTGGAAACGGATCCGCTCACCGCGGTGCGGCAAACAGCCGATATCACTATCGAGCAGCTACGCCTGCATCGTATCGAGCTTAATCGGGATCCCAGCGGTATTTATCGCCTGGTGGAACGATATGTGTTGCCGCGTTTCGATTTCGAGACCATTTCCCGCTTCGTGCTCGGTAAATACTGGCGAGAGGCCACACCAGAGGAACAGAAGGCCTTTATCGAGCAATTCCGCAACCTCATGGTGCGAACCTATGCCCATGCCCTTTTAAGCTATTCAGAACAACAGATCCGCTATCTGCCCTTGCGCACCGATGATGACCCACGCAAGGCCACGGTCTCCACCAGTGTCGGTAAAGCCGGAGCACCAGATATTCCAATAGATTACAAGGTGTTCAAAGAAGACTCGGGAGACTGGAAGGTCTACGACGTGGTGATCGACGGCGTCAGCCTGGTGGCCAATTACCGCACCAGCTTCTCCGGTGAGATCAGGCGTATCGGCATCGGTGGGCTGATCAAATGGATGGAGCAGCATAACCTGGAGAAAGTCCCGGACAAGGTCAGATGACCTCGGGGCGGATTACAGTCCTGGGTGATGGACGTTTCGCCCTCAGCGGCGATCTGGGTTTCTCCAGTGTAATGGAGCTACTGCGCCAATCCGAGCCGCTCTTCGCCCCTTGCTCCGAGGTGGTGCTCGATCTGAGTCAGGTCGAGCGGGCGGATAGCGCCGGTCTCGCCCTGCTGGTGGAATGGTTACGCAGAGCGCGCCGACGGGGCCAAAGATTTCGCGTGTTGACTTTACCCCAGGCACTGGCGGATATCGCCCAGGTCAGCAATATCATCACTTGGCTGGTGCCTGAGCGCTCCAACCCGCAAGGGGGCGAGCCGCAACCTGGGGCATGAACCAGTTCTCCTGGGAGTGCTTCGCTGATCGAGGTCTTATTCTCCCAGCAGCGTCAAAGTCAGTCGACGCCGATGGGGTGTCAGACGATGTTCCCAGAGGTAGATCCCCTGCCAGGTTCCCAAGGCACACCGCCCGCCCTTGATCGGCAGGCTGAGTTCGGCCTGGGTCAGGATGGAACGCAGGTGGGCCGCCATATCGTCCGGGCCTTCCTCTCGGTGGCGAAAAAGACGGTCACCATCGGTCACCAGTCGCGCCATATAGGTCTCCAGGTCCTGGCGCACACTGGGGTCGGCATTCTCGCAGAGGATGATGGAGGCGCTGGTGTGGTGCAGGAAGAGGTGACAAAGGCCGATCTTGATACCGGATTCGCTGACCAGGCGTTGCACCCGCTCCGTGATTTCATGGGTACCGCGGCCTCTGGTGTCCAAGTCCAGGCTGAGTTGTTTGATCATTCGTTCTATGTCTGCCGAATCCAACCGATGGACTCATTCTGACATTCTGCGCCCCCCGGTCGCAAAGGCCTAGTGTCGTTGATGGAAGACGCCACCAGCGGAAGCGCCCCCGGAACGCTGCCACTGTCCGCCGAAAGCCTGCCGGTAACCAGTCTGCGCGGCGTGGGGCCAGGCTTGGCCAGGAAACTCGCCCGTCTGGGTCTTGGCCGGGTCCAAGACCTCCTGTTTCACCTCCCCAGCCGTTATCAGGATCGCACCCAGGTAGTCCCCCTGGGACAGCTCCAACCCGGGCAGGAAGCGGTGGTCGAGGGTACTCTGGTACACACCGAGATGCGTCAAAGCCGTCGGTCGTCTTTGCTGGTACAGATTCAGGACCCGACTGGCGAGCTGGTGCTGAGATTTTTTCACTTCACCACCCAGCAGCAACAGCGCCTCAGGATCGGAGCGCGGGTACGCTGCTTTGGCAGCGTTCGCCATGGCTCGGACTGGTTGGAGATGGTGCACCCGGAGATGAGGCTTGTGCGACCTGGGGAAGCGGATACCCCCGAACCCTATCTGACCCCCATCTATCCCACCACCGAAGGGCTTTCCCAGCCGAGCCTGCGTCAACTCCTGCGTCAAGCCCTGGACAGGCTCCGCCAGGGCGAGCTGAGCCTGCCCGAATTCCTGCCGGAGGCGGTGCGTCGGCATTACCACCTGCCCGGCCTCCAGGCGGCGCTGCTTTGCGTCCATCGTCCGGGACGGGACTTACCCCTGGAACAGTTAGAGGCCGGCACCCATCCGGCCCAGCAGCGATTGGTATTCGAGGAACTTCTGGCGCATCAACTCGGCTTGCGGCGTCTGCGGCGGCAACACCGGGCACAGCAGGCCCCAGCGCTCAAGGGAGAGGGGAAACTGTCGCGGGCCTTGATCGGACGCCTGGGATTCGCGCTCACCCAGGCTCAGCAACGGGTGGTGACGGAGATTTCCCGGGATCTCAAAGCCAACCGACCCATGTTGCGTCTGGTGCAGGGCGATGTGGGCTCGGGTAAGACCCTGGTCGCCGCCCTAGTCGCGCTCCAAGCGGTCGAGGCCGGTTTCCAGGTGGCCCTCATGGCCCCCACCGAGCTGCTGGCCGAGCAACATCTGAGCAATTTCGAGCGTTGGTTTCGCCCTCTGGGCGTCGAGATAACCTGGTTGACAGGCCGGCAAAAGGCCGCCGAGCGCCGCAGCGCCCTGAGCCGCCTCGCCGCCGGGCAGGTCGCCATGGTGGTGGGCACCCATGCCCTGTTTCAGGAAGGGGTGGAATTCCAGGATCTCGGTCTGGTGATCGTCGATGAACAGCACAGATTCGGTGTCCATCAAAGGCTGGCCTTGCGGGAAAAGGGACGGCAGGGGGATCGGGTCCCCCATCAGTTGATCATGACCGCTACCCCTATTCCCCGTACCCTGGCGATGGCCGCCTATGCCGATCTGGATGTCTCGGTGATCGATGAGCTGCCGCCTGGACGCATCCCGGTCATCACCCTCGCCTTGCCCGACCTGCGGCGACAGGAAGTGATCGGTCGGGTGAGAGAAGCCTGCCGGACCGGTCGACAAGCCTATTGGATCTGTACCCTGATCGAGGAATCCGAACTCCTCCAATGCCAGACCGCCGAGGACACGGCCCGACACCTGGCGGACGAGTTACCAGATCTGCGGGTGGGCCGTCTCCATGGGCGCCTGACGCCGACGGAGAAAGAGATGGTCATGACGGCCTTCCACCGCGGCGAGGTGGAACTCCTGGTCGCCACCACCGTGGTCGAAGTCGGCGTGGATGTACCCAACGCCAGCCTGATGGTGATCGAAAATCCGGAACGCCTGGGTCTGGCCCAATTGCATCAACTGCGTGGGCGCATCGGACGCGGACCGCAGCAGAGTTACTGTTTGCTCATGTATCCCACCCCGCTCTCGCCGGGGGCCAGGGAGCGCCTGGGGGTGATGCGGGCGAGCCACGACGGTTTTTTCATCGCCCAGAAAGACCTGGAATTGCGCGGACCGGGAGAGGTGTTGGGTACCCGCCAGACCGGCGATGTCCACTTTCGCATCGCCAATCTCCTGCGTGACGCCTCCCTGCTCAACCTCGCTCAAGAGGCCGCGGATAGGTTGTTGGAGCAATTCCCCGAAGCCGTAGACCCCTTGCTGAACCGCTGGCTGGGGGATCGGTCGGACTATATCCGGGTGTGAAGACGAGGTGTATCTCCACGGATCGAAATACTGATACCCGACTGGTATGACGAGTTGACGGAGGTAACTCGCCAATCAGAAGAGAAATGAGCATGAGCGCTCAGCCGCTCCGGGCATGGACTGAAAATGCTCGTTTTATGTTCTTTACGAGGAAACAATTAGGAATTAATAAGAGTTATTGTTCTCTATTTAAGAACAATAACCAGCTATAAGAGCCCCTGCCCGGAAGCACCGACAGCTAGATAGGCGAGCCGTGACGGATCCCCTGTCTCCTGAAGTCAATGGCATGGTCTTTACTGAACGTAGTTTAGAATTCAGCGATGGGCGGATCGCTTCGCTCACCATACTCTTACGAGCTGAACATATCCTCGGGTTCTCCCAAGACTAGAGCGGCTGAAACACCAACCCCTTAACCGCCGATTCGGGAAAATCGAGTAGAAAGATGCAAAAGCATCCCAAGCCATATTCCCAGGCTCTGGCGTGGGAACGATCGAGATAAACCTCTCCCTAGGGGACCTGACAGAAGTTGGCCATGGCTTGCCAAACCCTGGGACTTTCGCCATGCTTTTTTCGTGTGGGGACCTGGGAAAAGATTGCTCACCAGAACCTACTCCCTTATCCCCAGCGTGAGCGTGCGCAGATTCACCATATAAATCCAAGGCCATGTTTAGGAGTACGAGCGATGGTCTATACCAAACGCAGCCCTGCCCTGCTGATCATGGGGATCCTGTTCCTCCTGATCGGAATCAGCGTTCAATTCGGCCTACAAAGTGGGCTGATGAAATATCTCAGCATCGACAAGCATATGACTGAGATGTTGAGTGTGTCCTATACCGCCGCTACCGCCGGCATCCTGGTCGGACTCTGGAACCTTTTTGGCACTCACAAGGAAGGCCATCTCGACTACTACCTCTCGACCGTCGGTGGGGTCGTTTTCATCCTGCTGATCGCCATGGGTATCCGCTGGTACCTCGACCCCTGGGTCGCGGTACTGAGCAAGGCCATGGGCCCCGTCATGGCGGATAAATATCTGCACGATGTGCTGGGATTGAACTATGTGGTGCTCGGCATCATCGCCGGCATCATCACGGTGAATCTGTTCAAGATCCCGGCCTGGGCCGAAAACGGGGTGCGGCTGTCGCGTTTGGGGCTCAAGACCGGCGTCATCCTCCTCGGCACGCTTTACAGCCTGGCGGAACTCGCCCACCTTGGACAACTGTCGGTGGTCCTCATCGGCTTCTTCGTGCTTGGTTCGGTCGGCCTAGTGCTCTGGATGGGCCAACGCCGCCATATCTCCAATTCCATGGGTGGTGTGCTCTCGGCCGGCATGGGGGTATGCGGCGTCTCGGCTACGGTGGCAGCCAGTCCGGTAGTGAACGCCAAATCGGCGGAGATCGCCTACACCATCGGCACCATATTGTTATGGGGCGTCGGCTGCATGTTTCTCTTTCCCATCGTCGGCCATATCTTCCACATGGGGCCGGTGCAGTTCGGCGCTTGGGCCGGTACCGGCATCCTCAACTCGGCCCAGGTGGCCGGCGCCGCCCTCGCTTTCCAGCCGAACGGCATCGAGACCCTGAAGGTGGCGGAGATTTTCAACATTACCCGGGTGTTGTTCCTACCCATCATCGTGCTCTGGCTGGCGGTCTGGTATGTCCGCCGCGAGGCCGGCGCGGAGCAGGTCAATGCTGGGCGGGTGATCTTCGAGAAGTTCCCCATGTTCGTCGTGGGGTTCATCATGTTGTTCGCGCTCTCTTCCACCGGCCTCTTCGCCCCGGCGAATCACTATCAGGGCCAGTATTTCGACAACAACATCAAGGCCGAAAAACTTCTGAGCGAAAAGGATGTGGGTCTGCTCAAAGGGGAAGCGGCCAAGGTGCAACGCAACGACCAAAACGAGGCGCTGCAACGCCTGATGGACAATCGTAAGGTGATGGGGATCGACGATGACGACACCCTGCGTGGTCTGGTCAACGCCAAGACGCTGGGCAAAGAGGCCAACGATATCCTGAAAAAGGCTCACAAGGCGGTGCGTCATACCGCCAAGAAGATCGCCGCCTTCCGCGACTGGATCACGGTGCTCTTCGCGTTCGGCCTCACCGGGCTGGGCATGCAGATCACCATGTCTTCGATCCGTCAGGCCGGCGGACAACCCCTGGTGATCGGCGGGGTAGTCGGCACCCTCAAGGCGGTGTTGTCACTGCTGGTGATCCTGCTTTTCGTGCGCGAGACCATCTGATTTCCAGGAGATTGCATCCATGTCCGATCCCAATAGCCAAGATATCGACCTTCAAGTCGAAGCCGGCGCCAAGTTCCATCGCGGTTCCGCGTTGTCGATCTTTACCACCGATCGCCGGGAGGATTTTGTCGCCCTTGTCTTCGCCCTGCTGATCGCCCTGGGCGTCTATCTCTTCGTCTGACATCAGTCCCGGGTCGACCGTGAAGGGGCGACCCGGTTCAACACCGATGCCCTTTACCCATATCATAGTAGCCAGCCATGACACTCCCGGGGCACGAGCGGCGGAGCGTCTGGCACTCTCGGTCTTGACTCCGGGGGGCCATCTCCGGCAGCTCTACGTGGTGCCGGATCTCTGGAAGGGTATGCTCGGTGATGACTGGCTCAACAATGCGGCGACCCAGGATCGCTTCGGCCGCTACCTGGAACAGGAACTCGAAGGCGAATCCATGCGCGCCAGAGAACGCCTGGAAGCCGAGGCGCGGCAAATGGGGCTCGAATATAGCTTCGTCCGAGTCCTCGGCAAACCGGCGGAAGCTTTGCTGGCCCAAGCGCAGGAACAAACACCAGATCTAGTGGTGATCGGCTCGCCGCGTCCGAAGGGAATCCCAGGTCTGAGATCGCGTATGGATCTGAAAATCCTGCTCCCAGCTCTGCGTCCGCCACTCTTGATTGCTCCCTATCCCTCAGTAGCATGAGCGATACAGAAGAAGGGGACCGCGACGCCGCCTGGGTGGTAATCCCGAGCCCCCTCAGCCCGGGTCAACTCCACGGACAATTGCGGGATCTGGAACGGATCCTGCGACTCAATTCCGGACTAGATATCCATGAGTGGCAACCATTGGCCGAGGATCGGGTTCGCCTCCGTGGCCATAATCTAACGAATGATCGTCCGATTTTGGTCGAGATTCGTCTCTACCCGGAACCCAATGGCTGGCGCCTCGAATATGCCGGGGGTTTGAAAACGGAGACCAGGCTAGCCATCGAGGCGGAAGTTGGGAATTCCGCCCGGTTGAGGATCACCGATGATTACTCCGGTTATCCTTTGCAAGAGCGGCACGCCAGGCTGGCCGAAGTAGATCACAGCCTGCCCCAGTGGGGACGGGATCTGGCCCGCTATTTCAAGGCTTGGCACCGCTGGTCCTGGTTCCCGCCCTGGCGCTGGTTTATGCATCGGGTCTGGATACCCATGCGTCCGTCGGCTAGGCGCATCACCAGGCTCATCCTCTGGATCAGCCTGGGAGAGCTATTGCTCCTGTTCCTCTTCCTGATGATCCAGTTCGGCCTACAAAAAGCTGCCTGGTGGCAAGAATTGACCAACTAAGCAGCACCGGCTCCCCTTCCGCCTCTAGTCAGCCGTACATTGAGAAAGGCCTGAGGCCGCCCCGTTACCCCCCCTTTCAGGAGCCCTCTCAGTCTTCCTCCGACTCTTCTTCCTCAGAACCAGAATGATCTATTACCGCCCCCTCGCGATCGACCCGATCGCGCAACTCCTTCCCTGGTTTGAAATGCGGCACATATTTGCCTGCCAGGGCCACGGTCTCACCGGTCTTGGGATTGCGTCCCAGTCGTGGCGGTCGGTAATGCAGTGAAAAACTCCCAAAACCCCTGATCTCGATCCGGTCGCCAGAAGATAGGGCCTGGCTCATCTGTTCGAGAATGCACTTTACTGCAAGCTCCACATCCCGGAAGGCAAGAAGATTTTGTTGTCGAGATATGACTTCAATCAATTCGGATTTGGTCATACTGGCCAAGCGAACGCCCCGTTTATCAAAGTTATGTTGATAAAAGCTGAAGAGCCAACCCTCGATCAGACCAGGAGGATGAGAGACGCCGCCCTCGGAATAGATCCAAGCAGCGGCATCATCCCATCATCCTTGGCTAACCCCGGCGATCATGCTCGTTCATCTGTTCCTTTAGCAGATCCCCGAGGGTCATACTGCCCGCGGAATCACGGCTGTAGCCCTGGATCACAGCGGCTTCGTCATCGGCGTCCTTGGCCTTGATCGACAGCGAGATGGTGCGATTCTTACGGTCCACGGCGAGGAACTTGGCCTCGACCGTCTCGCCTTCGCGAATCACGTTGCGGGCATCGTCGACGCGATCACGTGTGATCTCCGAGGCCCTCAGATAGCCTTCGACGCCGTCGTCGAGGAGGATCACCGCGCCCTTGGCATCTACCTCCTTGACTTTGCCCTTCACCACGCTGCCTTTTTCATGGGTGGCGACGAAGTTGGAGAAGGGATCTTTATCCAACTGTTTGACGCCCAGGGAGATCCTTTCACGCTCGGGATCCACCGAGAGCACCACGGCCTCGACCTCGTCACCCTTGCGGAAGTTGCGGATGGCCTCTTCGCCCGGAACATCCCAGGAGATATCCGAAAGATGCACCAAGCCGTCGATGCCGCCGTCGAGGCCGATGAAGATACCGAAGTCAGTGATGGACTTGATCTTACCGACGACCCGGTCACCCTTCTTGTGGTTATCGGCAAATTCCTCCCAGGGATTAGCCTGGCACTGCTTCATACCGAGAGAGATACGACGCCGTTCCTCGTCAATATCCAGCACCATCACCTCGGATTCGTCGCCGAGCTGAACCAGCTTGGAGGGATGGATATTCTTGTTGGTCCAATCCATCTCGGAGACATGGACCAAACCTTCGACACCCGCTTCGATCTCGACGAAACAGCCGTAGTCGGTGATGTTGGTGACCTTGCCGAAGATGCGGGTGCCCTCCGGATAACGGCGGGAGATGTTCTGCCAGGGATCCTCGCCCATCTGCTTGAGACCCAGGGAGACTCGGTTGCGCTCGCGGTCGAACTTGAGCACCTTGACCGCCACCTCGTCACCGATACTGACCACCTCGGAGGGATGCTTGACGCGACGCCAAGCCATATCGGTGATATGGAGCAGGCCGTCGATGCCACCGAGATCGACGAAGGCGCCGTAGTCGGTGAGGTTTTTGACCACACCCCGCACCTCCATCCCCTCCTCCAGGGAGGACAACAGCTTATCCCGCTCTTCGCTGTATTCGCTCTCCACCACCGCACGGCGGGAGACCACCACATTGTTGCGTTTGCGGTCGAGCTTGATGACCTTAAAGTCGAGATCCTTGCCCTCGAGATAGGAGGTGTCCCGCACCGGACGCACATCCACCAGGGACCCCGGCAGAAAGGCGCGGATCTCGTTGAGTTCGACCGTAAAACCACCCTTGACCTTGCCGGTGATCTTGCCGCTGACCGAGGCTTCCTTCTCGAAAGCCCGCTCCAACTGGTCCCAGGCCTGATTGCGCTTGGCCTTTTCCCGCGAAAACCTGGTCGAGCCATAGCCGTCCTCGACGGTTTCCAGGGACACCTCAACCTGATCGCCAACAGCCACCTCCAACTCACCTCTGGAGTTGAGGAATTGACTCCGGGGGATCATTCCCTCGGATTTGAGGCCAGCGTTCACCATCACGAAATCCGGGGTGATACTTACCACGGTACCTGTCACTATGGCCCCCGAGCGCAGCTCGGTTCTGGCAAGACTCTGTTCAAACAGCTCAGCAAAACTTTCGGTCATGGGTACAAAATCCTGAATCGCCTCCCAGGGTGCGCTGGATGGAACGATCAAATACTGGGTTGGTTGCTTCTATCAAACCCATCGAGTCGCCTCAATGGACCCTTTCATGCGGCGGGGTGAGGAAAAATACCTTGTAATTTCTCCAATACCACAGCCACCACCTTTTCGATACCCATTTCGGTGGAATCGACGATGAAAGCCCCTTTTGGTACCTTCATCGGCGCGACCGAGCGGTTGGTATCCCGCCTGTCTCGTGCCTCGATCTCGCAGACAAGCGCTGGCAGGTTAACATCGAATCCCTTTTCTTTCAACTGGTTATAGCGTCGACGGGCACGTTCTTTGGGGCTCGCGGTGAGGAAGACCTTCAACAGGGCTTCAGGAAACACCACATCCCCCATGTCCCTGCCGTCCGCAACCAGTCCAGGTGCCATGGCAAAGGCCCGCTGACGCGCCAGGAGGGCGGCACGTACTGCGGGGATAGCGGCCAAGTTGGAAGCGGCTTGGCCGCAATCTTCGCGCCGGATCGCCTCCGTGACATCCCGCCCACCATAGAGGACGGAGTCGCCTTTGAAACCGAAGTCGAGCCCATGCGCCAACTCCACGATGACCGGTACCTGATCATAGCCGACATCCTGTTCCAGCACAGCGAGCCCAAGGACACGGTAAATCGCCCCGCTATCGAGAAAATGCCAGTCAAGCCGCTGCGCCAGAAGACGACCCACCGCCCCCTTACCAGCGCCGCTAGGTCCATCGATGGTCAACACAGGGATCATTTCATACCTCCTGGATCTGCAAACCCAGACCGCCCGCCTGCGCGACGAAACCGGGAAAAGAGGTCCCCACGTTGACACAGTCTCGGATGCGTATCTCACCCTCGGACACCAAAGCGGCCATGGCGAAGGCCATGGCGACGCGATGGTCGCCGTGGCTGTCGATGGCTCCGGAACCCAATCGACCACCCTGGATGAGGATACCATCTGACCTGGGCTCCGCCGTTATCCCAAGTTCCCACAGTCCTTCCGCCATCACCTGGATACGGTCGCTCTCCTTGACCCGGAGTTCCTCTGCCCCTGTCAGCCGGGTCTCCCCTTCGGCACAGGCGGCCGCGATAAATAGGGCTGGAAACTCGTCAATGGCCAGGGGTACGAGGTGCTCAGGGATCTCGATACCATGCAAGGGTGCGCTCCGCACTCGGATGTCCACCACTGGCTCGCCACCAGCATTCCGCTGGTTCAGCAGTTCGATGTCACCTCCCATGAGTCGGAGGATATCAATGACGCCGGTGCGGGTGGGATTCACCCCCACATGTTCGAGCATCACCTCGGACCCCGGAGCAAGGCTGGCGCCGACAAGGAAAAAGGCGGCGGAAGAGATATCCGCTGGCACATCGATCGAGCCACCCTGCAACCTCCCCCCGCCCCGCACACAGACCCGCTTGTCCGAGCATTGGACCTCATAGCCAAAACCTCGCAACATCCGCTCGGTGTGATCCCTGGTGGGGGCCGGCTCGGTGACACAGGTCTCCCCGGCGGCGTAGAGCCCGGCCAGCAGCAGGCTGGACTTGACCTGGGCGCTTGCCACCGGCATGACATAGTCGATCCCGCTCAACCCGGTCACGGGATGGATGTGCAGGGGAGCCGTGCCACGCTCGCTCGCGGTGATACTCGCCCCCATGCGTCCCAGGGGATCGATTACCCGCCGCATGGGGCGAGCCGACAGTGAGGCATCGCCGATCAGCGTGACCGGAAAACCCTGCCCCGCCAGGAGCCCGCACAACAATCTCATAGAAGTCCCGGAATTCCCCAGATCCAGCGGACAGGGGGGCGGTTGCAACCCCTTGAGGCCCCGGCCCTGGATCAGTACCCGGCCCGCCTGGGGTCCCTGGATATCCACTCCCAGCCGGCGAAAAGCCTGCAGGGTGGCCAAGCTGTCGGCCCCTTCGAGAAAGCCCGTGATCTCGGTGCTTCCCTCAGCCACGGCACCCAACATAATGGCCCGATGGGAAATGGATTTATCGCCGGGAACCCGGATGTGGCCCCGGAGACAACCGCCGGGAGCCACATGGAAATGGATGGCGTCACT
The DNA here is from genome assembly GCA_052035915.1 of Pseudomonadota bacterium. Taxonomy (GTDB): domain Bacteria; phylum Pseudomonadota; class Gammaproteobacteria; order Chromatiales; family Chromatiaceae; genus JBPOHE01. Next base: position 13,985 of record JBPOHE010000150.1, read on the forward strand.
GTGATGCACGATCGAAGACCCCTGGCTCTAACAGGAAGGCGGCAAGGTTAGCCGGGTGGGCGAAGGCTGTAAACCGATCTGGCAATGAAGGCCGGGGTTCAACGTTATCCACTGGCCTATTCGATCGATCCCTTCAAGCTGTCGATATAGCGATCCCTCGCCGCCTTCGCCCGTTGAAAGATCTGTAGGAGTCGGTCAGCGTCCCCCGCCCGGATGATGCTCGCCAGATCCGCCAATTCCAAGGCGAAGCGTTCGAGCATCAGGCTCAGAGCCTGACGGTTAGCCACGCAGATGTCACGCCACATCTCCGGACTGGAAGAGGCGATACGGGTGAAGTCACGAAATCCTCCCGCCGCATAGCGGAAAATCTCGTCGTTGGCCTGCATACGGGAAAGGGAATCCACTAATCCATAAGCGAGCATATGCGGCAGATGACTGGTGGCGGCAAGCACCTCATCATGGTGCTGGACCTCCATGAAGCTCACCTGGGCTCCGCAGCAGCGCCACATATCCGCGACCCGGGCGGCAGCTACGGGATCGGTTTCAGGTAAAGGCGTCAGGATAACCCGGCGGTGGCGGAACAGCTCCTGAAACGAGGCGTCGACCCCGCTACGCTCGGTCCCGGCGATGGGATGCCCAGGCACGAAGTTAGGAGGCAGGCCGCCGAATACCCGGCGCGCATCCTCCACCACGCTGCCTTTGGCACTGCCGGCATCGGTTAAAATAGTCCTTGGCCCCAGACGACCCCGCATCGCGGCCATGGTCGCCGCCATGGCACCGAGAGGAACGGCAAGCAACACCAGGTCCGCCCCCTCCACTGCAATCGCCGGATCCTGGGTCCAGTGATCGACCACCCCGAGTTCGAGCGCCCGCTCCAGATTGGCCCGTCCCCGCCCGCAACCGACGACCTCATCCACCGCGCCGGCGGCCCGCAAGGCCCGGGCCAGGGAGCCACCGATGAGACCGACACCAACGACGGCCAGCCGCTGGATCCTGAGTCTGGTCACAAAAGCGCCCCCAAGGATTGAAGGAAACGCCGGTTCTCGGCCTCCAAGCCAACGGTCACCCGCAGGTGATTTGGTAGCCCATAATTCGCCACCGGACGGGTAATCACCCCCGACCTCAGTAAAGCGGCATCCACCTCTCGAGCTGTCCGCCCCATATCGATGCAAACAAAATTCCCCACCGAGGGGATGGCCTCCAGCCCCAAGGCCCGCAGGCCGGCGCTCATCTGTGCCATACCGTCGTGATTCAGCCGTCGGCTGGCCTCGATATGGGCTTGATCATGTAAAGCGGCCAGGGCCGCCACCTGGGCGATGGAATTGACATTAAAAGGCTGACGCACCCGATTGAGCAGACCGATCACCTCCGGGTGTCCAAGCCCATAACCGACACGCAAACCCGCCAAGCCGTGAATCTTGGAAAAGGTGCGGGTGACAATGAGGTTGGGATGCGCGGCCAGCCACTGGGTCGCATCGGGATACCCCGGCTCTTGGACGTACTCGAAATAGGCCTCGTCGATCACCAACATCACCTGGGAAGGCAGAGACTCGATGAACTCCCCCAGCTCATCCCGATTCAACCAAGTCCCGGTGGGATTATTGGGATTGGCGATAAACACCACCCGGGTATCTCGGTTGATCAACCCCCGCATGGCCTCCAGATCGTGACCATACCGCGGACCGCGACTTCCATCCTGGGCCGGGGCTACCCGCCCCCGGGCACCCACTGCCTGGGTACAGATCGGATAGACGGCGAAGGCGTGTTGGTCATAGACAGCTTCCACCCCTGGAGCGAGGAAGGTGCGGGCGATGATGTCGAGCACATCGTTGGAACCATTGCCGATGATGACCGACTCGGGTTCCACGCGGTGATATTCGGCCAGCGCTCGGCGCAAATCGAAAGCCCCGCCATCGGGATAACGCGCCCAGTCGAGCGCCGCCTCCCGCACCGCCGCCATGGCCAAGGGACTCGGGCCAAGGGGATTCTCGTTCGAAGCCAGCTTGATCGAATCCTTAATACCCAACTCCCGTTCCAGCTCGGAGAGCGGCTTGCCGGGCACATAGGGATGCAGATCCGGAATACCGGGGGCGCAGAGTTCGAGAAAAGACTTAGTGTTCATGGTCGTCGAGACGCCCGAGAGCGCGGTGGATAGTTAGAGAACAGCGCGCGGGTAAGATCCCAGCACCTTAAACAGGCGCGCATCCTGCCTGAGTTCGGCGAAGGCGGCGGCGACGGCGGCATCGTTCTGGTGACCCTCCATGTCGATAAAGAAAACGTAGTCCCAGAGACCCCGTCGGGAGGGTCTGGATTCGATGCGCGACATACTGATGCCGTGCCTGGCTAGGGGGCTGAGGAGACGATGCAGACCGCCCACCTCGTTGCGGATAGCGATCAACAGGCTGGTCTTGTCATCCCCGCTGGGCGGCACCTGCTGGCGACCGATGATCAAAAATCGGGTGGTATTGTCCGCCTCATCCTCGATGTTGCGGGCAAGGAACTTGAGCCCGTAGATCTCCGCCGCCGCCTCGCCGGCGATAGCGGCGCCGCTGGAATCGGCGCGTACCAGACTGGCCGCCTCGGCATTGCTGCCCAGGGCATGGCGTTGCGCCAAGGGAAGATGGCGATCCAGCCAGCCCCGACACTGGGCCAAGGATTGCTGATGGGAATAGACCCGTTGCACATCCGCCACCCCCTCACCGATCCCCAACAAGTGGTGATTGATGCGCAGCATCACCTCACCACAGATGAAGAGCGGCGAGGTGATGAACATATCCAGAGTGTGGCTGATCACCCCCTCGGTCGAGTTCTCCACCGGCACCACCCCATAGTGGCAGGAAGCCGACTCCACCTCGCGAAACACGTCGGAAATCGAACCCAATGGCTGGGTGTACACCGAATGACCGAAATGCTTGCGGGCCGCAGCCTGGGTGAAGGTGCCTTCGGGTCCGAGGAAGGCGATGCGCAACGGCTGCTCCAGCGCCAGACAGGCCGACATGATCTCGCGGAACAGACGCGCCAATTCCTCGTCACTGAGCGGCCCCTGGTTACGTTCCATGACCCGACGCAACACCAGAGCCTCCCGCTCGGGCCGATAGAAGGGGGCGTTCGGGTCGAGATCCGTCTTGACCCGCGCCACCTCCTGCGCCAATTGGGCACGCTGGTTGATGAGATCGGCGATCTGCTGGTCGAGGCCATCGATCCGCCCCCGCAGTTGGCCCAATGGATCTGTTCCGCTCATGTGCCGCAGCCGAAATCCAGCGCCGCTGCCAGCCTGGTGACGACGACAGCTATCCGCTTCCTCCCCTTGCCCATACTCAGCGCTTGCATCCCAGACAACGCACCAGCCTCACCCCCTCAATCGCGGCGATATCGCGGATGGTCTCCTCGGACGGGCTCTGATCAACGTCGATGAGGGTACAGGCGATGTCGCCCCGGGACTTGTTCAGCAGGTCCATGATATTGAGATTGGCCTTGCCGAGGTCGGCCGATATCTGCGCCACCATATTGGGGACATTGGCGTTGACGATAGCGATACGGTATCCCTGGCTGCGCGGCAATTGGATCTCGGGAAAATTCACCGCGTTGGTCACATTGCCGTGCTCCAGATATTCCTTCACCTGTTCGGCCACCATGACGGCACAATTATCCTCCGCCTCCGCGGTGGAAGCCCCGATGTGGGGTAGCGTCACCACCCGGGGATGTCCCTTCAAACGATTGTTGGGGAAGTCGCAGATATAGGCATAGGTATGACCACTGTCGAGCGAGGCGCAGACGGCCTCGTCATCGACGATGCCTTCGCGGGCGAAGTTGATCACCACCGAGCCCTTTTTCATCAGTCGCAATCGGCTGGCGTTGATCATGCGGCGGGTCTCATCCGTCAGGGGCACATGAATGGACACCATGTCGACCCGTGCCAGAAGGTCATCCACCCCCAGGGCCGGGAGCACGTCCGAGGCCAGTTGCCAAGCCCGCTGCACGGTGATGGTCGGGTCATAGCCGATCACCTTCATCCCCAGCGCCCGAGCCGCATTGGCGACCTGTACGCCGATGGCCCCTAAACCTATGACGCCCAGGGTGCGGCCTGGGAGTTCGAAACCGACGAACTGCTTTTTGCCCTTTTCCACCTGTTCATGGATGGACTTGTCGTCGCCGGAGAGCGAGGCGGCGAAAGACCAAGCCGGCACGATGTTGCGCGCCGCGATCAGCATCGCAGCTACCACCAGTTCCTTGACGGCGTTGGCGTTGGCCCCGGGGGCGTTGAAGACCGCGATCCCCCGCTCCGTCATGCGGGGAACCGGGATGTTGTTGACCCCCGCCCCGGCCCGACCAATGGCCTTGACCGAAGTCGCCACCTCCAGGTTGTGCATGTCCGCGGAGCGCACCAGGATGGCATCGGGTTGAGCGATCTCGGTACCCACCTCGTACTTTTCCCGTGGCAGGCGATTCAAACCAAGTACAGAAATATTATTGAGCGTCAGTATCTTATACATTGTTTTCCACATCCCCCCGCACAGCCTCGGCGAGGCTGGCGAAAACCAATCATCATGCGGCGCCGGCCAAGGCCGCGCCTTCCACCCTCAATGCAGAGCCGGCATGGACGTAGCGCGATCAGCCGTGGCGCCGTGCAAAATCGCTCATGAAGCCGATCAGGGCCTTGACCCCCTCCTCCGGCATGGCGTTGTAGATGCTGGCCCGCATCCCGCCTACCGAGCGATGGCCCTTGAGCTGCTCGAAACCGGCGGTGACGGCCTCGGCGAGAAAGACCTTATCGAGTTCTGGGTTTGCCAGGGTGAAGGGGACGTTCATCCAGGAACGGGCGTCATGCTCCACCGGGTTGGCATAGAGCGCCGACTGATCGATGGCGGCATAGAGGGCATCTGCCTTGCGTTTGTTGCGCTCGGCCATAGCCTCCAGCCCGCCGATACGCTTCAGCCATTGGAACACCAAGCCGGCCAGATACCAAGCATAGGTCGGCGGGGTGTTGTACATGGACTCGTTCTCGATCTGGATACGGTAATCGAGCATGGTCGGGGTATTGGCAGGGGCCTGGCCGATGAGATCCTCCCGCACGATCACCAGGGTGAGACCGGCCGGGCCGATGTTCTTCTGCGCCCCGGCATAGATCAGCCCGAACCTGGAAACATCCAGTGGGCGTGACAGCAAGGTGGAGGACATATCGGCCACCAGGGGGACATCTCCGGTGTCCGGGATAAAGGGGAATTCCACACCGCCGATGGTCTCGTTCGGGGTGTAATGGACATAGGCCGCCTCTGGGTTGAGCTGCCACTGACTCGGACTGGGAATACTGGTGAACTTGTCCGCCTCGGATGAGGCCGCCACATTCACCGCACAGAATTTCTTCGCCTCGCCGATGGCCTTCTTTGACCAGGCACCAGTATTGATGTAATCCGCTGTTTTCCTCTCGCCCAGTAGATTGATGGGCACCATGGCGAATTGCAGACTGGCACCGCCTTGGAGAAACAACACCTTATAGTTGGCTGGGATACCCAGGAGTTCGCGCAGATCGGCCTCGGCCTGGGCGGCGATAGCCATGAATTGCTTGCCGCGATGGCTCATTTCCATCACCGACATGCCGCTGCCGCGCCAGTCGAGCATCTCATCCCGGGCCTGCGACAACACCTCTTCGGGACGCATGGCCGGGCCGGCACTGAAGTTATATATACGCCCCATTCTTATTCTCCATCTGTTGGTACGGATTGTTCTTCTGTGGTTTCTAACGTCTCATCCGAGCCATCCAGGGACTCGCCGCTCTCGCCACCCAGGCATTGGATGCTTTCCACCCCGGTCAGGTGCTCTCCGGGTTTGAGCTTGATCAGACCGACGCCCTGGGCATTGCGACCAGTCGCCGAGACACCGGCGGCCGGGGTGCGCACCAGGGTACCCCCATCGGTGATGAGCATAATTTCGTCGCCTTCGCTCACCAGCGCCGCGCCGATCACCTGACCATTGCGCGGCGTGGTCTTGATCGAGATCACCCCCATGGTGGCCCGGCCCTTGACCGGATACTCCTCCACCGGGGTGCGTTTGCCGTAACCGTTGGTGGTGGCCGTCAACACATAGCCCGGCCCCGCCACCAACACCGAAATCAGCCGTTCCGCCTCCGGCAACAGCATGCCCCGCACCCCGCAGGCCCCGCGACCCATGGGTCGCACGGCGGATTCGGCGAAGCGGACCGCACGTCCATTGCTACTGAACAGCATGATGTCCTTGGTGCCGTCGGTCAGCACCGCGCCGACCAGTTGATCGTTGACCTTGAGATCCACCGCGATGATGCCTCCGGCCCGAGGGCGGGAGAACTCGGTCAGCGGGGTTTTTTTCACTATGCCCGAGGAGGTGGCCATGAACACATAGTGATCATCCTGATATTCTCTTACCGGCAACACGGCGTTGATGCGCTCCCCCTCTTCCAGGGGTAAGAGATTGACGATAGGCCGCCCTCTCGCCGCCCGTCCGCCCTGGGGCAGTTCATAGACTTTCAGCCAGTACACCTTGCCCCGGCTGGAAAAACAGAGAATGGTGTCATGGGTGCTGGCCACCAGGATGCGCTCGATGAAGTCCTCGTCCTTGGTGCCGGCGGCGGTCTTTCCCCGACCGCCACGTTTTTGCGCCTGATAGATCGAGATCGGCTGGTACTTGGCATAGCCGGCATGGGAGAGGGTCACTACCACCTCTTCCTCGGTGATCAAGTCCTCGGTGGTGAGATCGAGTTGATCACGGATGATCTGGGTACGTCGTCCATCCCCGTATTGATCGCGTATCTCCATCAACTCGGTCCGGATGACCTCCATGAGGCGGTCCGGATCCTCCAGAATCTTGATCAAACCGGCGATGCGTTCCAGCAGCTCCTGGTATTCATTGAGAATCTTGTCCTGCTCCAAACCGGTCAAACGCTGCAGACGCATATCCAGGATAGCCTGGGCCTGGACCTCGGTAAGTCGATAGCCCTGTTCGCTCAAGCCGGAACCGTCCGCGGCCTCCTCCGGACGGGTATCCCGGGCCCCGGCCCGGGCCAACATCGCCTCCACCGCGCCGGAACGCCAAACGCGGGACAAGAGCGCCGCCTTGGCCTCGCCGGGTCCGGACGCCGATTTGATCAGGGCGATGATCTCATCGATATTGGCCAGCGCTACCGCCAGACCTTCGAGCAAATGGGCGCGTTCCTTGGCCTTGCGCAACTCGAATTCGGTGCGTCTGGTGACCACCTCGCGCCGGTGGCGCAGGAAGTATTCCAATAATTGCTTCAGATTCAGGGTACGCGGTTGGCGATCGACCAAAGCCACCATGTTGATGCCGAACACGGTCTGCATCTGGGTATGCTGGTAGAGGTTGTTCAGCACCACCTCGCCAACCTCGCCCCGACGCAGCTCGATGACGACCCGCATGCCGTCTTTGTCGGACTCGTCGCGCAACTCGCTGATACCCTCGACCTGGCGCTCCTTCACCAGTTCGGCGATCTTCTCCAGCAACCTGGCCTTGTTGACCTGATAGGGCAGCTCGGTAACGATGATCGTCTGGCGATTGGTGGCGGGATCGGTCTCGATCTCCGCCCGCGCCCGCACCAGCACCCGCCCACGCCCGCTGCGATAGGCCTCGCGGATACCGGCCACGCCATTGATCAGCGCGGCGGTGGGGAAATCCGGCCCGGGCACATGATGCATCAGATCCTCGATGCCGATCTCCGGCTCCTGGATCAGGGCCAGACAGGCATTGATCACCTCGGTGAGGTTATGGGGCGGGATATTGGTGGCCATCCCCACGGCGATACCTGAGGAACCATTGATCAACAGATTGGGGAGCCGCGCCGGCAGCACCGTCGGCTCCTTTTCGGAACCATCATAGTTGGGAACGAAATCGACCGTCTCCTTGTCCAGATCGTCCAGCAGTGTGTGAGCGATGCGCGCCATGCGCACCTCGGTGTAACGCATGGCCGCCGGGGCATCGCCGTCTACCGAACCGAAGTTTCCCTGGCCGTCCACCAGCATGTAGCGCATGGAGAAGGGCTGGGCCAGGCGCACTATGGTGTCATAGACCGCCACATCCCCATGAGGGTGGTACTTACCTATGACATCGCCGACCACACGGGCCGACTTCTTGTACGGCTTGTTCCAGTCGTTGCCGAGTTCGGACATGGCGAAGAGCACCCGCCGATGTACCGGCTTGAGGCCGTCGCGCACATCCGGCAGGGCGCGACCGACGATGACGCTCATGGCGTACTCGAGATAGGACTGGCGCATCTCGTCCTCGAGATTGACCGGGATGATCTCCTTGGCGAAATCCGTCATGAGGCTGGCTCGATTCTGAATGCTGTAGACAGTGAAGCAAGAACGGCGGCGGGGGTTACAAGCGGCCCTGAAGCCCCACCCTATAAAGCGCGGCATGATACCACAGCGCACCAAGGGGGACGCAGTCGGGTGGGCGGTTACCCAGCAATTCCAAATTTGCCGCCGGTCGGGGCTTGCCGCCCTGACTGGGTCGTTATGACACGTTCTGCCGCCCCGATGTTCGGTCGGCAGACACCGCCGTGAACAGCCCCGCCCGGCATGCTTTCTCGAGTCAAATTTAGAATGGCTGATCAGTGGCAACAACCCACCCAGATCGAACTCCCCGGCGCGGTGCGCACCCTCGAGTATGATCCCCTGCAACGCCCGACCCGCCTCCAGGTGCAGGCCATCGGCCCGGGCACGGCGGAATCGCCCGGGGGTGGGGTCCTCCTCGACTGGCGCCTGGCCTACGACCCCGCCGGCAACCTCATCCAGCGCGACACCCGGGATGGCCCCTACAGCTACGCCTATGACCCGCTCGATCGACTCATCGAGGTCGTCCCCCCGGCTTCACTCCCCGAACTCCCGCTGGAAGGCTACCAGTACGATGAGGTCGGCAACCGCACCCAAAGTGCCCACCAGCCAGGGGTTTGGGGCTATGACCCGGACAATCGACTGACCCAATACGGCGACAGCCCGACCCTCACCGCCCTCACCCATAC
>JBPOHE010000124.1:0-14186 GCA_052035915.1 Pseudomonadota bacterium
TCTTCCCAAAAGGAACCGATTTCAGTAAGGTGAGCCCGGCGGAACTGGAGGCGGTTGTCCTCAAGATCAACCAGCGTCCACGGAAATGCCTCAACTACCGAGCCCCCTACGATGTCTTCGCCGACGCTCTCCGTGGTGCACTTGTAACTTGAATCCGCCGGGGTGTCGATGTTGGTATCCATGGGTTTCGCTCCGCTCCAGCCATCCTACGGGAAGGGTGCCAACCCATGGTGATGGAAATCCATGACGGAATACCGCCGCTGCCGTTTGCCGGGAGGGATGCATTTCGGCTCTTTCTCAAACCGGGTGGGTAAGGGAAGGATCCGGGAACGGCTAGGCTAGAGGTTTCCGCGAATCACGGGGGGAGCCAGATGGAGGACATGTTTCCGATGAGCGGGTTCCCTCGGCCAACTCGCTCATCGGAATAAAGAATCTGTTCGGAAAGGGTATTACTTGGCGATGGCCTGGGGCTCGCCGAAGATGAAGTCGTCCATCACCGAAACATCCGAGCCCGGACCGTCCTTGGGACCCAGGGCGACGCTGCCGTATTCGATGCGGACCCGGGCGACGATGGGCTGCTCGAAGGCGACGCCTAAAAAGGAGAGGCCCTTGTCGGCGATGGGGACGGCGAAACGACCGAGGGACTTGTCCTGGGCATCGAAGTATTCGAAGGCGGTATGTTCCTCGTCCACATCGGCGTAGACGGCGCCAAAGCCGCGTACTGTAGCCGCTGTGTCGCTCCCGGGGACGCGGAAGGTCAGGTCCACGATATTGCTGCCGATTGGGGAAAACAGCCGCTCGCTACTGAAGGTCTTGAAGATTTTCGGATAGCTTGGGTTGATGTGACCAAAGCGTACCGGCGTCTTGGTAGGGTTGTTGCTGTCGGCGCTGGCCTGGACGCCACGACCGGGTGTCGAGAGTATGGCTCCCCGGGCGCGCGGCGCCTTGGGGGCATTGAAAAAATCTCCTGGGAGCAGGTTGGGGGCGGCCAGTTCATCGGGGATCTTGTCCCAGTTGATCTCCCGGCGGCCAGTGGCTTTGCTGCCGGGATCCCCGCCGTTGTCGGGGCCGAGCAGGGCGCGGTACTGGTTGACGACGGCGGTGATATCCCCGGCCCCGGAGATTACCTTGGGTGAGGGAAGGGCGGTGACTTGGGTTTGCGCGGTCTTTTCGGCGGTTTCGTTACCCCCTGGGCCGGATACGCCGGCGCAGCCGCTTAGCCAGAGACCGAGCAATACCACCCCTCCACTTGTGATCCTTTGGTATGTCAATGTTTTCATTAGGTTGTTCCTTATTCTGCGAGCCTGAATGACAAGGTTCATGAGGCGGTTTCGCCCATGAACCAAAGGATATTGGGAGTGTTGTGCCGAGTCTCAAGTTGTGAGTACCCCGGTATGGCCAGGGCCATCCGGGGACGAGGGGCTCTGCCAGCACCCGCACCGGCTCGGCCCGGGAAAGTCGGCCTGCCGCCGTCGGATCAGGCGGGTTTCAAGGCTTGAGCTCCAGCGCATCCACCCGCTGGAAGCCGCGAGGCAGTTTGTTGCCGCGACGTCCCCGTTCCCCCTGGTAGGCCTCGAGGTCGGCGGCTTTGAAGGTCAGGGTACGCTTTCCAGACTGGGCGACTACCTGGACGCCGGGCGGAACGACCAGGAGGCTGGTCAGATACTCCTCGCGATTGGCCAGACGCGCCGGGGGAATGCCCATGATCTTGTTGCCCTTGCCCCGGGCCATCTCCGGGAGCTGGGATACCGGGAACAGCAACAGATAGCCGTCGCTGCTGACCGCCATGAGGCGATCCTGCCCGAGGTCGGAGACGGGCACCGGCGGCAACACCCTGGCACCTTCCGGCAGGGTCAGTACCAGCTTGCCGGCCTTGTTCTTGGCGTAGAGTTCTTGCAGCTTGACCACGAAGCCGTAGCCGGCATCCGAGGCGAGGAGATAGCGTTGCTCGGGTTCGCCAGCCAGAACAGCGATGAAATTCACCCCCTGGGGCGGTTCCAGGCGACCGGTGAGGGGTTCGCCCTGGGTTCGCGCCGATGGCAGGCTGTTGGCCGGCAGGGAATAACTCCGCCCGGTGGAATCGAGAAACACCACCGGCTGATTACTGCGCACCCGCACCGAGTCGAGATAGCGGTCGCCGACCCGATAACTGAGGCCGTTGACGTCCACCTCCTGGCCTTTGGCCGCCCGCACCCAGCCCTTTTCCGACAAGACCACGGTCAGGAGTTCCGAGGGGAGCAGATCGTTTTCTTCCAGGGCGACGGCCGGATGGCGTTCCACCAGCGGGGAGCGGCGGGCATCGCCGTATTTGGCGGCATCGGCCCGGAGTTCCTCCTTGATGAGATTTTTGAGCTTGGTCTCCGAACCCAGGAGACCCTGCAACCGATCCCGCTCGGCGGACAATTCCGCCTGTTCGCCGCGGATTTTGAACTCCTCCAGCTTGGCCAGGTAGCGCAGGCGCAGATTGAGGATGGCCTCGGCCTGGATGTCGCTGAGGCCGAAACGCCGCATCAGTTCCGCCTTGGGATTGTCCTCGTAGCGGATGATGGCGATCACCTCGTCGATGTTGAGATAGGCGATCAGCAGACCATCGAGCACATGCAGGCGGGCGAGAACCTTGTCGAGATTGTGTTGCAGACGGCGGCGTACCGTCCGGGTGCGGAACACCAGCCATTCGCCGAGGAGTTCCCGCAGGTTCTTCACCTGGGGGCGACCGTTCAGGCCGATGAGGTTGACATTGACCCGGTAACTCTGTTCCAGGTCGGTGGTGGCGAAGAGATGGGACATGAGTCGATCGACATCGACCCGGTTGGATCTGGGCACGATCACCAGCCGGGTGGGATTTTCGTGGTCGGATTCGTCCCGCAGATCCTCCACCATGGGCAGCTTCTTGGCCCGCAACTGGGTGGCGATCTGCTCCATCACCCGCGCTCCGGAGACCTGGTAGGGGAGGGCGGTAACGATGATATCCCCCTGCTCGCGCTCATAGCGGGCGCGCAGGCGAACCGAGCCATAGCCGGTCTGGTAGATGGCGGTTAACTCGGCCCTCGGGGTGATGATCTCCGCCTCCGTCGGAAAATCCGGGCCGGGGAGGAAACGACACAACTGGGCGATGTCGGCCTCGGGGTTATCCAGCAGATGGATGACGGCCTCGACCAGCTCGCGCAGGTTGTGGGGTGGGATATCCGTCGCCATGCCCACGGCGATCCCTGTCGTCCCATTGAGCAGTAGATTGGGCAGGCGTGCCGGCAGCAGCGCCGGTTCCTCCAGGGTGCCGTCGAAGTTCGGCACCCAGTCCACCGTCCCCTCGCCCAGTTCCCCGAGCAGCACCTCGGCGTAGGGAGTCAGCCGCGCCTCGGTATAGCGCATGGCGGCGAAGGACTTGGGATCGTCCGGCGAGCCCCAGTTGCCCTGACCGTCGATCAGGGGATAGCGATAGGAAAAGGGCTGGGCCATGAGCACCATGGCCTCGTAACAGGCGCTGTCGCCGTGGGGGTGGAACTTGCCCAGCACGTCGCCCACGGTGCGGGCGGATTTCTTGTGCTTGGCCGCCGCCGAGAGCCCCAGTTCGGACATGGCGTAGAGGATGCGCCGTTGCACCGGCTTGAGCCCGTCGCCGAGGTGGGGCAGGGCGCGGTCGAGGATGACGTACATCGAATAGTCGAGGTAGGCCTTCTCGCTGAAGGTCTTCAGCGGGATGCGCTCTACCCCTTCCAGGCTTGGGTTGAGGGTCTCGCTCATGGCGGTTCCGTCTCCGATTGGCAAAGGCGCGGATGAATTAGAGATCGCGACTGGTCAGGTGGCGCGGGCGCACCCCCAGGGCCAGCAGGGCCAGCCCGTAGACCGCCACGCCGACCAGGATCCAGAACACCAGGCGCAGCACCCGCTCGGTGGTGGACCAGGCCAGCCAGACCGAGAGATCGCCCACTCCACCGAGGCTCAACACCACCCCCAAGAGGAGAGCGGCCAGGACCCCCTGCCGCAACAGCCGTCCCCATCCCGGCTGCGGGCGATAGACCCCCTGGAGCCGCAACTGGCGATAGAGCAGTCCGGCGTTGAGCGAGGCCGAAAGGGTGGTGGACAGGGCCAGCCCCACATGCCCCAGGGGGAACATCAGGGCCAGGTTCAGGGCCATGTTGACGATCATGGTGATGACACCGATGCGCACCGGGGTACGGGTGTCCTGGCGGGAATAGAATCCGGGGGCCAATACCTTGATCGACATGAAGCCGAGTAGCCCGAACGAATAGGCTTGCAGGCTTTGGCTGGCCTTGAGCACGTCCTCGGCGGTGAAGGCCTTGGAATAGAAGAGGGCGGCGAACATGGGACCGGCCAGCACCAACATCCCCACCGCCGACGGCAGGCCCAGCAACAACACCCAGCGCAGGGCCCAGTCGATGGTGCGGGAAAATTGCTCATGGGATTGCTCGGCATGGTTCCGCGACAGATTCGGCAGGATCACGGTGCCCAGGGCCACGCCAAGGATGCCCAGGGGGAATTCCATCAGCCGATCCGAGTAATAGAGCCAGGAGATACTACCGCCGACCAGGAAGGAGGCGATGAGGGTATCCAGCAACAGATTCAACTGGGACACCGAGACGCCGAACAGGGCCGGGAGGATCAGCCGGCCGATGCGGCGTACCCCGGGATCCCGCCAGGCGAGTCTTGGCCGGGGCAGCAACTTCAACTGGCGCAGGAAAGGCACCTGGAAGCCGAGCTGGACGACGCCGGCGATCAGTACCCCCCAGGCGAGGGCCAGGATGGGCGTCGAGACATAGGGCGTGAGCCAGAGGGCCGCGGCGATCATCGCCAGGTTGAGCAATACCGGGGTGAAGGCCGGTACGCCGAAGCGGCGATGGGCGTTGAGGATGCCGCCGGCAAAGGCGGTCAGGGAGATGAAAAACAGATAGGGAAAGGTGAGCCGCAACATCTCCACCGCCAGGCCGAATTGCACCGGCCGGTTGAGAAAGCCCGGGGCGAAGAGGCTGATCAGCAAGGGCGCGCCGAGTATGCCCAAGGTGGTCACTAACAAGAGAACGGCGGCCAGGGTACCCGCCACATCGTCGACGAAGCGTTTCAGCTCCACGTAAGGGCGCAGGGTGCAGTACTCGGTGAGCACGGGCACGAAGGCGAGGGAAAAGGCGCCCTCGGCGAACAGGCGGCGAAGGAAATTGGATCTTGAAGGCGACCAGAAAGGCATCGGTTCCGGCATCGGCGCCGAATACCCGCGCCATCACCATGTCCCTGACAAAGCCCAATACCCTGGACAAGAGGGTATTGGAACCTACGGTGGCGATCGAACGAACCAGGGAGGCCAGGGTTGCATCTCCAGCAGCGAAAAAGGCGGCTGAGTATAGTGCCCCGGTCGGGGAAATCCCATGTTCTCCCTTCGCGGTGCACTACCACGACGGCAGGCCAAGACCAATGGGGTGCTTGCCATCGCGGGCCGGCTCGTGGCCGTCCCCTAGAGGATTCGCGTCTTCCGGTACACCTGAGCGATCCGGGCGCCGTCCCAAACATAAGAGAGGTGGGGACCCGGCTGCGGGATGGTGACCGCTGGCGGTCTGAGGGCCGCCAGGCACTCACCTCCCGGGTCCCGCACCGACCGATAGACAATCCCCCAGGAACGCGCCGTCCGCATCTCCAGGCCGAAGGCTTGGGATGGTCGCCAATCGTCCAGGGCGTGCAGGTGATCGTATTCCGCTCCCCGCACATCGTGCAGGGGCTTGGCGACCTCCCCCAGGTACACCCGCATATCGATCTCGCCGGGAGCTTCCCGGGTGTAGGCCAGAAACCTGGCGCGGTGGAATTTCGTCTCTTCGATGGCGGTGTAGAGCGTCTTGGCCGCGTAGTAGACACCAAAGCGGCCGTCGCTGAATCGACTCTCCGCACCGATATGGGTGAAGGCGGCCATCAGGGGCGATGACCCGGGACCGCTGACACGGTCCTCGGGGTCCACCAAGCGGATATCCCCCGCCTCGTCTCGCAAGCGGTCGTTGGTCAGCCCTTCGAGATAGAACAGCTCTTCCATCAACCCGGGCTCCACCAGGGTCTCGAAGAAGTTGATGGGTGGAAACGCCGAGGGGATGACCCGGTACTGGTGTTCCCAGTCCAGCTCCGCGAGGGGCGGCATCCGCGGATCAGAGCCCCCGCTGGGCATCGAGGAACCGCCGCACATCCGCCAGATCGACCAGGCTCCCGCCCAGCATCCGCTCGAGCGCGGACTGGCCGTGGAACAGCGATGCGGCATTGGGCTGCTTCACCCAGTCGTCGGCCGCCCGCGGGGAGGGCAAGAGCATGTGCAGCGCCTTGTAGATTCCCAGCAGGTAGCTGATGCGATCGAGCACATCCCGCGTCAGCCGCCGCGCGGTCTTCTCCGCCTTCCACTTGAAGAAGGTCGACTCCGGCGGACTGCCGAGCAAAACCCGCTCCTGTGCCGCGCTGAGTCCCCAGCGTGCGGAGAGGTTGAAAAAGGCCTGGAGGGCGGCGCTGGACAGCCGTTGTGGATCGATCCCTGTCTGGGGTTGCGGTATGGCGCTCATGTCGGCTGCTCCATATAGGGAGTAATTTGCCATTATTTCTAAAATTAGAGCACCTTGAGGCTGTGATCAAGCGCGTCCTTGGGTCTAGCCCAGGAAGCACCGCTACTATCAGGCAGAAGAGGCCGCTCTCATCACTCGGCCTACCGGGCATCGACGCAAAACGGCCATTTATTGTTCTTTACAGAAGAACAGAGCCTCACTATATAGCTGTATTGTTCTCTAAAAAAGAACAAAAATCGATCAAAAACGCCCATGCCCGGGAGCCGTTGTTCGCTCTCCGGGTTGAAATAGAGTGGTATTGAGGCGTCAAGCGCCGTCCTGCCGCCTTTCTTCGGCCTCGGACGATTTGCCCCCAGTCGAGAGAAAAGCGGCATAGCTGTCATCGGTATCGGGTCCAAACCGGACTCAGTTGTCCAGCCGATAGGCGACGGGTATCTCCAGCCGGCCTTCACTCGGCGGCGACAACTGGTCATCCAAGGCCGCGACGGCGTAATCCCCGAGAGGGGTTGAAAGCTGGTTCCAGGTCCAGATCCGGTTCGCCGCAATGGAGGCGGATGTAGGCTCAGGTGACAAAGCGAAGTGACTGTAGGCCACGCCTCAGCGCCGGGAGGCAAACCCCTGAGCCTCGCTCCATCCCTCCCCCTTGTCCCTGTGAGCCTGATTGTCGTTTAACCAGTGTCTCGGTAGTCTATGGGGACCAGCAACAGTCAAGGAAATCAAGCATGGCGAGGAAGTTGATCAAACTGAATGATGGTCTTTTGGTGGAGGTGGAGACCGAAGGGGATGTCCCCCAGCGGATTTCGGCGGGGGCGGCCAAGAAGGTGGAGCTGGCCATGGATCAGGTCGAGGGGTTGTTGCGCAAGGCGGTGGCTCCGGTTACCTCTGTCTGGGCCGAACTCAACCGCGATCTGACGATCGAAAAGGTCGAGATCTCCCTGGCCCTCGGCTTCGAGGCTCAGGGTAACCTCTTTATCGCCAGCGGCACGGGAAGCGCCAACCTGAGCTTCAAGCTCATCGTGCGACCCAGCACAAACCCCTGACAGGAAGTCGGCACGGATGGCCGATTGGAAAGATTCCATCGTCCTGCTCACCAGTACAGACCCGGGCAACGACGGGTTTGGTACTGGCTTCGTTTTTCACTCTGACCGTAGCGGGCGTCGCTATGTGCTCACCTGTCAGCATGTCGTGGACAGCCTTGTGGGGGAACGGCCCCGGGAACCCGACGCGCCCACGCTCATAGAGGTCAACGGGAAGTCAGCGGAGATTCTCTTGCAGGGCGACGATGTGCTCGACCTGGCGGTGTTGAGCGTGGATAAGCTCGAAGTCGAGCCTCTCGCTTTGGGGAAGCGGCCTGCCGCGCGGGGTCTGCGAATTGAGAGCGCAGGCTACACGAACGCCATCCCAGGGGAGAATAAAAGCGCTACCAATAGACCACTCTCGGGCACTGTTCGTGACAACAATCCAGTGCGGATAGTTCGTCAACCAAGCCAAGCCAGGGCTTGGTATCTAGATTTGGAGTTGGACCCAGATCGCTTTCGTGCCCTCGAAGAGGGGTATAGCGGGTCTCCAGTATACGACCCCAACACTGGGACCGTGGTCGGCTGCATCAATATCAAGCGTAGCGGTACCCACGGTCATGCGGTCTGTATCAAGAGCTGCGCCAACTTCAACCCGCCACTAGAGAAGCGGCTGCTCGACTATCCTCCGGATCAGGGACGGTGCTCGCCCGCCGCTGCTTCAGGCACTCCGGACTGGCTCGCCAGTACCATGGACCACCTCGACCATCTGCAGCGGCTCACCTCACGGCTGGACGGAAGACGGGGATTCGCCTTTATCACCTTCGAGGCTTGTCTGAACGATTGCCCCCGAGCTTTTGCCGAGCACCTGGCCCTGGAGGTAAACGCTTGGCGCTCCTTCCCCGGGACTCTGTCGCCCGGGGAATTCCTAACCGTCCTTGCTCCAACTCGTTACGACGCCCATGGGTTGTGGGTGGCCTTGGTGGACCATGTCACCCCTCCGGATGCCTTCGGCCGCCAGGCCACCGAGGAAATCGACCGGATCCTGCACTGGATGAACCAGGGATCGCCCACCGGGAGGCCCATGTCGCGGATCCTGTATTGCGAACTCGATATGGCCGGATTGGGATCGAGCATTCCAGATTTCATCGCTGGGGCCATCGCGGACTTTACTCGCCTACACAGCCTCCGGCCTGAGGTCCAGGTCCTCTTCGTCTTCGCCTGCCTCTATCAGGAAACAGGCTTGGGGCGTTTCCGTTTCCTGAATCGATTCCGCGTACCTCGGTGGCCACGCCATGAGCAACACCTGTCCTTGGGTGCCCTGACCGTACTCCGTCAGGTGGACATCGAGCACTGGCTGGACAATTTGGAGCGAGGGGGCCACCCCTTGGAGAGAGGCCTCATTCAGCATTTGCGAAACGCGCTGGAACCTCTTTTTCCAACCGATGCCGTTCGCGTGCGCTACCGACGGGCGCGCCGTGCCGCCATCTCAATCCTTAACCCGGCGGTCTGCGCCGCCACCCCCGGAGACCGACCATGACCGCCACCCCCCTGTACCACGGCGATGGCAGACAACGCCCCGAGGCCGCCGCACGGCTGCCCGCCGTTGACCCGGACGCCATGCGGAATCCAGAGCATTATTTGGCCGGACTCGAGCTGCGGGCGGCCGTCGATACCGCCTTGATACTCGGCATGCCGCTGTTGCTCACTGGTGAGCCGGGTTCCGGCAAGTCGCGCCTGGCCCATAGCATCGCCTGGGAACTGGGACTGCCGCTGACTGATTTCATCGTCAAGTCGGATACCCAGGCGCGGGATCTCCTCTATCGCTTCGATACCGTGGGGCGTTTCCATGCCAGCCAAACCGAGGGACGCGCCGCTGACCCGCGTCGCTTCATCACCTTCGCCGCCTTGGGGCGGGCCATCCTGCATGCCAAACCCAGGGACTATGCCCATGGCGAGGAAGAGGGGCAACTTCATCTGCCTCTTGCCGCTCTGCAGCATCCAGGGCGACCGACGCGGTCGGTGGTGCTCATCGACGAGATCGACAAGGCACCGCGAGATGTCCCCAACGATCTCCTGGATGAGATCGATCGCATGCGTTTTTCCATCCCGGAGCTGGCGGACGACCGCAATCCCATGCCCATGGTCGAGTTATCATCCTCCGAGCAGCGGACTGGCCGTCCCATCGTGGTGATCACCAGCAATTCCGAGAAGGCCCTCCCCGAACCCTTCCTGCGTCGTTGCGTCTATCACCATCTGGAACTCCCGCCATTTCGCCAGGACCTCAAGGACCTTCAGCCGGACGGGCGGGTCACCATCGAAGACATCGTCAGACGCCGCCTGGGTAGCCGCTTCGCCGGAGGTGGCGACCGGCTGTTTGCGGAGATGATGGACTTTTATCGCTTCCTGCGCCGCGAAGCCCAGGGGCTCGGCCACCATCCCTCCCTGGCCGAACTGCTCAACTGGCTCGATGCCCTGGTTCCGACTGATCGAGAGGTAGCGCCGAACGGCATCGAGGGGCTTGACCAGAGCCTTTTCCTTGCCCGCACCCGTAGCCTCCTGTTCAAGAACCAGGCCGACCAGGCCCAGGCCGAGAACCTGATCAAGCGTTGGCGGGAGAGGCGCTCGGCGGCTAACCCGGGACGCTGAGTCAGGGAAGCCGCCCGTGAGCCTGCCTGATCCTGGCAGCGATCCGTCAGCCGGGGTCGGGGGACCCGGGTCCGGACCTTGGGCCCGCCTCGCCGATCTGGACCATCGGCTGCGCGCCGAAGGCTTCCCGACCGGAGCCGACCGTTGGCAGAATGTCCATGATCTCCTCGCCGCGCTCGCTGCCAGCCATCGGCTCCCCGCCGATCCCCAGGAGCTGCGCCCATTCCTCGCGCCGCTGTTCTGTCGCTCCGCCGACGAGCAACGGCGCTTCACCAAGGTGTTTGCCCAATGGCTGGGGGGCGCCGCCCCCAGGGATGTCCAAATCCAAGGCCCATCCCCCGTCTCCGAACAGCCATTGCGACCTCTGCCGCCAAAGACCCCTCTCTGGCCGGTGCTGGCTGGACTGGGGATGTCCATCGCCGTGGCCGCTCTCGGCCTGTACCTATGGTTGTCACCACCGAGGCCGCCAAGCATCCTGGCGCCATCGCCCGTTTCCCAGCCGCCCCGGGCGTCGCCGGTGGAGGGCTCACAAGACTACCTGCAACTCGAGCTGGAGCCCGTGTTGCCGAGGACGCCACCCGAGATCCCGCTACCCAGCCCGGAGGCCCGTCGTTGGCTGGCGGTGGCGGATTGGCTGGTCCCCATCCTGCCCCTGCTGTTCCTGTTGACCGTCCTGGCCTGGCGTATCCGGCGACGCCGCGACGTATTGCGCTACCGTCGCGGTGAGGTCGACTCGCCGTTACGCCATATCACCCTGGCGGAGGGCGATGATGATCTCTTTACGGGGCCCGAGCTGCGGACCGCCCTGGCGCGGCTGCATACAACGGTCACGGTGACCACGGCGCGACTGAACGAGTCCGCCACCGTCGAGCGGAGCGCCCGCGACAATGGGCTGTTCACCCCGGTCTACCGTGACTTGCCCCGAGTCCCGGACCTGGTGGTGCTGGTGGAATTTCTCCATCGTAGCGATCACCTCGCCGTTCTGGGTGAGACCTTGATTGGGAGACTTCGCGGCGCCGGCATCGAAGTCCAGCGTTACGCCTACCAGCGCCATCCCGCCCGCGTCCAGGGCCCGCGCGGGCGCCCGCTGTCTCTCGCGGATCTGGCCGCTCGCCATCCCGGGTCGCGCTTACTCATCATCGGCGACCCCAGCCCCTGGCTCGAACCCTGGAGCGGGCGTCTCGCCGACTGGAGCGAGGTTCTCGCCCTCTGGCCGCGCCGGGCCCTGCTCGCCACTCGTTCCATCCCCGGCCCCTGGCGCGCCGCCCTGGAGGCGAGTGGGCTGGTCCTGGCCCCCTTCGGCGAGGCCGGGTTGATGCGCCTCGCCGGCCACCTGGCCCGCGCCCCGGTCGCACCGCTGGAGCTCCACGACCCGGAACTCCCCGGGCTCCTCGGCACCCATGTGGTCCTGGATCCAGCCCCAGAGCCTGCGGATCAGCAACAACTGCTCTCCTCCCTGGAGGCCTGGTTGGGACCCAGAGGCTGGCTGCTGCTAGCCGCCGCCGCCAGGTATCCCGAGCTGCATCCCGGCCTCACCCGCGTTCTCGACCAGGCCCTCTTTCCCGAGGAACCGCCAGAGTCGCGAGCCCCGCGTTTATTACGACTCGCCCGCTTACCCTGGCTGCGTCTCGGCCAGCTCCCGGCCTGGTTGCGCCTGGCCCTGTTCAAGCGCTCCCCGCCGCCCCAGGCGCGACGGTTCAGCGACATCTACCGCGAACTCCTGGTGCGGGCCAGCGTGGACGGGGAGGAAGAGGTGCGTCTGCCGGTGGCCGTTCCCCGGCGACGGCCAGGTCCTTTGGCGCGGGGGTGTATGGATTCCTGGTTGCGGGATCTGGTTCGATTTTCCGGTCCCCAAGCTGTCCTCCAGGATCGTATCTTTCTCGATACCGTCCTGCGTCCCCGAGTGCTGGACTTCCTGCTCCCCAGGTGGTTGGCCAGGCGGCTGCCACGACGTCCACCCGGTGGTTTCCTCGCCCCCCTCGGCCTTGGCCTCCCACTGCTGGCCCTGATGTACCTGGTCTGGCATGGGGGAGGGGGGCTGGGCCTGAGCTTCCCGCCGGCTTGGCGCTCCTGGGCCGGAGCCGCGGTCCAGGCGACCGAGGATCTCAGCCACAGCGGGTTCCGGGTGGAGATCCAGCACACCCCGGAGACCCTTCGGCTGGCCGAACGTCTGCGGGAGGTTCTGTTGGCCCGGGGTTTTCCCAATGCGGAGCTAAAAGCCTTCACCGGCCCAGTGGCGGATCACGCCAACAACACCGTCCAAATCGGCGATGCCGAAGCGGCGGCAAGCGGCGCCTTCATCGCCGCGCGGCTGGAATATCTGGCCTGGGGCCTGCCGCCGATCATCGCCAATCGGCTTGCGGAGCCGCCCCCGGAAGCCGATCCCGCCCAGTTCGCCGAGCCGCCGCCAGGGGAGATCCGTGTCTGGCTCGTCAATCCCGGGCATGGGGGTGTCTTCACCGACTCCCTGAAGCTCCCCCTCGACCAGGCCGAGCGGGCGCTTCCAAGAGCATCCTTCTCGCAGGATAAATCAAAAATAGCTAATTACACACCTCCCCCGCCTGAGGCAGAAGGGGAACGGGTGGGAGTAAAGGATCAAAATTTAGGAGGTGAGAAGAGTAAACGATCACAATCAAAATGTGTGATACATGTAAAAAGAATTGCATGTCGAGGGAAAGAAATTGAATCATATAAAAAATGCGATGGCAAACAAGAGTGTGATGAAGATGGAAAGGCAGATTCAGAAGCGAAGTGTAAAATATCAGCGATGAAAGCCTGTGATAATGCTAGAACAGATGTCACAAAAACAAAGGTCATTACTGCGAAATTTGATGGAAAATCTCTCAATGGTGGACAAGATTTTTGCGGTAATAAAAGACCTGATTTCAATGAGTGCCCAGAAGATATGGCTAATAAATAATTTGCCTTGAGGATAGGGTGCCTGAAAAAGTATATGAGGCACAAACCTTTGGGGGATACCCTCATTGTATTTGTCCGTAAGTGTATAAACAATGTTTATGTTGATAGATTGGGCTGCTTTTCTTTTTTCTTGGCGAGAGGAAGCACCACCAATGGTTCCCTTAGGCAATCGGCAGAATCCCGCTCCTGTACGCGTCGGCCAGATGGCGTTTGATGAGGGATCGGGTAGCATTGTCCCTGGGCTGCCGGTCAGGCGAGGCCCGGCGCGTGGTTCGCGGCGGCGGCTGGAACAACAACCCGAACAGGCTTCGGTCGGCCAACCGCAACAGGAACACCACGGATGAAGCGAACAACAACCTTGGTTTTCGTCTCGCCAGTACGCCCGCCACCATGGCCAGAACCGTCCGCTTCAAGGAGCGGGAGGGAGTGCCGGCGGGTGTCCATGACCGATGGTCCTGCGCCCCGCAAGGAGGGCGGTCGCCGAAGAGATCCCCAGGGAAGGCTGGCGCCCGGGGCTGGTAGGCTTGGCCGAAGGTCCCGGGCGCTTCTAGCCCTTGGTGCGGCGCTCTGGTTTGTTGCTCCCTTGCCGTTGCTGGCCCAAGAACCCCCACGTCCCTGTTCCAGCGGTGCCGGCCAGGGTCCGGAGATGGTGTTGATCCAACCCGGGCGCTTTCTCATGGGCTCGCCCGATTCTGAGCCAGAGCGCATATCGAGCGAGGGACCCCGCCATGGCGTGGCGATGCCACGGCCCTTTGCTATTGGCCGCTGTGAGGTCAGGGTGGAGGAGTTTCGCGTCTTTGTCGATGAAACAGGCTACCTGACCGAGGCCGAGCGCCCAGGTGAGGATGGCAAGGCGCGGGGGTGCTGGATCTGGGTAGAGGCAAAGCAGCAAGTGGAGCGAGACTCCCGATACAACTGGCGCCAGCCGGGCTTCCCCCAATCCGAGGACGACCCGGTAGTCTGCGTAAGCTGGAATGACGCCCGCGCCTATGCCCACTGGATGTCCCTGAAGACCGGCCAGCATTACCGCCTGCCCACCGAGGCGGAATGGGAATACGCC
>JBPOHE010000119.1:0-21708 GCA_052035915.1 Pseudomonadota bacterium
ATGACGTGCTCGGGCTTGCCGGTAAATCGCTTGCGCAGCTCGGGGTCCTGGGTCGCGACCCCGACCGGACAGGTATTCAGATGACACTTGCGCATCATGATGCAGCCCGAGACGATGAGCGGAGCCGTCGCGAAACCAAACTCGTCCGCACCCAAGAGTGCGGCGATGACTACGTCACGTCCGGTTCGCATACCGCCATCGGCCTGCACCGAGATACGCCCCCGCAGCCGGTTCATCACCAGGGTCTGATGGGTCTCGGCCAGACCGATCTCCCAGGGAGAACCGGCGTGCTTGATGGACGCCAGCGGTGAAGCGCCGGTACCCCCATCGTAGCCGGCGATAGTGACATGATCCGCATGGGCCTTGGACACCCCGGCCGCCACCGTGCCCACGCCCACCTCGGATACCAGCTTGACCGAGATTCGTGCCTTGGGATTGACGTTCTTGAGATCGTGGATGAGTTGGGCCAGATCCTCGATGGAATAAATGTCGTGGTGCGGAGGCGGCGAGATCAATCCCACCCCGGGCGTGGAGTGCCGGACCCGGGCGATTTGACGGCTCACCTTGTGTCCAGGCAGTTGCCCCCCCTCTCCTGGCTTGGCGCCCTGACAGATCTTGATCTGGATGTCATCGGAATTGACCAGATATTCGGTCGTCACCCCGAAGCGCCCGGAGGCGACCTGTTTGATCGCTGAGCGGGAGGGATTGGGCGATCCATCCGCCAAGGGCTGGAATCGCTCGGGTTCCTCTCCGCCCTCGCCGGTATTGGATTTGCCGCCGATGGCGTTCATCGCCTTGGCGAGCGTCGAATGCGCCTCATAGGAGATGGAGCCGAATGACATGGCCCCGGTGGCAAAACGTTTGACGATCTCGGCGGCAGGCTCGACCTCATCCAGGGACAGCGGCGTCTCGGCCCATACCAATTCAAACAGCCCACGCAGGGTAAGTAGCTGCTCATTCTGCTCATTGACCGCCCGGCTGTATTCCTCATAGGTCGCCCAATCGTTCGTGCGGCTGGCATGTTGAAGCTTGGCGATGGTATCCGGTTTCCAGACATGATTCTCGCCGCGCAACCTGAAGGCGTAGTCTCCGCCTACATCCAAGGCGTTTTTATAGATGGGATTGTCGCCGAAGGCGTCCCGATGCCAGCGAAAGGCCTCTCGCGCCACCTCTCTCAGCCCTATCCCGCCGATAGGGGAGTTGGTGCCGGTGAAGTAGCGCTCGACGAAATCCGCGGAGAGCCCGATGGCATCGAAAATCTGCGCGCCGCAATAGGACTGGTAGGTCGAGATGCCCATTTTGGACATCACCTTGAGAATCCCTTTGCCCAGGGCCTTGATATAGCGCTTCTGCGCCTCCTTGAAGTCGAGTTTCTCAGGCAGTCTCGGCAACATATCCTGAATGGTTTCGAAGGCGAGATAGGGATTGATCGCCTCGGCGCCATAGCCGGCCAATACGCAAAAGTGATGAATCTCGATGGCGGCCCCGGTTTCCACCACCAAGCCGGAATTATTGCGCAACCCTTGGCGGATCAGATGGTGATGCACCGCCGAGGTCGCCAGCAAGGCCGGGATGGCGATATGGTCCTTATCCACCAGACGGTCGGACAGGATCAAGATATTGTAACCATCCAAAACCGCCTTCTCGGCCACTTGGCAGATGTTCTCAAGGGCATTTCCCATCCCTTCGGCGCCACGATCCACCGGGAAGGTGATATGGATGTTATAGGTCCGAAACGCCCCATCGGTTGTTTCCTCGATATGGCGGATGCGTTCGAGATCGGCGTTGGTCAGTATCGGCTGGCCGACCTCCAGGCGCCTATGCTTGTCGGCTTCGCCCAGATCGAGCAGATTCGGACGCGGACCAATGAGCGAGACCAGGGACATCACCAACTCTTCCCGGATCGGATCGATGGCCGGATTGGTGACCTGGGCAAAATTCTGCTTGAAATAGGTCGAGAGATGCTTGGCCCGACTCGACAACACGGACGGGGGATTGTCCGCACCCATGGATCCCACCGGCTCCTGCCCGGTGACCACCATGGGAGTGAGGAGGAACTTGATGTCCTCCTGCGTATAACCACAGGCCTGTTGACGGTCCAACAAGGTCTCCGGATCCGGTGGCATGGGCGTCACCGCCATGGGGAGCTGATCGAGACGGATCTGGGTCTTGTCGAGCCAGGACTGATAGGGCTTACGCCGGGCCAGCTCGGCCTTCAATTCATCGTCACCGATGATGCGCTTCTGCTCCAGATCGATAAGAAACATCTTGCCTGGCTGCAAGCGCCATTTCTTGATGATCTTCTCTTCCGGGATATCCAGGACCCCCATTTCCGAGGCCATGACCACCAGGCCGTCATCGGTGATCAGGTAACGGGCCGGTCGCAGCCCATTGCGGTCCAGAGTGGCGCCGATTTGCCGACCATCGGTGAAAGCCACGGCGGCCGGTCCATCCCATGGTTCCATGAGGGCGGCGTGATATTCATAAAAGGCGCGGCGGTCCTTATCCATCAAGGGATTTCCGGCCCAGGCCTCGGGAATCAACATCATGACGGCATGGGAAAGCGAATAGCCGCCCATGATCAGAACCTCAAGGGCGTTGTCGAAACAGGCCGAATCCGACTGCCCCTCGGGGACCAGGGGCCAGATATGCTGGAGATCCTCGCCCAGGATATCCGAACGCATGGAATGCTTGCGCGACGCCATCCAGTTGAGATTGCCTCGCAAGGTATTGATCTCGCCGTTATGGGCGATCATGCGGAAGGGATGGGCGAGATCCCAGGTCGGAAAGGTATTGGTCGAGAACCTTTGATGAACCAGAGCCAAGGCCGAGGTGACCCGCTCATCCTGCAGATCGAGATAAAACTTCCCCACCTGATGGGCAAGCAGCATCCCTTTATAGGTTATGGTGCGGGAAGAGAGGGAGGCGATATAAAAGGACTTCCTATCGAATCCCTCGGCACCGGCGGCGTTCTCGATATATTTCCGCAGGATGAAAAGGCGGCGTTCGAATACATCCTGATCGGCGCAATTCTCGCCGCACCCGATAAAAACCTGGCGTATAAAGGGCTCGGTCGGCAACACGCTTTCGCCTAGATCGCCATTGTCGACCGGGACGTCACGCCAGCCCAGCACATGCTGCCCGGCGCGGGTTACCTGGGCCTCGACCAGAAGCTGGAGCCGCTCCCTCGCTTGGGGTTCCCGAGGTAGAAACAGCATGCCAACCCCATAGCCACCGGCCCCAGGGAATGGGTGACTGCAAACCGCGCGGAAAAATCCATCGGGAATCTGCAACAGAATGCCAGCGCCATCCCCGGCTTTTGGATCCGCGCCCACGGCCCCACGGTGCGTCAAACGTTCAAGGATGCTTAATCCCTTGGTGACGATCTCATGGGATTTGCGACCTTCGATATCCGCCACGAAGCCGACACCGCAGGAGTCATGCTCATTCGCAGGGTCATATAACCCCTGCTTCGGGGGCAAAGCCGAATGGCTCATCGCAGACCTCATCTTAAGTCAAAGCCGGAAAACGAATACAGTGCAAGCTGCCTGAGGGTTCAAGTTTACTTCGCAGAGCGAACATGAAGAGACGGTGAAAATCGCGCGCTAGTCGCGGTTTAGGGACACCTACTCAATATTGGATCGAAAGGATAAACGAGAAGCCTTATCAAGGCTAGCTTCTGCTTCTTCTCCCGCCCCGCCTGGGAAGGGTGGGAGGGAGGTCCGCTTTCGCGTGATTCCCGCTCTTCAACCCACCGAAGTCGAGTCCAGGAAGAAAACCTAACCGATTGATTATCAAGGGCCGAGCTGCGCACTTTTGGCTGGCCCGGAGACCCTCTCCCGAAAGACCCGATCCAAGCACGCGGAACCCCGCTGGCCGACCACTAACCATGGCCCGGCAGGATGCGGAGCGCCAAGCTCGCGGCGGGAGCGCTGTCTCGTCGCCTTCAACGCTTCCGGGCACGGGGTCTTCTGGCCGATTTTTTGTTCTCAAATGGGCAACAATGCCTCTTTTATTGGTCTATTGTTCTCTATATAAGAACAATAACCGACCAGTTTCGCTCCCTGCCCGGAGCCGTTGAGCGTCCATTTACCTGGAAGCAAAGTCATTTATACTCATCGGCTCAGAAAATATCACAGGCGGATCGGTTCAATTCGGGGCAAAGATGGACATGGGCAGCGGTACAGAACCTGGGATCAGCGAGTTCAACCCGCCCAGGCAGCCTTTCGACAACACCCGTGACACCAGATATTTCTTCCCCTCCGCCGGCCATACCGAGGCTCTGTCCCGGCTGGTGTTCCTCGCCGAGGATCGCAACATGGGCATGGGGCTGCTCACCGGCGAGATCGGCTCGGGCAAGACCCTGTTGCGGACCCTGTTACATGCCCGTCTGGCCGGCGAAGGCTTTGTCCGCGTCAGTCTGGAGAATGCCCTGCTCGGCTTCGACGACCTCCTGCTGGAGATCATCAGCCAGATGCGGAGCGAGCGCCTCCAGGCGCGGGACCTGCCCGACCGCTATTCCCGCCTCTCCGCCTTCAAGCGCACCCTGACCGAGCAGGTCGCCAACCTGGATCGCCATCTGGTGATCCTCCTGGATGAGGCGCAACAACTGGATCTCCCCACCCTGGAAGCGGTCAAGGGTCTGACCAATATCGCCTCCGAACGGCAGAACTTTCTCACCATCATCCTCATCGGCCAGCCGGAGATGCGCGGACGCCTGCGACAACTGCCCCAGGTCGACCAGCGGGTGAGCCTGCGCTATCACCTCAGCGCCCTCTCGGCCCAGGAGATCGGTCGCTATATCGAGCACCGTCTCCATGTGGCCGGCTATCAAGGTCGCCTCCCCATCGGCCCCGAGGCGCTCGCCCTGCTCTATCGCGCCAGTCGCGGCATCCCCCGGGAGATCAACCGCCTCTGCAAGCTCGCCCTGGAGCATGTCAGGCTGCGCGGCGAGGATTCCTTTACTCCGACTTCCATCGGCGCGGTCATCGAGGATCTGCGACGCCATGGCGGTCTGTTCGAGACCAGCCCGGACGCCTATGACTGAGGAGTTCAGCCTGCGCGGTCGCCGGGACGGCGACGTCGCCCAGGCCGGTCACAGCCCGGCGACGAGCGCGCTCGGGGAAGCGGCCTGGAGCCTGGGTGGCATGGAAACCGAAGCGCCGCCGCCGGTTCGGGAAGAGAAAAAGGCGTCCTCGCCGTCCCAGCCACCTTTTCCCATGTTTCCCGGGCTGGAAGACGAGAAGGCCGCCGCCAAGGCCGGTCCCGGCCTCGACATCATGCGTTTCGTGCGCGGTCTCTGGGCCCGGAAATATCTTATTCTCGCCATCGCCCTCGGCATCAGCCTGCTCTTCGGCGGCCTCGCCTTCACCCTGGTGAAGCGCCAATGGGAGGCCGGAGTGGCCCTGATCATGCACACCCATCAAGACCAGTTTTCGATCAGCGCCGGACAACCCTTCAAACCCCAGCAATACAATCTCAAAACCCTGCTCGACACCCTCAAGCTACCCAGCTCCCTGGAGCAGATCATGCAACGCGCCCAGATCTCCACCCAGCCCGGCACCCTGGCCGCCGCCATCGACGTCACCCTGGGCAAGGATTCGAACATCTTCCATATCGAGGTGGCCTGGAACGACCCCCGGATCGCCGCCACCCTCGCCAATCTGGCGGCTGAGGTCTTCGTCGACCGCAGTCGCGGTATCCGCCGCAAGGACGCCGAGGACACATTCAATTACTACGACGCCCAGCTCCGCGAGGCCCGGGAACGCAAGCGCCTCATCAGCGCCGAGTTGTTGGAGTTCCAACGTCTCACCAAGGTGGTCGACTTCGACACCGAGACCAAGGTGCGGCTCGCCGATCTGTCGCGGCTGGAAAGCGAGTATCGGACCAGGGTGGCGGAGACCGAGGCCATGCACCTGGCCAGGGAGCAACTCAGCGGCAAGATCGGCCAGCAGCCGGAGATGATCGTCACCTCCACCGTCTATCGCAGCCCGCTCAAGCAGCGCCTGGCGGAGTATCAGTGGCAGATGCAGGAGGCGCGCAGCCGCTACACCGATGAGAATCCCAAGGTGATCAAACTGGCGAATCGCATCTCGGTGTTGCAGCAGATGATCGCCGAGAGCAACGACGAGGCGGTGCCGGAAAACACCTATTCGCCCAACACCCTGAAGACCGACTTGCAGTTGCGCCTGCAAGAGATGGAAGACAAGATCCGCGTCTCGGAGGCCCAGGTCGATGCCCTCGATACCACCCTGCGGGGCATGAAGGACAAGCTCGAGTTTCTTTCCGGCAAGGAAAAGGAGTTCAAGCTCATCAGCGCCCGACTCACCGCCGCCGAGACCCTGGAGGCCGGACTCGCCACCCGCACCGAAGAGGCCAGGCTGGCGATGCAGCGCAACGAGGCGGCCTTCGAGATCATCGAACGGGCCACCCCCCCGAGCGAGCCCATGCGTTCGCCGAAGAAACTCATCGTCATCGCCGGGGTGGTGCTCGGCCTCGGCGCCGGGGTCTTCATCGCCTTGTTGCTGGAGTTTTTCGATCCCTATCTGCGTACCCGGCGTGATCTCATGGACCTCGCCGGGGTGGAGCTGGCCATCGAGATCGAGCGCCTGCCTCCCGAAGCGTCCAAGATCATCGACCCCAAGGCGCCGATGGCCCCCCTGGCCACCCTGTTCCGTCGCCTCGTCAACGATCTGGATACCAAGCTGGAGGCCGAGGACTGGCGCACCCTCGCCGTCATCAGCCTGGAACCCGAAGCCGGGCGCACACTTACCGCCGTCAACCTGGCCCAGTCCCTGGCCATCAAGGAACGGCGGGTGATGCTGATCGACGCCGATCCGCGCGGTCAGGCGGGGGAGCGACCGGCTCGACTTCTGGGCCTGAACCCCGACCGCCCCGGCCTGCTGGAGGTGGTGCGGGACGGCTTGCAGACGCCGGCGGCCATCCACCCCACCGCCAATCCCTGGTTGCGGCTGCTTCCCGCCGGCAGCGCCCAGCCGGAGGGAGAGGAGGACCTGGCCGCCCTCGGTGGTCGGCGGTTCGCGACCCTGGTCACCGCCCTGAATCAGTCCGCTGGTCATCTCATCTACGACCTGCCGCCGCTGTCCAGCCAGGAAACCGTGCTGGAAGCCGCCGCCCTCGTCGGCAACGCCCTGCTCGTCGCCCGGAGCGGACGGAGCCGACGCGCCGAACTCAAGGAGACCCTGGAGCGGCTCCGCGCCCGGGGTGTCGAGATCCGCGCCCTGGCGATCGCGGACGTCCCTCCCGACTTCCTCAGCGGCCAACCCCAATTCGTCGCCAAGAAAGGCCGCCGATCGCTGTTCAGGCGCCGAGCCAAGACCTCCGCCATCCCTGCCTCCACCCCGGAAGCCAAGCCCCATGCCCTCTAGCCACAGCTCCATCCTGATCCTCCTTGGTCTTCTGATCGTTGGCTGCGCCACGCCACCACCAGCGCCAACCCCGCCGCCACCCAAGCCGCTGGAACCGCCGCTGGAGATCAGCCAACGCCAAAGCACGGAAGAACAGTTGGCGGAACTCGGGCGACGGCTGGCGGAGACCAAATCCCTGCCGCGACTGGGTCGCTCCGATGTGCTCAAGATCTCGGTCTACGACGAACCGGATCTGAGTCTCGACACCATCCCGGTGCGCCCGGACGGCAGGATCTCCTTTCCCCTGGTGGGCGACGTCCAGGCCGAGGGGCGCACGGTGGACGAATTGACCCAGGATCTCACCGAACGACTACGCAAATATCTTCTGGCGCCCAAGGTTTCGGTGATCGTGTTGCAGTTCAACAGCCTGCACTACACCATCTACGGAGAGGTAGTTCATCCGGGGGTCTATCCCCTGCAGACCAGGGTCACCATCGCCGATGCCCTGGCCAAGGCGGGAGGGCTGAACAAAGGCCAGTTTCGCGCCAGTTCGGTGGAACTCGCCGATCTCACCCATGCCTTCATCTCCCGCCAGGGTCGGTGGCTCCCGGTGGACTTCGTGCGCCTGGTGCGCCAGGGGGATATGCGCTTCAACATCGAACTCCAGCCCGGGGACTACATCAGCATCCCCTCGGGGCTGTCGAAGGAGGTCTACATCATCGGCGAGGTCAACGCGCCGGCCCTGTTCGCCTTCCGCGAGGAGATGCCGATGTCCCGTACCCTGGCCCTGGCCGAAGGCTTCACCAAGGATGCCGACATCTCCCGCATCCACATCGTCCGCGGCGCCTTGAACAACCCGACCCTGATCGTCAGCGACTTCAACAAGGTGATCGCCGGTCAGGCCCAGGACATCCAACTGGAGCCCGGCGACATCGTCTACGTCCCCCCCACCAGCCTCGCGACTTGGGCGCGGATGTTGAATCAGATCGTTCCCACCATTCAGGCGATCCAGACCGGCATCATCCTGCGGGAGAGCGTGCGTACACCGAAATAGACGGATCGATCCGTTAAGTTACGAAGCCCATCAGAGAGATCAAAGATCGAAATTCTATTAACGATATGTTGCCTCCGCGGAGAGGATTCATCCCATGAAAAGCTATCGCAAGGAACTCTGGTTCCATGTGCCTTCCCGGCGTGCCTTTATCAATATCACACCCCAAGTACGAGACTGTCTGCGCGAAAGCGGTATCAGGGAAGGTCTGGCCCTCGTCAACGCCATGCATATCACGGCTTCGGTGTTCATCAATGATGACGAGCGGGGACTTCACCAGGATTATGAAACCTGGTTGGAAAAAATGGCCCCACACGAGCCGATCCGACAGTATCACCATAACGATACCGGGGAAGACAATGCCGATGCGCATATCAAGCGGCAGATCATGGGACGTGAAGTGGTGGTGGCCATCACCGAAGGGAAACTCGATTTCGGTCCCTGGGAACAAATATTCTATGGGGAGTTCGATGGCGGGCGCAGGAAACGGGTGTTGGTGAAGATGATCGGGGAATGAGGCCTGGATCTATCGCCCATGTATCTCATATCAATGGTCGTTATGATTTACCACTTGCAGGCGTAGGACGGGTGTTCACCCATCGTTAGGCGAATGTGGCCTGGTCGGAAACGGCGGATGTCGATGGGTTTCGCTCCGCTCCACCCATCCCACGGGATGGGCGCCAACCCCGAATCCGCCGCGGAGAGAAAATCCGCGAGGAATGGATGGACGCGCTCAACGGCTCCGGGCCTGGGCTGAAAATCGCCAGTTTTCGTTCTTTTTTGGAGAACAATGCCTTCGATATAGGCCCATTGTTCTTCAAATGAGAACGGAAAATGGTCATTTGCCGCCGAGGCCCGGAACTCGGATGCCCCTCCTCCAACCGCCTATCAGTCGGCCTTATACCATTTCCTATTAGTTTATCCGCCTGAAAGCCATGGGGTAGGCTGGCGATGAGCGAAGCGAATCCCAGCTACTGGGAAGCTGGGTTTCAGCGCTTCGCGCCTCAACACCAGCCTACGAATATCGATAATACCTATCGAGAAATGGTATTAGCTCCCGCCGCCGCCGGACCTCCTCTCCGGGCCTCCGGTTACAAACCGGCGACCCGATCTCCATGACGCCGGCGGATGGCCTGGGCGAGTTGATGCACCGCCATGGCGTAATGGGTACTGTGGTTGTATCTGGTGATGACGTAGAAATTGTCGCCACCGAGCCAGTATTCATCGCCGGTGTTCGCGCTCAGTTTGAGCAGTCGCACCGGTTCGCCGCCGGTCCAGGCGCCCGAGGGACGGATACCGGCGTCGGCGAGTTGGTCGAGCTGATAGCTGGTGTCATAGCCGGTCTTGAGGGCGAGGTTCCGCGCCCCGTTGCCACCGGCTCGCACCACCACGGGTTGTCCCGGACGCCAGCCGTGCTGGGCAAAGTAATTCCCCACGCTGCCGATGGCATCGACCGGGTTCCAGAGGTCCCGGCGACCGTCGCCGTCGAAATCCACCGCCCACTTGAGAAAGCTGCTGGGCATGAACTGCCCGAACCCCATGGCACCGGCATAGGAGCCGACCGGCAGCCCGGGGTCCACTCCTTCGGCGCGGGTCATGAGGAGATAGTTTTCCAGTTCCTGGGTGAAGTATTGGCTGCGGCGCGGATAGTCGAAGGCGAGGGTGCTCAGGGCGTCGATCACCCGATGGTTGCCGACATTGACACCGTAGATGGTCTCCACGCCGAGGATGGCGAGGATGTATTCGGGCGGGACGCCGAAGCGCTTCTGGGCGCGTTCGAGATCCCGGGCATGGCGCGACCAGAAGTCACTGCCCCGGGAGATATGGAGTTCATCGAGGAATTTGGCCTGATAACGGCTCCAAGAGCCGGGAGCGGGTGGGCCTTTGGCCTGCTGGTCCTGGCGTTGGAGATAGTTGAGTGTCCAGTCCTTGCGCTTGGCCTGGGAGAAGAGGCCCATGAGATAGGCCCGCTTGAAGCCCTGTTCGGACGCCATCTTGTCGATGAAGCGTTCCAACTCCGGAGAACCGGCAAAATCGCCGCTCACCACCGTGGCGGAATAGCGGCCGACCGCCGGCTGGCGTCGGCTCTCCTGAGTCTGGGTCGATGTCTGGGGGGCGGTATCTCCCGTGGCCGGGGCCTCGCCAGGGGGCTGGCTGGCACAGCCCGCGAGGAGAAGCAGGCCGAGCAGGGAGATCCCCAGGGCCGAATGTCGGGAAAGCTGTTGGTGTCCCCCGGCGCACGGTGGCCGGGCCGGTTCGAACAACGAAAGACAGGATGCAGTCATTTCCGCCTCCTAACTTGGGGTACTGGGGGGTGATCTCCCCCTCGGGGCGGTCGAAACTCGATCCGCCCCTGGGGGATGGAAGCCTCAAGCCGGTCGGCAACCGCCCGGTTGGGACGGCAGTCTGGTCTTGTGGCCGTTCTGGTCGAGACAGACGAAGGTGACACGATTGGAAAAGATGGCCTGTTCGCAGCCCGTATCCAGATCATCGGCAAAGACATTGACATCGTATTGCACCGAGGACTGACCCACGACGGCGCGTTGGATATCGAAACGCAGTACGGTTCCGGCCCTCACGGGTTTGTGGAACTCGACCTTCTCCATGCCGGCGGTAACGAACTTGCAGCCTGGATAGTCCCGGCTGGCGGCGATCCAGGATACCTCATCGACCCAACGCAACAAGTCGCCACCGAACAGATAGCCGTAATGGTTCAGGTGCTCGGGACGGACGACGATGAAATTTTCCACGCTTGACCTCGAACTTCAGCCCTGCACCTGGGGCAGGACCAGGATGGCGGAGGCAATGACGAAATAGTTGAGGACCCCGAAGACGTCGATCGCCGTGGTGACGAAAGGCCCGGTGGCGATCGCCGGATCGACGCCGAGCCGCTGAAACATCATCGGCAGCAGGATGGCCAGTACCGCCGCCCCGGTCATGTTGCCGATGATGGTGTAACCCACCACCTGGGCCAGGGCGAGGCTGTCGAACATCCACCAGCCATAGAGGCCGAGGATGATGCCGTAGAAGGTTCCCAGGATGACGCCGACGCGAAACTCCTTGTAGAGGGCGGTCCAGATATCCCGCACCTGCAAGGAGCCGGTGGCCAGACCACGCACGGTGACCGTGGCGGATTGCACGCCGACGTTACCCGCCATACCCATGATGACCGGTAGGAAGGCACTCAGGGCGATGACCTCGGCGAGGATGCCCTCGAATTTTTGTATCACAAAGGTGGCGGCGAGACCGCCCAGAAAGGCGGCGAGCAGCCAGGGCAGGCGGATGCCGGCGATACGGAAAGGCGAATGGGTCAGGATCTCGGACTTGTCGGTACCGGCCATGCGCAACATGTCCTGGGTGGTTTCCGTTTCCAGGACATCGATGACGTCGTCCACCGTGATCATGCCGACCAGGTGCTCTTCCCCGTCCACCACCGGAATGGCAAGCAGGCGATACTTGTCGACCAGTTGCGCCACCTCGTCCTGGTGGGTGTCGGTGGTCACCTTGAGCACCCTGTGGTTCATGATCTCCCTGAGCGTCAACTCGGGTTTCGCCAGCAGCAACTGGCGCATGGACACCACGCCGCGAAGCTTCTCCTCCAGGCCCGTGACATAGAGATAGAACACCATCTCCACATTGCCATGGCCACGCACGGCGCGGATCGCCTGCTCCACCGACATATCCTCGTGCAGCGAGAAATACTCGGTGGTCATGATGCTGCCAGCGGTCTCCGGGGCATATTGCAGGAGTTCCTCGATCTCCTCCTGGCTACTCTTGTGCAGTTCCGAGAGCAGCCGCTCGGCGATCTCGGGGGCCAACTGGCGGATCAACAAGGCCCGCTCGTCGGGAGGCAGGGCCTCCAATACCGGGACCAGCCTGTTGTCCGGCGTTTCCGAAAGAATGAGTTCCTGCACCCTGGGGTTGACCTGCACCAGGGCCTGGGCGGCTACCTGCTTGTTGGCGACGGCATCGAACACCTGGGCGACCTGATGATCGGGTAAACCGCCCAGCACCGTCGCCAGATCCGCGGGATGGACCTTGGTCAGCAGCTTCTGTAAGGGTTGATTGGCGCCCCGATGGCAGAGACGTTCGACGGTCTCCGTCAGCCGGCGTACCTTGGTGTTGACGTCACCGGCACTGACGCCGGCGGGCTTGTTCGGTACTTCGGGGATGAGCATGTACTCAGGTTCCTCGCTGAAATCACTCCCCAATCCGATGGCTGGGGATGTTGATGACCCATGGTCGCCGTCCGCTGAGCGGACGAGCGGCATTCCGCGCCGGCGAGCACAAGTGAACAGTTGATGCTTGGCCCAATACACAACCCCACCGACCATTTTCCTCTCCAAAATGGAGAGAAGGATTGGCGGGAAACGCGCTGAGGAAACTGAAAGATGCGCTCGGAAAGCGCTGTCATTCTAGGTACATGAGGCGGTAATGGCAATGTAACCTGATTGAAACAAATGCTTTTTTTCATAGCTTGTGGCGGTCTCAGGCAAGCCAGACCAGCCACAGGTGATAGACGCCGAGATTGATCAGGGTAAGGGGGAGGCCGAGCTTGAGAAACAACCAGAAGCTCAGGCTCGCGCCGTGGCGTTCGGCATTCTGGACGATAATGACGTTGCTGGCGGCACCGGTGAGGCTGAGGTTGCCGGCGATGGTGGAACCCGCCGCCAGGGCCAGCAACAGACCCGTATCCTGGGATGGGAGCAGCGGCAGGGCGAGGGCCACCAGGGGGACATTGGAGATGAGTTGGCTGCCGAGGACACTGGCGACCAGGATCTCCCCTACCCCCGGGGTTCGCGCCGGCAGCCAGCTTTGGATCAGGCCGGTATCCCAGACGCTGCGCATGAGCACGAACATGGCGGCGAAGAAAATCAGCGTCGGCCAGTCGATTTCGCGCACCAACCGCAGACGCCCTGTCGGCAGCCACAAGAGTGGTGTCGCCGCCCCGAGCGCGATCCAGACCAGGGGGAAAGACCAGGTCGGCGCCAGGACAGAGACCAGGATGCGGAGCCCGGACAGGGCCACCAGCAGCCAGAAGCAGAGGCCCGCCAGGCGTCCGAAGCGGCGGTCGGAGACATTGGCGGGAGGATGTACCAGGACCTCTCCATGCACCTCGCGGCGATAGTAGAGCTTGAGCAGGGCATAGGTGAGGCCGAGGTTGATGAGCGACGGCGGTCCGAGGCTGAGGAAAAAGTCGAGAAAGGGACTGGAAAACTCCCCCTGGATGGCGATCAGAAGGTTCTGCGGGTTGCCGATGGGGCTCATGGCCGAGCCGATGGTGACGCCGAAGGCCAGGGCCAGCAACAACAATTCCGCCGGCAACCGGTGAGCGCGAGCGAGAATGAGCATCAGCGGCGTACCGATGACGGCCAGGGTGTCGTTCATGAGCACGGCGGAGGCGATCCCCGAAGCGAACAACACCCCGAGCAGCAGCCCGTCGGCACTGACGATGGCCCCGAACATCCGGGTGCTCATGGTGAACAGCCAACCGCTGCTGACCATGGCCCGACCGATCAGAAAGACACCGAAAAGATAGGCGATCACCTCCCAGTCGATGGCCGCCCAGGCGTCCATCGGGCGGATCCCCCCACCCAGGACCACCACCAGGGCGCCACCGAGCATGATCTGCCAGATGGCGAGCCGGAGACTACCCAGACGACGCACGGCGATGAGGATGAGCACCAAGCTGAGGGTGGCGAGGGGAAGCCAGGTCGACATGGCATGGATCACCGGGTCGAGATCAAGAAGGCTCCGGGCATGAGCCGAAAATGACCATTTTTTGTTCTTATTTCGAGAACAATGACTTATTAATTAGAAGAATTGTTCTCATTTCAAGAACAAAAAACCGGACCAAGGCGCCCAGGCCCGGAGCGCCGCCGCAGACGGACGCACCGGACGGAAAGCCATGGCTCAGAATCTTTCCAGTATCAGGTACTTCCCATCCTCCCGGCAGCTCGGGTTCGCTTTGTCCTTGCCCCGGTCGCCGTCGATCAGCACCACCGCCTGGCCGTCGACGAAGGCCAGCCCCTCGGAAGAATTCGGCAGGGGACGGAGGATCTGGGGCTGTAACTGGGCCTCTGGCTTCAGATCACCCAGCTTGACCTTCCAGAGGACGAAGTTCTTGCCGCCATCCCCCGGTCCACCGGCGATACCCCAGAGCCAGTCGCCGGACAGGCTCAACTCTCGTACCCCGCGACCGCCCAGATCCAAGAGCATGGCTTGATCGAAGCCGAGGGAATGCGGACGTTCCAGGCGCAGCAGCGCCGCCCAGGTCCGACCGTTGAAGGTCACCAGGGGGGAACGCAGGCCGACCCAGACCCGGGTCTCGCCCTGAGGACCGGGGATGGCAACCGCCCCTTCGATGTTGAAGGCGGAGGCTGCCTCGCAGGCGGATTCATCCTTGTTTTTCGCCGCCTTGTCGGCCAGGGCCTCGGCGCGGTCGATGGCCTCGCCGACCGCCTTGAGCACCGGGCTGGAGGCGGTTCTCTGGCCCAGCAAAGCGGCGGCGCTGATCTCTTGGGTCCGGGCCGGATTCCCCGCCAACACCGACCCCCGGCCCCAGTCCGTCACCAACAGCAGACGGCGGCGTTTGTCTTTGATTTCACAAGAAGAACTTCGGCTATGGGAGCCCAGGAGCAACAGGGTCCGGTCATCCGGTTTCGCCATCGACTCGATGTCATCCACCTCGCCCTGGCTCAACTTCAGGGGCTGCATAGCTTTGACATCGGCTTGCCCCTTGACCAGGGGATAGAGAAAAACGCCGTCCGCGGTTTCATTGTCCCCCACCAGCAGGCATTGGCCGGGCTTGCCGATACAGGGCAGGATCAACGCCGCGGAAGGCTCGCACACCGGGAAACCCAGGGTCGTGGTCGGCTCAGCCGCGTGGGCGGCCAGTGTCGGCAACAGGGTCAGGCTGAGAACAACAGAACGGGATGAAGACATGATTGGACTCCGGGGATGACGAAGAGGACGCGATGAGTCTAGCCCCTATTTCTCACCGGTCGCCATGGCGAGACTGTCCGCTGAGAGGGGCAACGCAACTTTCTTTCTGTAAATTTTCCGTGGCGATTCCATCGGGATAACTGTCAACCCCAAATGTCCCCTCTTCTCCAAAATAGAGACGTGTCCCCTGGGGGGCGATGCTGAGTGGGATTGGAAGGACACCTTACCAACTATCAGTCTGCTTCCCCCCTTGACAAAGGGGGGGCACGAACCGCATCGATCGCCTGTATGAAAACCTCGAATGAGGCGGTTCAACCGGGCTGGACGGGGCATTCTGCCCCGTCCGTAACTTTTTGCTTTTTCCAAAGACGCGGCTGTACACCAAACGTGAGCGACGGGGTTGCAAACCCCGTCGCGCAATTAGAGACACCCAGCCTTATCCAGAACCGAGAAGATCCTCATACCGGGATCTATTCCTGATGACCTTTTCTGGCTGCGACCAAGCCCTTCTCCAGCAGTAATTCCCGCGTGATGCCCTGACCGCCCGTCACGCCAGCGGCGCCTTCACCAAGCAGCAGCCGTTCCAGATATCTGGCGATAAGATCCACCTCCAGATTGACCCGGGTCCCGGGTTGGTAGTCCCCCATGATGGTCTCGCGCAGGGTGTGGGGAACGATATTGAGGTCGAAGCGACAACCCTCGACGCCATTGACCGTGAGACTGGTGCCGTCGACACAGATGGAACCCTTGTGGGCGATATACCGGGCCAACTCGGGCGGGGCCTCGACGCGGAAACGCACCGAGCGGGCCTCCTCGCTCCGTTCCAACACCCGCCCCACACCATCGACATGGCCGCTTACCAGATGCCCGCCCAAGGGCGTGCTCAGGGTCAAGGCCGGTTCGAGATTGACCCGACTACCTGAACCTAGCGCCCCCAGGGTGGTAAGAGAGAGGGTCTCCCGGGAGACATCGGCGCGAAAGCTTCCGCCATCGAGTTCCACCGCCGTAAGGCAGACACCATTGACGGCGAGGCTGTCGCCGAGGGCGAGTCCGTTGGGATCGAGTCGGCCCAGGGCCACTTCAAGACGCAGATCGCCGCCCCGATGTTCGATGTCGCGAATACGGCCGATCGCTTGAATGATGCCGGTAAACATGGGTTCGAGCCTCCGTTCGGAAAGTGTTTTACTGGGACCCGACCGGCTTGGCCAGGATACGCCAATCCCGACCCAGGGCGCGGATGTCGAGGATATCGAGTTCGAGGCGATCCGCCATGCCGTGGAGACCGGGGAGCCGCATCAGCGGGCGGGCCGCGTCTCCCATGAGGTGGGGAGCCAGATAGAGCAGCAATTCGTCGACCAGACCAGCCGACATCGCCGCCCCCGCCAGCGTGGGACCGGTCTCGATCAAGACCTCGTTGATCTGCATTCCGGCCAGATGGACCAGGACAGCCCGCAAATCGATGGATTCATCCCCGCCGGCGAGCCCCACGACCATGGCCCCGGCCTCGGTCAAAGCCTGGATGTTCCCGGGCTGGCCGCGACTGTGAAGCACCAGGGTCCGGCCCGGCTCCTTCAGCAGGCGGGCACTGGGAGGCAGGCGCAGTTGCGGGTCCAACACCACCCGCAGGGGCTGGCGAATCCCGCCGACGACCACGGCCTCGCCCAGATCCCCAGCGGGGAGTCGCACCGTGAGCGAGGGATCGTCCGCCAGCACCGTCCCGATGCCGGTGAGGATGGCCGAACTCCTGGCCCGCAGCCGATGGACATCGCGACGAGCGGCCTCCGAGGTGATCCAGCGACTCTCCCCCGAGGCCATGGCGGTGCGACCATCCAGGCTCATCGCCAATTTGCAGCGCACATAGGGAAGACCGCCGGCCATGCGGCGACAAAAACCCGGATTCAGGGCGCGGGCCTCCGCTTCCAGCAGGCCATGTTCGACAGCGATCCCCGCCGCTGCCAACACGGCCAGGCCCCGACCGCTCATCAAGGGATTGGGGTCGATCATCGCCGCCACCACCCGCCTGACCCCGGCGGCGATGAGCGCCTCGGTGCAGGGCGGGGTACGACCATGATGGCAACAGGGTTCGAGGGAGACATAGGCGGTGGCCCCGGCGGCGTCCTCGCCCGCCATGGCCAGGGCCAGACGCTCGGCATGGGGCTCACCGGCGCGATGGTGATAGCCCTCCCCCAGGATCCGACCCGCCTTGACCAGCAGGGCCCCGACCCGGGGATTGGGATGGGTGGTATAGAGACCTTCGCGGGCCAGGACGATGGCGCGGGCCATGTGGACCCGGTCCTCGACGAGGCTCAACGCACCCTCTCCAGCTCCTCAAGAAGATCCATCTGCTGCTGCTTCACCTCTTTGGTTGGCTG
This sequence comes from Pseudomonadota bacterium, assembly GCA_052035915.1. GTDB lineage: Bacteria > Pseudomonadota > Gammaproteobacteria > Chromatiales > Chromatiaceae > JBPOHE01. Next base: position 17,736 of record JBPOHE010000119.1, read on the forward strand.
GGTCTCCAGGCGTTCGATCTCTTCGCGAAAGGCCTGCACGTCCTGGAAACTCCGGTAGACCGAGGCGAAACGCACATAGGCCACCTGATCAATCTCCCTGAGCTCGTCCATGACCCATTCGCCGATCTGGCGGCTCGACACCTCCTGATCTCCGGAGGCGAGCAGACGGCGACGGATGCGATTGATGGCCGCCTCCAGTTGCTCGGTGCTCACCGGTCGTTTTTCCAGGGCCTTGGAAAAACTGGTGTGCAGCTTGCGTCCATCGAAGGGCACCCGACGACCATCCTGCTTGACCACCCGGGGCAGGGTGAGTTCGGCGGACTCAAAGGTGGTAAAGCGCTCCCGGCAGACCAGGCATTCCCGCCGCCGCCGCACCTGATCCCCCTCGCTGGCCAGGCGGGAGTCGATGACCTTGGTATCCTGGGCGCCGCAAAATGGACAACGCATCGGGGGAAAGAACTCCAGTCAACCGTATCGGCGCACCCGCCGCATCAGCGTTCGTACACCGGGAAGCGGCGACAGAGGGACAACACCTCATCCTTGACCTTGGCGATCAGGGCGGGATCGCCACGGCTGTCGATGATGTCGCACATCCAAGCCGCCAATTCCCGCACCTCGGCCTCACCAAACCCCCGGGTGGTGACCGCCGGGGTACCGACCCGGATGCCGCTGGTAATGAAGGGAGATTGGGGATCGTTGGGCACCGCATTCTTGTTGACGGTGATATTGGCCCGTCCCAGCCAGGCATCCACATCCTTGCCGGTAATCTTCTGGCGGATGAAGCTCACCAGAAAGAGGTGATCGTCGGTGCCGCCGGAGACCACATCGAAGCCCCGCTGGAGAAAGACCGCCGCCATGGTCCGGGCGTTGCTCAGCACCTGGCGTTGATAGGCGGCGAAGCCAGGTTCCATGGCCTCCTTGAAGGCCACCGCCTTGGCGGCGATGACATGCATCAGGGGTCCGCCCTGGGTCCCGGGAAAGACCAGGGAATTGAGTTTTTTCTCGATCTCGGCATTGGCGCGGGCCAGGATGAGGCCACCCCGGGGACCGCGCAGGGTCTTGTGGGTGGTGGTGGTGGTCACATCGGCGATCGGAACCGGGTTGGGGTAGAGTCCGGCCGCAACTAAACCAGCCACATGGGCCATATCGACAAAAAGATAGGCACCGACGGCATCGGCGATGCGGCGGAACCGCCCCCAGTCCACCACCCGGGAATAGGCGGAAAAACCGGCGACGATCATCCGCGGACGATGTTCACCGGCCAGCACATCCACCTCGTCGTAGTCGATCTCGCCGGTGGCGGGATCCAGGCCATACTGCACGGCGTTGTAGAGCTTGCCGGAAAAATTGGGCTTGGCCCCATGGGTCAGATGACCGCCGTGAGCCAGACTCATGCCCAGAACCGTATCTCCCGGCTGGCAGAGGGCCATATAGACCGCCGCATTGGCCTGGGAACCGGAATGGGGCTGCACATTGGCGTAAGCGGCGCCAAACAATTGCTTGGCGCGATCCATGGCCAGTTGTTCGGCCACATCCACATATTCGCAACCGCCATAGTATCTTTTCCCTGGATAGCCCTCGGCATATTTATTGGTGAGCACCGATCCCTGGGCCTGCAATACCCGGGGACTGGTATAGTTCTCCGAGGCGATCAATTCGATATGTTCCTCCTGGCGACGTTCTTCTCCCTGAAGCGCGGCCCAGAGTTCAGGATCATAGTCTGCCAGCGGCATCTCTTTGTTGAACAAGCTCTTTACCTCCGCCAGGAAAAGGTTGCCATGGTAAACGGCCGCCGATGAGGCGTCTTGCCTCTCCGACCAGGGGCCGCCTTGTCTCTTCTGATCTAGCAGACCCCAAGGTCAGGCCAGTGTTCGATCTCGGGGCCTGAGTCAATAGGGGTATTCATTATATTATTCATCATAACTTATGTATTGTCTACAATGATAAAGAAATTCTTATTTCATATCCCTGACCCGCCTTTCCCACCGGGTACCGTAGCGAGGGCGTCGAGAGGCCGTTGTTCCGCCATCGGCGACCGAGGGGGTGTCGTTCTAAGCCACTCTCGTCTGCGGAAAGCGAAGCCATCCGCAGCAGGGTCTGAACCAAGAAAGTGTTCGAAAACCCTCGCCTGCCGGGCATCGAGCGGAAAGGCCCGATGTTCGTTCTCTTATTGCTAGGCGCCGAAACCTAGCGTCTCGCAGGTTCCCAAACCCTTGTTAGGGAACCCCATTCACTCCGGCTTCCGCTCCGGTTCTACTTCCGACGCTTCCGGGCATGAGCCTGTTTCCCGGTTTTTTTGTTCTCCTATTGAGAACAATGTCTTTGCATATTAATGCATTGTTCTCGTTCCGAGATCAAAAAACCAAATCAAACACCCCCTGCCCGGGGACCTTTGGACTGCTCCCGAGTAGGCTGGCGTTGAGGCGCTACGCGCCGAAACCCAGCGTCTCGCTGGTTCCCGAGCTCATGCTTGGGAACCAGCATAACCAGAGGGACATATCCGATAGAATTAATGCCATAAAATTTCATGGGGTCTGCCAGTAGGTGGCGGATTTTCAGTTCCTGGGAGAGAAATTGTGGTCTGTATTCTGGACCAGTAGCTGGCTAGATTGGCAAACTGGAAGGCACGATGAGTGAAGCGATCGGTCTTGACAACGATACATGTCGATCTAGACATCTTTATTTTCAACAGGCGAACGCCTGGCTATTCGCATAAGGCTTGGCCGTCGCAGGATCCATCCATGCCTGGTTCCGCCAATATAACGGCAATTCATACCGATGGAGGCACCGATGAACACCACCCACGAAACCGATTTCTATACCTGGACTCAAGAGCAAGCGGCGTTATTGCGGGCGGGGCGGCTGGCTGAATTGGACACCACCAACTTGATCGAAGAGATCGAAGATATGGGGCGCGGAGAGCGACGAGAGTTGGAATACAGACTGTCCCTATTGTTGGCTCATTTACTCAAGTGGCTGTATCAACCTGAACGAAGAGGAAACAGTATCAAGACCCGACTGATAACTAACCGGGCATTTATATAAATCTGGCCGTTTTTTATACCACGCCTGCAGCGCTTGAAGAAACGTGTGGTGACCCAAAGCCCGTTGCGGAATGTGGTGATTATAGATGTGGAGGTAACGCTCGAGCGTTTGGGTGAGGTCTTCTGAAGCGTTGAAATGGGTGGTAGTGAGGATCTCGCTGATCCGTCCGTTGAAGCGCTCGACCATCCCATTGGTCTGGGGATGGCGGGGCGGAATCAGCCGGTGCTCGATGTGGTGTTCAGTACAGGCCTGATCGAAGTCATGTTGACCGCTGGGCTGGTCGCCGCCTTTGAGAAACCGATCGGTGAACTCGGCGCCGTTGTCGGTGAGGAGCTTCGCGATCGTGAAGGGAGCGGCAGCGGTCAGTCGTTCCAGGAAGGCCGTGGCGCATTGAGCCGTTTTTTCGGGATGGATCTCGAGATACACCCAGCGGGTGGCCCGATCGATGGCGACGAAAAGGTAACGGCGATGGGCTTCTCCGGGGAGTTGGGGCAGGTATTTGACATCCAGGTGCACAAACCCATGCTCATAATCCTTAAAGGATTTCTTTGGCGGTGGAACGCCTTCATCCTGAGCCCGAAGCGCCGCCAAGTTCGACACTCCGTGGCGGCGCAGACAACGATCCAATCCCGAACGGCTGACGCCGTCGTGAATGAACTCCCGGACCACGACCAAGAGATCGTCGACACTCAACTTCAAGGTGGTGCGGAGTTCGACTACCACCGCTTCCTGTTCGGGGCTCAGGGTGGTCGCCAGTCGATGTGGGCGGTGACTCCGATCGAACACCTCCTCACGCTGTTCCCACTTCCGAATAGTGGGCCGACTCACCCCGTAGGTGCGTGCCAACTCCCGTTCCGACAGAGTCGAGGCCTGGATTTCCAGACGAATCTCCGGGGTGGTACGCGCTTTCTTATGGAGGTTGACGATC
>JBPOHE010000127.1:0-67756 GCA_052035915.1 Pseudomonadota bacterium
GCGTCAAAGTTTACCTAAAACTGATAGGTGGTGAGGGGTGCTCTATCACCGCCTGGAAGCGATATACTTATCGGTTCCAAGATCGAAAACGAACAAACCATGGGTGTCCTTTCGGCTGCTGGCAAACGACGAAAACCGCCTGAGATCCCCCCCTCAGGAGCGGCAACGGGCAGTTCGGGCCATCCCCGGGAAACCACCAACTCAGCCCTTTCCCCCTCGGCACAGAGAAGGCTGAATCTCTTTCACCGCTGGGCCGTGAAGCTGGAGTGGCGGCTCATACGTGGTACTTTCTGCCTCTGTCGCATCCCTCTGCTGCGCCTGCTGCACCGCGACCTCACCGCCACCCTGCGTATGCTGAACCCCGACTCGGACAACAGGATCGGCTTCAGTCTCGACCTCAGCACCCCCTACTTCCATCTGCCGGTAGAGATGGACCAGAGTCAGATCGGCCACCTGGATGATGGCCACCAATTCCAGCCCGCCGCCTTCAGATTTTTTGACTGGCATTCCTGGCGCCACATCGAGGGCAAGATCCGCTGGCACGGGGAGCGAGAGGTTGTGGTGCGGGAGGAACAGGTGACACTGGTACAGGGGTTCGAATACCGGATCGAAACCCCGTCGGCCAATATCGGCCATCTGGGGCTGCGATTGGTGGAAGGCGTCGAAGGCCGGGTCCGGGTCCTGGTAGGCGAGGAACTCATGGCGATGAAGTTCGAGCCGGTCTACTGGATGCTGGAACCGCGCCAGGGGCGTTACCAGATCGTGCCCATCCTGGACGACGCCCTCATGGTACTCATCGTCTCTCTCTCCGAACTCGGCAGCGAGCAGCCCGGCATCTACCGTTGCGCCGTCGAGCACCTCTGGAAGTGGGTGCTGTACCGCTACGGGGCCAAGTGTCCGGAACGCCACCTGCTGGAGTTTCTGCGTTATGTGAGGCAATGGGCCCCTTTGGGCCTGGAACCGCTGTTTCAGGGCCTCAAAGAGATACTCGACCGCCTACAGCTCGCCGACAAGGAGCGGATCCTGTTCGAGTTCTACGCCGACAATTGGGGCGTCGGGAACAATCCCCGAGGGCGGCTACTGGCCGTCAGGCTGCTGGAGGCCATGGGGACGGACAAGGCCTATGTCGCCCTCCTGACCATTCACACCCATGTCGAGAATCAGGGCCTGCCAGCGGAAGAATTGGCCCTGATCCGTCGCTCTCTGACCAAAGTCGAGGCACGGCTTCCGGGGGCCGACCAGAACAACAGCCCGGAATTCCTGGCTTGAAGGCCATGAACATCCGCTAGCAGCTAGGATTGGCCCTATCCGACTCAACCTTAGCTGTCGAAACCACAGCCGAATCGGCGGTTTCACCTCAACCCACCCTTGAGACCATCATTCTGAGCGCCGAGAGGAATCTTGAAACCAGGCTTTCTCCCCCCCGCTCCCTTCCGCGGTTCGGAACAGGGTCAATCGCATCAGAGAAGGCGTCATGGTTGCTCCCCGCTGTCTATCGACGCTTCCGGGCACAGGCTCGTTGGTGTGGCTTTCTGTTCTCTAAATGAGAACGATAAAATCATACATTCGTTTATTGTTCTCTGAATAAGAACAGAAACCAGCCGGTTCCGGTCCATGCCCGGAGCCATCAAGGCTCATACCAATTTCTGCCGGCCCGTCTCTCAGCGGCGAATACGGGGACGTCCGCCGCCATGGGGCGATAAGAAATGCGGTCGAGCCTGTGGCGAAACAGGGCCATGACCCGTCTCAGTGCAGGATTACCCACCAACCCGACCACGAACCGGCGGCCACGCCGAGATATCCACGGTCGATGGTCCGCGATCAACAGGACTCGACCCGGGGTAAAAGATACAATGAGGCCCATATCAAACCCAGGCACATCACTTTGATCGGGACGAACCACCCTTTCCAATGCCTCTTTTGTACCGGCTGACCAATCCACAATCCCGTTCTCGGTTTTGATTGAATCCATTCCTTATCCAAGAGTGAGACAACAATGACAGCGACCAGCTATGATGAGATTCCCTATACCTCGAAGGTTATCGGCTATTCACAGCCTTATAAGCTGGCAACCGTCGCCCGCCTGTTCGGTTTGCAAACCCCTTCAGTAGAAACTTGTCGTGTACTGGAGATCGGTTGTGCCGCTGGTATCAATCTCATCGCCATGGCCGAGGCCTCGCCAAAGGCCACATTCATCGGTATCGACCTCTCCGCGCGACAGATCAATGAAGGTCTCGACACCATAGCGCAATTGGGTCTCGACAACATCAAGCTGCGACAAATGGATATTATGGAATCATCCCAGGAACTTGGGATGTTCGATTACATCATCGTTCACGGAATCTATTCCTGGGTCCCGGATGCCGTCCAGGACAAGATCCTGGAGATCTGCCACGACAATCTCTCGCCGAAGGGTGTGGCTTATGTAAGTTACAACACCTATCCCGGCTGGCATGTCCAGGGCATGGTAAGACAGATGATGCTTTACCATACTCAACAATTCGGCGGGAGCGCGCAGCAGATAGAACAGGCCAAGGCGCTATTGAAATTCCTGGTCGATGCCACCCGGGAACTCACCGACCTACCCGGCACAGAGTATAAATTCTATACCGAATCCCTCAGATCCACGCTGGATCTGATCCAGAAAATCAATGACGACGCCTATCTGTTTCACGAGTATCTGGAAGAAAACAACACCCCCATTTTCTTCCATCAGTTCGTTGAACGCGCCATGCGCCATCAACTCATGTATCTGGGCGATCTGGCTGTTGGGACCATGCTGGCCTCCCAATTTCCACCCGCCATCATGGAAAAGCTGAAATTGTTCGAAAACGACATCGTCCGCCAAGAACAATTCATGGATTTTTTACGTAATCGCACTTTTCGCCGTACTCTCCTCTGCCACCAGGATATACAGCTTACCCGCATGTTGCAGCCGGAGACCATCACCGACTTGCATGTACTCTCCAATCTCCTCCCGGCAGCCCCAATTCAGGATATCCGATCGACAACACGGGAAAAATTCGTGGATCCGGAGGGCAAGGATATTTTGGTAACAGCCAGTCCGGCCATCAAAGCCGCCCTACTCCAGCTCGGCCTTCGATTTCCGCAGAGCCTTCATTTTCCCGATCTCTTGAACCAGGTCATGAGTCTGATCTCAACCCAAGATACATCATCCGAATCGAACGAGAGGATCCAAGCCCAACAGGCAATCGCCAAAATCCTGCTCAAGCTTTATGTCAACGGTCAGATACTGCTCTCGCCGGTCAGCTTCAGGCCCGTTGCCGCCATCAGCGAGTATCCTGTCGCCACTCCCCTGGCTCGGCTGCAAGCCAGCCAAGGTAAACACTCCTTGGCCTCAGCGTTATTCGAGAACGTTTCCCTGCCACCTCTTGCCCATTTCTTGCTCCCGCTTCTGGATGGCCAGCATAACCTTGACTCCTTGGTCGATGCCGTAATGGATGCCTTGAAACAAGGCAGATTGCATTTCGACAGCATCCCGCGAGAGATGTCCGATGAACAATTCCGCGCCTCTCTCAGCCTTGCCGTCAAAAAGGCCCTGTTAATTCCGCTCAGATTGGGACTCCTGGTGAAATAACTTCCCAGCCGCTTCTATACACAGATCCAATGGCGCGGATTCTATTGAGCGGGCTCGCGAGAGCCTGTCTCTCGTGGGGGCGAAGCTTCGGAGTATCGAAAACAGCCGTCGTGTCCGACTTTCTATAGATATGCGGCAACAGGAAACTGTTGGTTCTGTCCCATCGGCGGCCAACTCCGTCGCCAATAGCGGCAGGGGGTTGCCGCTCCGCGACTAGAAGTTGAATAATCAAGGTGGGTCAATATTTCAATTCTTTATCTAAATTGCGGTGGACAGCAATGGAACACATTGTCAGCCTACATATCGAAAAACTGCAGGAGGGGGTGTACTTGGCCACCTCGGAGGAAGTCCCAGGGCTTGTGGCCCAGGGGCGGACCCTCACCGAGACGCTGGAAATCGCCCGGGATGTGGCCAAGAAGCTCTTGGAGGCACAGACTGAACGCCAAGGAAGGATCAAGCTCAAGAGCGCCGAGAACTCCTTCGATTACCCACTGGTGGTGAGCCATTAATAGATGGGGCGATTGGCTGGCTTCAGATATCGCGAGATCGTCAAGCGACTGAAACAGTCTGGATTCGTCTTTGATCGCCAAGCCGCCGGCAGCCATGAAATCTGGTACAACCCCCTCACAAATCGCTATACCACCCTTCCCAATCACCCTGGTGAACTACCGGAGGGGACGCTTCGAGCGGTTTTGAAACAAGCTGGCATCGAGGTGGATGATTTTTTCAACCGGTAGGCCGCTAAGGGGTCGTGCCAGCGCCTTTACGAGTATCGAGCCAACATCGTACTCTCGCCCGCTTGCCGGGTCAGGAGCCACGAACGCCTTTGGGTTGGGAGGGGGAAGTGAATGATAAAGCGTCGCCAATAGCGGCAATGGGTTGCCGTTCTACGACTCCCCGTTCGGCTCTCGCCCTGCATCACTATAGATCTGCTGCGCCCGGTTGGCCGAGAAGGCCAAAAAGGGCAACGCCTGGGGGGGAATCTCACCGAAGAGGATGGGTGACTTCCGGGCATGCTGGAAAGGGTGCCCGGTGAGACGGCGATACTGCCCCTCCCATTCCGACCAGCGCCGTTCGTTTTCATCCTGGGCGATACTGGTGGAAACCCCGCCGTGTAATTGGTGAAAACTGCCTTCACCGGGAAGTACCACGAGTTGGGAGTCAGTCCGGCTGACGGCGCGATAATAAAAATCCAGGTTCACCAAACCACCGCCGGGGAGATCGAAACGCTCGTCAAACCCATGCAATTCCTGAAAGCTGCGACGTCGAAGAAAAATCGCGTTGCTCTCGGCCATGGGAGCCAGACAACCATCACGGCACGACAAAGCCGGCACCCCGATATCGAACAAGCGATAGCCGTCTTCCGGCCAGCGGATTTCTGCCAGGAGACGATCCTCCACTTCTTGGTTATAGCCCTTCTGGACGGCCCGCTGTTGGGGTTCGCTCCCGAGATGCCATCCAGGCACCGCGACCACAGGATCAGGGAAGGCCATGAAAACGCTCATCACCTGCCTGATCACCCCTGGTGTGAGCAATCTGGCTCCATCGATGATGAATCCCAGAATGTCCCCCTTCGCCATCCTCGCCCCCAGATTCAGGGCATAGGCCGGGGAAGGAGGCGCCTCGGCGATTCTATGACAACGGATAGCCTGACTGGAGCGGCAGAGTCGATGCTCGAATGGCGGCAATGAACCGTTGTCCATGAGCAGGACTTCATAGCTTCGATCATCCGACAGCCGCCGCTGGTAACCAGGGGTCAGAGACAACAGGGTCCGCGGCAGTTCCCGCGGCATGTTGTAGGCAATGACAATGACGGACAGTCTGGGTGAACGAAAAAACACTTCGGGCAATTTCCGAAAATTCTTACCAATTCGTAGGTCGGCATTCCCATGCCGACGGCTGATCCATCAACCAATGGCTACCAACTTGTAGGTCGGCATTCCCATGCCGACAACGGATCCCTCAACCAATGGCGGCAAAGGGTTGCCGCCCTACAGTTGAGGAAGGGAAACAACACTTCAGCACGCGATATGATCACAAAGTCTGAGGTACAACCCGAGCAAGGAGGGTGGAAGTTCGGCCTCGGATAACTCCCGCTGATGCCTCAACTCATCATCGAAGAAGGCGGATGGTCCCGTCCACTCTATCCCAAGCCGCTTGAACAGCGCCCGCACAGCCTCCAGATAGGCCGCCGAAGGCTGATCGTAACAAACCAGGGGGATACCTTCATTCTCGACGAGGGCAAGCAATTTCTGGTTGTAGATGTCCCATAAGGCGAGGCTCTGATCGAAGTCGATCCCACCTCGAGTCACCAGGGAACGCGCCACCGCCAGAGGATGGCGAAAGGTGCCGACACACACCAACTCGGGCAGGGCCTCACGCCACCCTTCCAGGGTCAGGAGGGTACGCGGGTCCTTGAAGGCCCAGGGTTCATGACCACGAAACCGGGCAATGATCGCGTCCCGTCTGGCGCGCATCTCCTCCGTCCAGATACAGGCCCGGGCCGGAGGACGGTCCCAGGCCCCCTGATTATAGGCCAGTACGTCATTATTCAGCCCGACGATCTCATTGTGTTCCTGATTGCCCTTGGTGTTGTGCGGATTCCATTTGGAGACCTCGCCAAGATAGATCCCGGCCTCCTCCAGCAGGCCGGTGAGGCAGGAAGTGCCGCTCCGATGCATGCCGAGCACGGCCAGAAACCGAGGTGGCGACATCAGATCAAACCCCGTTGGAGTTTCACCATACCAATTCCCATTCGATCTTATTCTTGATCTTGTAGGCTGGGTTGCCGCGCAGCGAAAACCCAGCATGGAAATGTTGAAGATGCTGGGTTTCGGCGCAAAGTGCCTCGACCCAGCCTACGAACCGTTACTCCGCTCGTTCCCAAGGTCCTCCTTGGGAAGGGTTGTGGCGAAGTCCCAGCTTCGCGTCGACATGGGCAAGCAAGAGCTTGCAAAACAGAGTTCCCAAGCTTGAGCTTGGGAACCAGCGAAACTGAGCCGTAGGTTGGGCTGCACGAAGGGAAGCCCAACATCTTGGATAATTGTTGGGCAAACTACGTTTTGCCCAACCTACAACTACGAACTGTTACTTTGGCGCTCCCTGGCTCCCCGCCTGGGCGCGAATCTCATTCATGCGCTGACTATACATGGAGCTATCGATCCCCATGGGCGGAGGAGCCATCTGCTTGATCGCGGCTTGGTTCCACACCACCTTATCCGGTTGCACCTCATATTTCCGCTCCCGCTTGGCCAGCTCTTCTTTCATATAGCGATCGCGCAGCTTGGCTAGGATACTGGACCTTACCCTTTCGTAGGGGACCTCCTTCTCAGCGGTCTTCTGCTCCAAGCGGATGATATGGTAGCCATACCTGGTGGTGACGACCTCGCTGATCTCCCCCGGTTTGAGGGCAAAGGCCGCATCGGCGAACTCCGGCACCAACTGGGTGCGTGTCGCCCAACCGATCACCCCGCCAAGCCTGGCGGTTTTTTCATCTTCCGAAAACTCCCTGGCCAGGCGCACGAAATCCTGGGTCTTGCGCGCCATGGCCAAAACTTCCTTGGCCTTCTCCGCCTTGGTGTTACGTTCGGCGATACAGTCGCAACTCACGCAGTCGCACAGCAGCTTGAACAGGATGTGCGAGGCATAGATGCGCCCCTCGTCCATATACTCGTTACGATGCGCGTCGTAATAATCCCGCGCCGCCGGTTCTAGGTCCGGGGGCGTGATGTCTTTATGTTCTTGCTTGATCAGCGCATCGGCCAGGATCGCCTGCCTGGCGGCCGAGAGGGCGTTGGTCACCTCTGGGGTCTTGTCCAATCCCCTTCGCTCCGCTTCCTTCGCCATGGCCTTGGACTTCAGCAGACGAGCGGCGATACCCACGAGATCCTGTTCCGAAGGGGCGGTGGCCCCGCTCTTCGTCGGTGCCTGACGGGCCACCTCATCGGCCAGCTCCTGGCGGGTCAGGGTCAGATCACCGGCGGACGCCACGATCTCATTTTCCTCCGCCGCCTGAGTGCTGGCGATCACGCCCAAGCAGAGGAAGATACCTGGAATCAGTCCACGCAACATGCTGCCTCCAAAATAAAAAAGCCGGCTGCCAAGCAGCCGGCTGAGTTAACGCGAGATCGCTATTACTACTTCGTCAGCGACGAACTAGAAGTTGCTGTCTTTCAAAATCTCGAAGAAGGAGGGCGGAGCCCCACCGACCACATTGCGGAACTCATAGCTCCTCAGGTAGGAGTGATCCCAGAGGGCCGCATAGGAGGCCGCCTGACCAAAGCCACGTTCCTTGATGGCGAAGCCAAGGTATGGCATACCGAGCTGGACCAGATAGTCATCATCATCCACATTCAGGAAGCCCGGGAAGTTGTCGCATTGGGTGTTACCCGGCAGCTCGCACCAGCTGCTCGGCCCACGGAAGAACCAAGTCTGGCCGAAGTTGGTGAAGGGCAGAGCCGGATGGTACTGATAGGCCTGCACCGCCATGCCGACGTTCAGCCAACCATTGGTCCGCAGCAGGGGATCCGAGGTCAACACACCGGTGTTGACATGCTGCCCGACCTTGGAGGCCAGGACACTCTCGTCACCCGTGTAGAGGATGTTGGATTCCCAGCAGAGCTGCGAGCTGAGCTGCGGGGAGGGCTGCACACCGCTGGAGGTCCCAACCTCATCACGATTCCAGAGGCTGATCCGGATCGGGTCGCAGGCCTGGGGCGAATCCTCGTTGAACTGCTCGCTGAAGGGCGGAATGCCGATCGGCATCTGGCTCAGGAGGTTGGCCAACATCGGGGAGATCAACTCCAGGTGCGGCTCGAACTTGTACACATAGTCGAAGTCGGTGTAGAAGTTCTTGGTCGGGGCCGTCAGCACGAAGTCGGTCTGGGCGCCGGTGATGGGGTTGTTGCCCCACTCGTTGAGGGCGTTGGAACGCATCAACAAGGCCGTGACCGCATCCGCGCCACGCACATAGAAGCCCCAGGTGACCGCCGGCCAGGGGAAGGCCGGGTACTTGCCGTTGGAGGCCTGGCTGTTGAGGCCGGTGACCAAGTAGGCGGCAAAGAAATCGCCGCTGTCGAGGTCCGGATCCTGGAACCAGCCCGGCACCTGCGCGGAGATGAGGTTCTCCGGCGGGGTCAGGAACTGCGCGATCACCGCCGCAGCATACTTAGCCTCAGCCGTGTAGAAGGCATTGACCGAACTGTTGTAGCTATTGGCCGCATTGTCTAAGGCCGTCTTGGCCGCTGAGGCCGCGGCGCACAAACCACCATAGGTCGGCGCCCCGATCAAGTCATCCTGTGTCCCGTCATCATCGAAGGGGCTATCGGAACTACCGTCGCCGGAGTTGTAGGTTGCATTGCCGGAAGTTACGGAGGTGGAAGTACAGTTATCCACCGCCGACTTCAAGGTCGACTGGGTGCCACCCGATCCGGTGATGGCCGTCAGCGCCGCCGTCAAGGCCGCCTTGGCCGTATCCACCGCGCCCTGGCCCGCCAGGATGCTGGTCTGGGTGTGGGCGATCTCGCTCACCGCGGTGGCGAAGTTGGCCAGATGGACGCCGCCGCCACCGGCCTGAATGCCACGACCCACATTGGTCAAGGCATAGTTCAGCTTGATGGCGTTGAGGTTGCGATCGAACTGGTTGTAGGTGTTGACGATGTTCGGCAGATCGAAGGCCGCCACCACCGCGTTGCAGTCGCGGGGCTTGTTGCTGACATGCTTGGCGTTGAAGGCCACGGTGCCAGACACATTTTCCTGACCCGGCCAGTCGGAACCCATCTCGATGATGGTGAAGTAGCCTTCACGGGCGCGGTCGATGTTGTTGCGCACATCGTCTTCGTCGGTCGGATCGATTTCCGGACCCGTCTGACGATAGCCATCCCAGTCACCCGGGGAGAAATAGGCCGCGTTGCTGAAGTCCAGCCAGCCGCCGTTGCCGTTCGCCGCCCGCCCAGTCGGGGTGGGTACGACGCAGCTCGTCTCGCCATTGTCCGGGAAGCGCACGCGCGGCCCGGTCGGCCCTTCCTCGACCCAACCGGCGATCACATCGCGGGGGGACAGGACCACAATAAAGTCGAGCACTTCACGGGAGTTGCGCGCCTCATGGAAGCGAACCTTCACCGCCAGGGTGCTGTCACTGGTGTTGATGACGGTAAAGTCCGTCGACCAACCATCGCGAACGGTGTAGTACGGCCCGATCGCCGCGTCACCGATATTGTCCTGGGACAAATGCATTGCCCCGACCTGGGTGGAGGCACCCACACCGGCCAAAGCGGCCGCCAAGGCCACACTGATGCGTGATTTACGCATGGTTCTCATCTCCGCTTTCTCCTTACGTTATTTGGATTTGTTACTGCTGAATTTACCAAAGTGCACATTATAACCGATCACCCTTGTCAATCGCTGTGCCACCATTGGCCGTCGCGCTTCAGCCACGTTTCGCTGATGTGGGTGGTCGCCTTAGCTGCCTGATCTCCCCATGACGTCGGGGCAGAATAATCTACCGCGACCTTCACCCGAGCCACCGTGGGATCATCATAGCGAACTTCTACAACCCTGACTACGTGCCAAATGACAGCTCCGCCGAAACGGCCATGGAATTTCTCGAAGGGATTCATCACACGGTAAGACGGTGTCTCGAAATCGTAGGCCGCACGAAAATCCCGGGCTATCAAGGCCTGCCACCTTCCCTCGACTCGCTCCCGCAAAATCGCCTCATCATCTGACCGCTGCGCCGGCGAACCGGCTGCGCCTTCCTGTGCTGGCAGGCCCGACCCGAAAGTCGCCTGACCGAAGAACATCATCGATCCTAGCCCCAACATGACGATCATCCAGCTCGTCAAACCCAGAAAGCGCTTGTACTGCACGATGCCGAAAACCCCTTGTTACCCCTCAGCTTATACCATCTTACCCTTGCGCAAGCCCTAGAAGTTACGCCAAGCCTTGCTGCGCGTCAACCACAACCCAATCGATCATGTGCTTCCGTACAACAGTAAAGCATAGATAGGGCACAAAAGCAACTAGAGACTAGGCCCAAATTGTTTGCTGGAAGACCATGAGAAACCAGAAATTTATTGAAAACCGAGGAATTCGGAGGCCGGGCCCGAGAGGCGGATATTTGCAAAAAAACCACGGTGGCCTTTGTGCACCGATTATCCTTTACCCTGGTTCGGCAACCCGGCTCTAGTGACGACGATCCTGATGCTGTTCCGCCAAAACCACAATTCACTTAACAAAAAAGCTGTAGGTTGGGCAAAAGCGCCGCGTTGCCCAACATGATTATCCCGGATGTTGGGCTCCACTCCTCGCGCAGACTTGACTTGCGTACGAAATGGCGTACGCTATAGATTCCCAAACAAAGGTGCGTCATGACAACCATTACCGCGAGCGAAGCCCGTGCAAAGCTCTATCGTCTCATCGACGATACCGCCAGTTCCCATGAGCCAATCCTCATTACTGGCAAGAGAAGCAACGCCATACTGCTTTCTGAGGAAGATTGGGCATCAATTCAAGAAACTTTGTTTCTGCTGTCTGTGCCGGGCATGAGAGAGTCAATCATTGAAGGACTGCAAACCTCTCTCGATGAGTGTTCCAAGGAACTTGACTGGTGAGTTGGCAGCTCGTTTACACCAAACAGGCACAAAAAGATGCAAAAAAATTGGCCTCTGCGGATCTGAAAGAGAAGGCACAAGGACTCTTGGCCATTATTGCTACGAACCCATTCCAAAATCCGCCACCATACGAAAAGCTAATCGGTGACCTGAGCGGTGCCTATTCGCGTCGCATCAATATTCAGCACCGCATAGTCTATGAAGTCCTTACTAATGAGCAGATCGTAAAGGTCCTTCGGCTGTGGACTCATTACGAATGATACCTGAAATTCAACGGTGAAGCGCGGCAAAAGCCAATAAAAACAGCGCTTAACAATTCGGTCCAGCGGACAGTCAGTCAGCCAGCTTCGCTGTCTGCCTGCCGGTGACCTCAATCGTTGGGCTTCCCTGCGTTCAGCCCAACCCACGAAACCGATAGGTGGAAAGAGGCAGGGGTCTTGGCCCTCCCCATCGGAGATAATAGAAGTGCGCGACAGGTCCGTCTTGAATCCGTCGCCAGGTCAGATCAGCTCTAACCATAGCCATCGGCGTTCCGAGCAATGACACAGACTCCAACACTCCCCCCTAGGTAGTCAACCGCCGTGTCGAGATGAACACGCCCAGCCCCGCCGGACTTCTTACGAACGTCGTACTCAAGGTCGCCCTCAGCGGAACCCTGGCCGGCGTCTTTCTGGTGTTGGCGATCGTACGCCTGGCACTCACCCCAATACCCTTATCCGCCGGGCAGGAAGGAACCGATCCAGCCGCCGATCATCCCTGTCGCTTCCGCGTGTTGCAGGGCCAGGTCGGACTCTCGGCCCAAGGGGCGACCTTGGCGCCCTTCCCTTCTCCCCAAGAGGCCATGCTGAGTTGCGGTAAAACGGAGGTGAACGCCGGTTCCTTCCTGTTTCTCGCCTTCGATATCCAGGCCCCGTTGACCGGACTCTCGATGATTCTGTTCTGGCGCACGGCGGAACATCCAGGCGCTTTTCTCACCCTGGACTTACCGCCAGGAGCCGGGACCCTGTTTCTCGGCCGACAGGATGGCTGGCAGGGCCGTATCATGGAATATGGCCTGGGTCTCCGCGGCACCGCCGAACAAGGCCTCCTGATACGCGAACTCAGCCTGCGGACGGCCTCACCCTCCAGTCTCATCGAGACTTGGTGGACGGAATGGAATAGCGTCCAACCCTGGGAGGCCGGCTCGATCAATTTTCTGGACTATCCCAAGACGCGGCTTTGGCCCAGCCCCATGGTGGTCCTGGCGCTCTGGTGGCTGTTGGCCTCTGTGTTGGCCCTACTGTTGTTTCGTTTTCGCAAGAGGCCCGCCCTGATGGCCGCCACGATCTATTTCTGTGGCGCCTGGGGAGGTTTGGATCTCTTGTGGTCGCGGGAACTCAGGGCCAAGGGCGAACACAGCCTGCCCCCCGCCCAGGTGCAGCGACAGGCCATCTCGACACAGGACGAGGGATTGCTCGATTTCGCCGCCGAGATCCGCCCCCTGATCGCCCCAACGGATCGAGTCCTGGTGCTGGCTGCGGACCCCTTCGCCCGCTTGCGGCTCGGTTATCACCTGCTGCCACTGAACAGCCTGGCCTATCTGGCCGATCCGCCCCCGGCGAGGCTGTTACGCCAAGGGGACATCCTTATCCTGCTCACCGATCAGGACCCCTTGGCACCGGGACAGCTGGATCCCCTATCCTTCACTCCTCCAGGGACGAAACTGGCGTTGCTCCATTCCAGTCCTATCGGACAGGCCTATCGACTCGTCTCAGGCTCCAGGGCTTCAGGAAAGAATTAGGAAATGGCCGAAGTTGTTTTTTCCGCTCTGGGCGTGCTGCTTCCCTGGCTGCTCGGCCTCGCCTTGCTGGGTTGGCCAGGCGAAGAGAGCCGTAGCCGTGGGTTGGGCAAAAACATCACCTTGCCCAACGATCAGCCCAAGATGTTGGGCTTCCCTCCGCTCAGCCCAACCGACGAAGGCAGCTTATGGGTAGACAAGCTGGTAGTGCTCGGCTCCGGCTATTTTGTCGGCTTCTTCGGGCTCAGCCTGGTCATACGAATGACGGACGGGATCGATTTCTTCCAGAGCCGCTGGGGACTCAGTGGTCTCGTCCTGCTGCTCAGTCTGATCCTGGCTGTTTGCGGGCAAAAGACCCGCTGGTGGTTTTGGGGAGCCAAGATCGGACGCCATCCCGTACAGGCCGGCTCCAGGCTCGCCACCCTCTTGACCCTGGGGCTACTTGGCCTGCTGCTGTGGCGGCTGGTCATCCTGGGTTGGCAAACGCTGCACTGGCCGCTCTTTCCCTGGGATGCCTGGGCGAGCTGGGGCTTCAAGGCCAAGGCCTGGTTTCTCAGCGGACATTTGGCTGACTTTCTGGAGGCGGAAGACTGGCTCGGCGGCGGCTCCCAGACCGCCTACACGGTCCAAGGGGTGGATTATCCACCCACGGTCTCGCTGATCCAGTTCTGGATGGCGAAGCTGATCGACGCCTGGCGCGAATCCCTCGTCAATCTACCCTGGGCGGCGGCTTTCCTAGCCTTGGGGACGGCCTATTACGGGCTCTTACGGCGGGCCGCTGGCACCACCCTGCTGGCTATGACCGGGACCTATCTGCTCCTTTCGCTCCCGCTACTCGAAACCCATGTGGCCCTGGCCGGTTATGCCGATCTCTGGCTATGCGGCTGTTTCGGTCTCGCCGCCCTGGCCTTGTTCGATTGGCTGGAGCAGCGGGAGATTCGCTACGCCTGGCTGGCCCTGATCCTGGCCTTGGTCTGTACCCAGATCAAACAGGAAGGCTTGGTCTGGGCGCTGATGTTGCTCCCACCCCTGTTACTCGGTTTCCTCCCCACGGGCCGTGGACTGGCCATCATCATGGCGGGCTTCGTCGCCTTGCTGCTGATATGGGTCAGTGGGATCGTCCATCTAGAACTTCCCGGCGGGCCCTTGATCCTGAATTCCCAGGAGATTGCCCTGCCCGGCCTCGGGCACAGCCGCTTGGCGTATCAGCCCCTCTGGTCGACCCTATTGCGGGAATTCTTTCTGGAACGGCACTGGCACCTGCTCTGGTATGGCGCCATGGCGGCCCTGGTGCTGGGCACCCGACCGGCGTTCCGTCATACAGCCTTGGCCGCGGCGCTCCTGGTGTTGCTCCAAGGGCTGGGGTTCCTCTTCGTGCTGTTCTTTTTCAGCGAGCATTCCGCCTGGGCGCGTCAGGTCACGGCGATCAATCGGGTGGCCCTGCCCCTGGCGCCGATCACTGTCTACTCGATGCTGCTGACCTGGCGCGCTTATCTGGGCTCATCCTCCAGTCCGGGATCATCCGCGGCGTGAGACGCCACTCCACCCAGGTTGGCCAGCCGCGCCTCAAGCAAGGCGACGCGCTGAATCAAACGATGGAGTTTCCGCTCGTTGCGTGAGCGTTCGATATCCATCAGCAGGAGTTTGACGATGATGGCCAACATGCCTAACAGCATGGGCAGGATGGGTCCATAGCCGATGCCCAGCCAGAGGGCCGGTGGGTTGACGGACTCGGGAAAGACACCGAGCAGGGCGATGACCAGGGCCACGGGCAACCACCAGAGGGCGTATCTGGTGTGCAGGTGATCCCGGCGGATGAGCCAGAGGATAAGCAGAGCGGCCCCGATGCCCAGGGCGGTGGACACCCATTGGTAAGGAATCATGCCGCCGCCCCCTTGCGGCCGGGACCGGCCCGCCTGCCTTCGGTCCAGTAAGGCCTTTTACTCATGCACAGCACCCCGGTGTAGGCCAGGTAATAGCCGACGGCCAACCAGGAAGGATAGACCCGGGAAGAGCCCGCCACCCGCTCTTCCATGCTGACCGCCACCTCTTCGAGGCGCAAGCCGCAGTCCCGCAACAAAAGCAATACCCCCAGATCCTGATATTCGAGCAGGGTGGCCTCGGATGAAGCCAGAAGCTTCATCGCCCGGCGGTTGTAGGCCCGAAAACCCGAGGTGAGATCGCCGATGGCGAGCCCGCTCAGACGACGGAAAAACCGCCACGCCAAGCGCCGTGCTGGACTCCCTCTCCTGGTACAGGCGCCGATGGCCACATCGGCCCGACCTTCCACCAAGGGCCGCAGCAGATCCGGGATGGAGGCCGCGAGATGCTGACCATCGCCATCCATGGTCAATACCACCTCATGGCCGTAGCGGACGCCATAACGTAACCCGGTCTGGATGGCCCCCCAGGCCCCCAGATTGGTCACCAGCGACAATACCCCGGCCCCCGCCTCCCGGGCCAAAGGGCCGGTAGCGTCGGTGCTGGCATCGTCGACCACCAGCACCGGATACCCAGTCGCCCGACGCACCTCCCTGACCACCGCGGCGATGGTCGCCGCTTCGTTTCTGGCCGGGATGACCACCAAGGTCCCGGCGGATCCCGAGCCAAAAGGCGACGACCGGGGGATCTCGGGATGCCGGTTAGCAGGAAGAGAATGGGCGCTCGGTTGTTCCGGGCATCGACTGGAAATGGTCATTTTTTGTTCTGATATAGAGAACAATAAATCAATAATTAACGCTATTATTCTCTAAAAGAGAACGGAAAACTCGATACAAGGGCCCATGCCCGATAGCGGCCCATCGACGTCCGGGTCGAGGTAGGCTGGTGTTGAGGCGCGAAGCGCCGAAACCCAGCTTCTTGGTGTTGGCAACTGAGATTCGCTTCGCTCATCGCCAGCCTACCCCCTTTCTGTCTGAAAGCATTCTATGATTCCGCAGGCCAAGGCTGGTTCAGGCGCGAGCCCGCATCAGTCGCTTATCTTCTCATAGAGCCGCCTGACCTGCTCGGCTACGACCTCGATCCTGAACCTGGCGGCGAAGGCTTGGGCCCCACGTCGGCCCATCTCCCGCGTCGCTATTGGCTCAGCGGCGAGTTGCTCCAGCCCCAGCCGGAGCGCCTCCGAATCGCCCGGTGGCACCAACCTTCCCGTCACCCCATCGTCCACCACCCAGCCCATCCCCGAACCCGGCACCCGGCTGGCGATCACCGGCTTGCCGGCCCGCATCGCCTCCAACAGCACCAGACCGAAGGCCTCCGAGCGGTCGATGGAAGGCAGGCACAGCAGGTCGCAATGCTCCATCAGTGCCTGGAGTCGACCGGCGGATACCGCTCCAGGAAAGCTGACCCGCGATTCCAGCCTGAGTTCCCGCGTCAAGGTCTTGAGTCGCTCCAGGCGCTCGCCCTCCCCGACCAGGATGGCTTGCAGCCCCCTGGTCCCCTGGAGGGCGCGGAGCAATACCTCCTGACCCTTGTAGTAGGTCATGCGGCCCACGCAGAACACTCTGCAATCCCTATTCGGCCAGATCGCCTCGGCCCATTCTTGATCGGCGCCGGTCGCTGGGACCTCGGAGATCGCTGGGAGACCGAGGGGAATGACCGCGCATTTGTCTCTCCAAGGCGTCAGGGTGGGACTACTATCCAAATAGGTCGGCGAGGTGGCAATAACCGCCCGGGCACGTTGCAACAGGCGTTGCTCCGGCCACCGATAGAGCTGATACAAAAGGGAGAACAAGCGATCTTCCGGCATGGCCGCCGCCACATCCGCATGCCAATGCAGCACCCAGGGCAAGGATCTCGCCCGGGCCAGGGTCAGCGCCCAAAAGGCCGAGGTGTTGGGCAGATGGAGATGCAGGATATGGGGGCGGAATTCTCGCAGCGCCAAGCCAAACCAACGGCGAAAGGCCGGGGCGACGGGGGCATACATCCATTGGCCGTAGGTAGGACAGGCATAGATCGGGAAGCCTCTGTCCGCCCCTGGGACGCGCGAATACTCGATACCTCCCCGCCTTCCCAGACGATGGATGAGCGCACCAACCTCGACTCCCAGCCTGGTCAGCGCCGAGAGCAGCTCCCCAGAGAAGTTCTCAATCCCACCCCGATAAGGGGGGAAATACTTACCGATATGGAGGACGCGAGGGGGGGACAAAGCCTGGCCTCGGAGTTGGGAATCAGCGGTTTTCTACCGAAGAGGTGGCGTTTCTCGCCCGGCTATCGACCCTTGCCTTGGACTCTCGCCAGAGGAGACCACCACTCCAGGCCAGAAAACGCGAGATACCACCATAGAGCCGCCCCAGGAGGGGGCGTTGCCAGGCGGAGAGCCGGGGTGAGGCGGCGATCCGCCCCCGGATCAGCCCATCGAGCTGACGAAGCAGAACCAGAAAGGGCAGGTTCAGATGCTCGATATGCCTGGGGATGGGGAAGCCCTCCACCCCGTCCCGTCCCTGAAGCTGTCGTCCATAGCCGGCATAAGAAAAGGCATGCAGACCGAACCAGCGCCAATAGTCCTGCGCCATTTCCTCCAGGGTGCGAACTGGACGTTGTCGGAGCCGCGCCCTGACCTGCTCCAGAAGTTCGGGCGTCTCGACCAGGGCCCGCACCTTGGCAACCAGATCGGTGGCGGATGGCCGGCAAAGGAAGCCGTTGTCGGCCTCCTGGATGCGATCCGCAAAGCTCCCGGTGGCCGTCGCCAGCACTGGAATGCCCATGGCCCAAAACTCGCTCAGGGTGAAACTGAAGGTCTCGGGCACCACCGAGAGCAGCAGACCGAGATCCGGATCGATCTCCTGTACCCGTTCGGCCAGCTCTTCCCGTTGGAAACCGGGAATGACCTCTACCCCGGGACGCCCGAAAAACTCCTCCCCATCCTCACCACAACCCAAGAGCACCAGCTCGGCCAACTCGGTCAGTTGCGGCAGGGCCTCCAGCAAGAGCGACTTGCCCTTGTTGAGGCTCAGATGGCCCAGGAGCAGGAGACGCAGTTTGCCATGGCCTTGTCGTCGCGCCTCGTCCAGCCGGGCCAGGGGAGGGATACCATGGGGGATGACCTGGGCTGGGGCCAGGCCAAGCCTGGGCTCCAGCCGCACCAGATTGTTGATGACCGATGGCGAAGGCGCCACCCAGGGTAAGCGCCGCTCACTCATGATGGCCGCGTATCTTTCCCGGATCGGGAACCAGTCAGGGGCGTCCATATTGATAAAAAAGCGGTTGTGGGGGTTATCTCGAAAACAGCTCGCGAGGTGGGGCGATGGGCAAGCGGTACAGAGTTCGCCGAAGCTGATGTTCAACGCCGGGCAGAAAGGGGCATAGTCATGGGCAACGAGGTAGGTAGGTATATCCGTTTCCAGCAGCTCGAAGGCATGACCGATGAGCGATGAGACCAGGATCAGGTCCACCCCATGGCGTTCGAGCAGGCCGTGGAGGATCTCCCGATATCTGGCATGAGCCGTCTCGGTGGCCCGGATCGGCCGGCCCAGGTTGTGTTCTTCCAGCAGCGGACCATCCGGCCCACCCTGATGCAGCCACAGCCGCTGTCCGAAGGCCCCCCAGTTGCCAACGGATTTCAATACCAGATGCCGAACCCGGCCCTCGGCGCCGCAATAGCTCCGCACCCATTGTTCCAACCCGCCGCCCCAGTTGTGCATGACATGGAGAACCCCCGGCTGGGGTTGGGACTCCGAGACCCAGTCTTCGCCGCCCATGAGTCTCGTCTCGACCGTCTTGGCCAGCGGTGTCAGCGGATGCAGTTCGAGAAAGGCCCGCCCCTCCTCGGACGCTTCTATCCCGACCAGGAGGTGGTCGGATCGGGCGGCCGCGTCCGCGACCGCCACATGGTCGCAGACCACAGAGTCCCACCCCTGATCGCGCAGGGTCCGGCTGAAACGGAGCCACTCCTTGGCGGGGTCTTCCGCTTCCAACCAGTCGCTCAGGTCCAGGGCCGCCGCCGCCCCGGCGCTGAGAAGGAAACAGGACGGGTTGGGAGTGGGGGTGCTGTACAGACAAAAATCTGAGCCCCCCAGCAGGATGTGGTTGTAGCCTTCCAATGACAGGGAGGAGACTTGGTCGGCCAGGAGCTGACTCGGTACGACAAAGGTCCGGCCCTGGGTCGACAGGGGCGAGAGGGTGCCGAGGCGAAGTTGACGGGAGAGAGCCCAGCGCAGCCGGGCCTCGCCCGCCCGGGGGAGCTGCACCCCAGGGCGCACGAACAGAATCTCCCCCTCGCCAGCCCGGGTGATCGCCGCCCGAACCAAGGCCTGCAAGGGTGAACGACTGGGAACTGCTTCGATCTCGATCTCCTCCAGGCCAGAAAGCGCACGGAGAGATTCGAGTCCTTGGCGTTCCTCTACCCCCAGACCGACTAGAGGGTAGAGCCTGATCCTGGCCGGGATTACCGCCTGGGCGGCGACGGACGGCAAACGGCTTTCGAGTAAGGGGAGCTCCCCGGGAGCTACCGGCAGGCAATAGGTCAGGGGACGGCGATAAATGTTGATAAAATTTTTCACGCCAAATTATTTTATAAGATATTTTTTCTTATAATTAGCCAAAAGCCTCAGTGTCCGCGGGTCGATGCAATCAACGATCCCGCTGTCCGAACCATTTGACTCCAGTCTCGGCACAGCTCGGCGTAGCTGTGGACGATGCGCAAAAACTCCTGTCCCTGGGCGACCGCATCGCCCAGGGCAGCAAGCTCGAAAAAGAGTGCTGGACTGGGTTTGGCGAGGCTTTGCTGGTTCAACTGCAACCGCTGTTCGATGGTGCGACGCCAATAGTCCGGCGCCGCGGTCTCGCGCTCCAACAGGCTCTGCAAACTGAGTATCTCCCCCGAAAGAACCTGCAGCCTGGAATCCTCGACCTGGGCGCGCAACTCGTCATGAGACATATTCGCCAAGCTGAACAGCAGGTGAGCGGCGAACTCCAGCCGGCTGCCGGCCTCCCGCCCGTGGCACAACCCTGTCTGCTGGGCGATGAAGTCCGCGATGTACCTGGCCACCCCTTTTACGCCCAGCCGCTCGGGTTGCAGGGTCGGCCATTCCCGCGTCTCCACCGGGGCGTGGCGCACCGCCCAGGGAAACTCACTCAGGAGAGACCCCGGGTGGAGAAACTGCACCATCTCACCGAACAGATAGTCTTCATTACGAAACAGGGGTAACGGGGGCGGCAAGAGCACACGGTTGTCGATCCCAGTGGGGACCGTGGTCATGAGGACGAAGCGGGGGGAAAAATGGAGACTCTGTCTGCCCAACCAGAGATCCCGGGACTCCAGATTGGCGGCAAAGTCCTCCGTCGAACTCGTCAGGCTGGCCCGCCCCGCCTCATCCAAACCGTAGATCCAATCATTGTTGACCGTTCCCGGATCGCCATAGGTCCCCGAGCTGGTCAGCAGCACCCTGGACTCCGGTCCAACCAGATCGAGCTTCACTCCGGCCAAGACCGAAACCCCTTGGAAGGACAGGGGGCTACCGGTGGCCACCTGGGCCTGGGCGAGGGTCAATCCCAACAAGCTGGAGTGCGCCAGCAATGGATCCATCGAGACGGCGGACGCCCGGCCCAACGCTCCTTGGCGGCCGAAAAACCGTACCGTGCGTGAGCGGACAGACAGCTCACTGGTCGCGGAGATCGTCACCGGAGGCGCCAAGGCCCCATAACGGATATCGTCATCCATCAGGACAAAACGTCGTCCAGCGGCGATCAGCAGGGCATAGACCAGGGGCCGGGCCGGCGTCGGCCAAGGCTGTTCCGGGCACCTTGAGACAAAGTCGATCGCCGACGCCGCCTCAGGCAACTCCCGTCTCAAAGTCGTCCACCAGGACGATTGGATCTCCCGATCATGGTGTTCCAGCCGCAAGCCCCCTTGCTGTCGCGCGGCGGAAATCAGTCGCCCGTTCTCCTGGAGGTGATCTTCAAGGCGGGAATCATCGACAACGATAAGCCGACACCCGTTCCAGTGGTTCCTGTGTTCGGCCTGGAGCAGATCCCCCAACAGCCGTTTCAAAGCCTGAGGCCGGTCACAGGTACGAATCACCAGAGCCTCGACGAGGCCGGTTTCGGGGACAACGGCAGGAACGGCCAGACCGGCCACCCAGTCTTTGGCGCTGATGAAGAATCCATGGCGCAGCAGATGACGCAAGACGCCGGTCAATTCATCCGGCTTGCCGTCTAAAGCTGGGGTATTGACCAGAATCCACTCCCGATGCCCGGCCAGGGTGCGGAACTCGGTGCAGAGATCGAGTATCCGCAACACATCCCTGGTGACGACAATGCGACGCTCTGGTTGGGTACGTACCAGCAGGACCTTGTCCTTGTCCAACGGATAGAATCTCGCCGGCGCCGCCAGATAACGATCCTCCTCGACTCGGGTGGCGGGTGGTGGAGAGGAGGCCAGATCGAAGTTCCAGGACCAATTTTGCATGGAAGGGGTTCTCTCTGTCCGACCGGTCTTAACGACGCCGGAAGGGTTGGAAAAGACTGGAAATGGCCCGCGCCAAGCGCCAGGAGCGAGAGCCCTTGATGAGGTTCAGCTCCCGGCGCAAGGCCCCGACCTCGGCCCGCAAAGCCGCCAGCGTATCCAGGCCGTCAAGATATTGCCCGCTATCCTTCACTTCCTGGCGATACCAGTGGTAGTAG
Source organism: Pseudomonadota bacterium (assembly GCA_052035915.1). GTDB lineage: Bacteria > Pseudomonadota > Gammaproteobacteria > Chromatiales > Chromatiaceae > JBPOHE01. The sequence continues at coordinate 21,608 of JBPOHE010000127.1, forward strand.
GACCTATTGATATCACTGGTGGCCCGAGGATGGGGAAACGCTCGTTGCACGTCCGGGCGGGAGCGATACAACAATCGCTGCTCCCTGGTGATACGCTCGCCGTTGTCGAAAAAATCATAGCCACAAGGCCGCTGACCCAATTCTCCCTGGCCCATGGCCAGGCACTCCTTGATATACCACTCCCGCAATTCGTACAGGGCCCGACTACCGCCACCGTACTTGTCCAACATAGTCTTCTGGGCGCCGCTGTCGAAACCGGAAAAGTGATAGAAGTTCAAGGGTCGATCATTGACCAGAAGGCCGGAGGCCAAAGTGCCCGTCACCCGTCGATGGGTCAGGTTCCAGGTGGCGACATTGTATTGGGGATCGCGCAGGATACCGACCTCGCGGAAAAACGCCGGCGCCAGATCCACCCAACGCTGGTCGGTAAAGAGCCCTTCCGGGATATTGTCATAACAAAAGCTCAAGAGCCGGTCGGCCCACCAGTTGGCGAAACGGTGACCCTCCTCACTGTTTTTCACCCCCAGGAAGCCGAGGTTATAGACTCCATGCCGCAGGCTACAGATCTCATTGTCGAGAATGGAGTCCCGCTCGACCTCGGGTTGAGCCTGATGTGGGGTAAGCAGGAGGCTGAAACGCTCGAATTCGCGCCGGAGATCATCGAGCGGGGCGCAGAGGACGATGTCGGGATCAAAATAGAACACCGCCTCCGGCTGGTGGCGACGCAAGATTTCCACCAAGGACGGCCCCTTGACGGCGGTGCATAACTCCACCACCGAATGCATGAAGATCCAGGCTTCCCGCTCTAGAATGGGCAAATCCTCGAGCCGAATCAAAGCGTCGAAGGGCTCTGCCGCCAAATCCAACCCGGGGGGGGGCTGATCCGAGAGGACCAGATGGAAATAGATGTCCGGCTCATACCGTTTCAAGCTGTGGGCCAGTACCCTGGCCTTGGGGAGATAATTGCTCGTGATGCTGGTAAAGGCATGGATCATGGTCAGGGTCCGAGCCAACGGCGAAGGGGCGCAGTGTAGCGCCAACTCCGGCTGGAGTAGACGGTTTCCAGTTCCCGCTCACGGCGGATGATTTGCTCACGCAGGCGACCGAGTTCCCCCCCTACCTCTTGCAGGCGCTTCCCATAGGCATCGCGCTCTTCGCTTACGTCCGCTAACTGGGAGGAAAACAGGTGCCGGGCCTCCTCCCTCGCCGTCTCCAACGCCCGCACCTCGGCACGCAGACGTTCCAACTCCACCGCCAGGATATCGAGTTGGGGGGCATAGGCATCGCGCTCCCGCGCCACCTCTCGCGCATATTCATCCAGATCGCGATAGCGCAGGGCCAGGGCCTCCAGATCCCCGCGACATTCCGCCAACTCTTGGTGACGCGCGCCGAGCAACGCCAGGGCATCCTCATGCTTGGCCTCAGCCCGCAAAAGATCTACCCGGTAACGATAGAAGCAGAGTGGATCGGCCTGAATAAAGGCGCGGGTAAGCTCGGCGTATTCGGGATGGATCTGATCCAGGCGTTCCCTCGCCTCGCGCCGCAAACGCCCGGCATCGGCAAAGCTGACCGCTCCCTTGTGATAGACGAAGGTATCCGTGGCGATCACATGACGCCAGCCCCGCCGACGGGCCCGCATGCAGAACTCATCCTCCTCGCCATAGCCCGAACGAAAGGCCGCCGTATCGAAGAGCCCGACGTCTTTCAGGCAGGCCCGCTTGATGAACATGCAGAAGCCGACAGCCGTAGGGATTTCTTCTATGGCACCGCTATTGGCCTGCCGGAAGCAGTCGTCCAAGGCCTCCAGCGTCCAACCCCGAGGCAGTGGGTTATCCTCCAGCATCCGGGGATAACTACAGATGGAGGCGTTATTGGAGAAAGGGGTCACCGTACCTATGGAGGGGTCCCGGTAAGCGGCGGTTAGGAGACGATCAAACCAGCCTTTCGGCACCTGGGTATCGCTATTCAGAAGGAGGACATCCCGCTCTGGATGGAGTTTCATCCCGGTGTTGACCGCCGCGGCAAAACCCTGATTGTGCTCATGGCGCAGCAAGCGAAGCCGGCCCGCTGCGGCCAACTCATCCAACCAGGTGGTCAACTCCGGGTGAGGGCTGGCATCGTCGACCACTACCACTTGGATACGGCCATTGATCCCGGAATCGAAAAGCGCCTCCAGGCACTCACGGGTTTCTCCGACACCCCCAAAGACAGGGATTATGACGTCCAGGATTCTCTCCGGCTCCACTACTACCGCCTCTTCCCCTCCGAGAGCGGATTCGGGCAGGACGCCTGAAAGTGAAGACTGGGTATATCCCGTTGCTGAGAACCTCCAACCACTCCACTGGGATGGGGCCAGCCTTGCCTCCAAGCGGGCCTGGGCCGCCTCCAAGGGCTGCAAGCGACCGCGACAGGCCCAGAGTTGGCTGGTGGCATCGCTTAATTGCCGTCTGGGGGCAGAGAATAGCTCTTCCAGCTCTTTACCAAGCTCTCTCAGCAAGAGAGCATCGCTCACTTCCCCCTGACCACGGGCCCCCAGGAAGGCATACACCTCCTCCGCACGTCGCAACCAATAGCGGGCCGATGGAGAGGCCCCTTCCTCGGCCTGTTCCGACTTGTGATGTCTCAGCTCCCCAGATAGAAATCCCTCAACAGCTGCAGCCCGGTTTCCCGGTTCCGATGGCCAGCGAATCCCTAGCCCCCGACCTATGGTTTCCATCACCGGCGACCAATCAGCCAAAAGATCGGCATAGGTGACAAAGACCCTCGGCATCCCCCGGCTATGGCGTTCCGCCTCAAGCACATGCAGCAGCCAGAGCCACAGAGCCTGGACTTGGGCTATCCCATCCCGTCGCTCCAAAGATCTGGCCACTTCGATCGGGTGTCGCAGTATATGGACGCACAGAGGCTGGATAGCGAGTTGCTCCAATATCTCCCGCCAGACTGGAAGCAAGCGACACAGCCGGGGGTCTTTGAAGGCCCAAAGAGCGGACGAGGAAAACTCCCGTTCCAAGCGCTTACGCACAAGCTGTTTTACCGGCTCCAACTCCGGCCGCGCCCACCAGGCCCCTTCTCCCAACAAGAGATCATTCCAGCGGGCATTGAGAAGATCGAGGAGACGCTCATTCATCTCCACCAGGCCCGCTTCTTCCCAATATCCGCGCCGGTTGTCCTCATCCGCTGGCATCAGATCCGCTCCCAAGGCCACCCCCAGGATATGGAGGATCCCCGTCAGCGCCGAGGTGCCACTACGATGCATGCCGAGCACCAGAATGGCTCTGGAACTCTCCTTGAAGGTCTCGCTCAGGGTGCTCATAGCTCGGCCTCTCCATTTCCGGGTGGATCGGATGGGGTCAGATCAACGGCTGGCTCGATCTTGAAATCGACGAGGCCGTTGGAAAAACTTCCATCCGCCGGGAGTACACGGAACATCAGGGCATCGACCCGGCGGTCCAGATATTCTTCTTTACCCTTGATCACCCCCAGCACCCCGGTATTGGCAAAAAACACCCCCTCATTGAGGTTGCATTGGAATTGGAAATCGACCCTGGCCTTATACCCTGGATGCACCTCGGCTATTCCCCGCCAGGAGGCGGCCGAGGCTCCTCCCCCCAGCTCGAATCCACTCACCGTCTTCAGCAACATACCGAATCGCACATGTTCAACGGCCACGGCAAAGTAAACGTCGTATCTCAATACATAGGTGCGGCCCGAGAGCAGGAGATTCACCCGCCGCCCTTCTTCGTCCTGAATCCAATAGTCCCGGATCTCGGCTCCCCGACTGGGATAACAGATCGTGCTCTTGGGCTCCAGTTGGGGATCATAGCCGGCCGAACGTTCCTGGGCTGGTGGAGAAGCGGGAAGCTCCGGAAGCGGCGCTTGAACCCAAGCCCCCGTACCGCCTCGATCCGACTCCAGCATCTGGGTGCGCAGAGACTCGTAGCGGTCAGCCGGGCAATGCAACAGCTTATGGTACTGGGAAACCACCTCTTTCGGTGTTCCAGCAAGGATCAATTCCCCACGATCCAGAAGGATTGCCCGATCGCAGAGTTCAATCACCTTGTCCGCCGCATGGGAGACAAAGATGATGGTGGTCCCCGCCTCCTGCATCGCCCGAATACGTGAATAACATTTACGCTGAAAGGCCTCGTCCCCGACCGCCAAGGCTTCATCCACCACCAGGATCTCTGGATCGGTATGAATGGCCACGGCAAAGGCCAAACGCACATACATACCGCTGCTGTAAGTCTTGACCGGTCGGTCGACAAAGGCGCTAAGCTCTGAAAATTTCAGGATTTCATCGAAACGCCCCAAAGTCTCCCGGGGCGACAATCCGAGCAGGGCGGCGTTAAGCAGAATGTTCTCCCGCCCGGTGCATTCGGGATCGAATCCGGCCCCAAGCTCCAGCAAGGCGGAAATACGCCCGGCCGTTGCGACCGTCCCAGCGCTCGCTTGCAGGGTGCCGCAAAGAATCTGCAACAGAGTGGACTTACCCGAGCCGTTCCGGCCGACGATGCCGAGCGTTTCCCCGCATCGGACATCGAAGCTCACGCCTTTCAGGGCGGAAAAACCGCTTTGATGGGCCGATCCTTGAGGAAAGAGGCTTTGGATCAGGCGAGCCCGGGGCGAATCGTACATCTGGTAGATCTTGGACAGGCCCTGCACTCTGAGTGCCAGACCGGCCTGCCGGTCACCAGCGGCTATTGGCTCCACGACCGTCATAGCGACGAAACTCAGATCACGTCGGCAAAACCTGGGCTGAGGCGTTGAAACAGCCTCCATCCAGTCCCCAGGATGATCAGGGAAAACAGTAAAAACAGCCCCAACCCGGACCAATGGGGATCCTGTCCCAACAAGGACAAACCTCGAACCTCCTCGATGACAAAGGCCAGCGGATTCCAGCGCATCCAGTTTTGTACCCACGCCGGCAGGACCTCGCTGGGATAAAACACCGGACTGAGAAATAACAAGGCTTGCATCAGCGGCCCCATGGTATGGGCGAGGTCGCGCACATAGACCCCAAAAGCGGCGAGCATCCAACTCAGTCCCAGCAACAAGAAGGCATAGGGAAGGAAGACCAGGGGTAACCAGAGCAGCGTGATATGAAGGGCCCCCGCCGTCACCAAAGAGACCACAGCGAGAATAAACAACCCGATAAAAAAATGGGTGGCGGCCGCCCCTACCTGAACCAAGGGCAATACCCAAAGGGGAAAGACAACCTTTTTCACAAAATTGACATTTCCGGTAACCACCATTGGCGCTCGGATCAGGGGCTCAGACGCAAAATTGAACACCAGGAGACCGGCAAAGAGCATCATGGCAAAGGCGGAGGTGGCAATACCGCCCGCTGGCCCCCAGCGGGCCTGAAACAGTTCCCCGAAGACAAAGGTAAACACAGCGAGCAAGGCGAAAGGGGTAAGGAAAGACCAGAGCACCCCCAAAATCGTCCCTCGATAACGCAGGGTCATCTCGCGCAGAAACAACCGATGCGCGATATGCAGGCTGTTACCGAGAGACAGCTTATCCACCCTCATTCCCATGTCTGAACCACCATCCCATCAGTTATCAACCGAATCCTTTCCGTCCCCTGTTCTCTGGCAGAGGGATGATACCCTTTCTGAATACAGCTTAGGCTTTCGAGTGCTTAGACAGACGCGGGCACCGGTCCAAAATCTGCCGACTGGAGGAAAACCCAGCAGGAAGAGATATTCGCGCTCGGTTGTTCCGGGCATTGACCGAAAACGGCCATTTATCGTTCTTGCCAAGAGAACATAACCAAAATATCCGATGCATTGTTCTCCATTGGAGAACAAAAATCCAGGCCAAAGAGCCCAGGCCCGGGAGCTCGACGGGTAGTCGGACCAGCCATGACGAGCCTCCCCTCTCTCAGGATCAACCCATACTCTTTGCTGGACACATCTCATGGTACCGAATGCCAGAGCGGATGAAGACGCCAGCCGCTCACCCGCCGATTCGGGAAAACCGAAGCCGAGTTGGTATAACAGATAGCCTCCATACCAGAGCCGAAGAACGGCAAACGGCCAGGGTTATCATTGAGGGAAGAAGGCCAAATGAATGGTTTGCTCAGGCGACCAAGGACAGACTTCTGGAAAGCGGTCCATAGCCATCCCGGTTTCCTTTCCGGCCAAAAGGCGCGCATCGCCCCATAGGTCATCCCACCATTCAGAATCATTGAGGACGGCCTTGAGACTTGGGGTCTTTTCCATACGCCGCAGGATACTTTTGCGTTGGGTTTGAAGGGTCATTTCCCAACTCCGACATCGCCACTCAGGCTGTACCACCCACTTGCGAAAATGGGCCAACAAGACGGCTATGCGGCTGGCCAGTTCTCGCTGCTCACTTTTTCCCACATCCTCACTCCTCGGCAATGTGATCGATATCCAACTCTGAGAAGCGTCCGGCTCGTAATAAACGGGCTTGCTCCGCGGCCCACAGCAGAATGTCCTGCTCATAGAGGATGGGCACAGCCATCTCCTGATGGATTTCAGTTCATTGACAAATGAAAGCGATAAGCCGTGTAGTTGATATCAGGTAAGCGAGCACTTCCTCCACGAGAGGCCCAGTGAAGGGGGCATCGAGTGCCTTGCCTTATCCGACCACGGTACCTGAAGCTGGGGATATCATTTTTGTTCAACCGAAGGTTCGAGTGGCAAGACCTGTCCCTCTGGTGATGAAGAATACTGGGTGCGCGCCTTCTCATACGCCGCCGCAATGGCGGCTGGATTAGCGGTGGCTTTGGCAGAATCGGTTTTTTCCCGCTTCCAGAGTTCTGTTTGATCGCGTACGAAATCTCGGGAAAGTTTACCGATAATAGTAGGCTTGACTTCGTCAAAGGGAAGCGCCGACTCAGCTCTTATCCCTTCTAATTTAATGACATGAAAGCCGAAATCCGTTTCCACCACGTCCGCAAGCTCCCCAGAGGCCTGTAACCCAAACACAGCCTCTTCAAAAGGCTTCACCATCTTTCCCCGCGCGAACCAGCCAAGGTCTCCCCCTTTCGATGCCGACCCCGGATCCTGCGAATAAGCCTGCGCCAAGGCGGCAAAATCCTCTCCTCCCCTGGCTCGACTCAACAGTGCCACGGCCTCTTTTCGGGCTTCATCCTTATGGCAGTCTTTCACCTTTATCAGCAGGTGCCTCGCCCTGCGCATCTCAGGTTGCCGATATTCCTCAGGGTGTGTCATGTAATATTGTTTTGCCAGTGTCTGAAAATCCGGCACAGAAATTTCTGATCGCACTTGTTCCATCAGCATTCGAAGCAACACTTGATCCGCGACCCGGCGTATCGCCTTTTGGGCCTCTGCTGAATGTTCGATCTCTCGGGCACGCACCTCGGCCAGCAATTTTTCCCGTCGATAGAGAGAGTTCACCAACTCGATGGCCTTACCCTGATTCGCCAACAGCAACCGGCGTTGATCGGATGAGAGCGAGGCTACCTCATCCAGGAACATCTCTTCGGTAACGACCTGGTCACCCTCGATCAGGCCCCCCTCCTCGGCCAAGACCTGTGCCGATATCACCAAGCAAAGTGTCACTGCGAGCTTATACATTTACCAGCCGCCCAGTAATAATAGAAAAACCGGAATGCAGCTCATTCGCTGCGATCCCGGTTCAGAATGGAGAACGAGCTTAATTGATAATCTGCGTTCTACAAATACTCGACCCGCCGCACTGCTCAGCACCCACTCCACTCGGGGTAAAGTTCATATAGAGGATGGTATTCGACGGTACCACACATGAAGAAACGAAGGGGTCGAAGCCGAATAACCCGGAAAACGAATTCGCCGAGACATAGGCCTGATCCACGAGATCGACGTAGGGCGCCACAGCGCTGAAGATACACTTTGTATTGGCAGGATTTAGATCACCGGGAGTGACGGAGATGGCTCCGGAGAAACTCGAAAAAGTCTCTCCCGCCTCAGCCCGATCCAGTTTGAGTCGCAGTTGCATATTCTGGCCAAAATGTACCCTGGCCGAATAGACCTGTCCCCAACTGATTGAACCCTGATACTCGCAGTTGGTTGAATTCCAGTTTTCTCCACGAATGCAACCAGGTACAAAAGTCCTGTTACTATTCGGAGACAAGTCAAAAACGATCACATTCGATTGGTTGGGTGGTGACCATACCCCTTGCCCAGGATCTCCAGTCGATCCAGTGGCACCCGTGGAGCCAGTCGATCCAGTGGAACCAGTAGAACCCGTCGGACCTGTGGAGCCAGTAGCCCCTGATGAGCACCCAATGACGGCCACTGTAGCGTTTCCAGAGCCATCAACCGCGATCGATGCCAGCGTGCAGGTTTCCTGCACCCCATTTCGAGTCAGGGTAGCCGTTGCCGCCTCCACGCCCTGGCTACCAAGTATGGTTACACCCACACCCAGCATCATGCCAGTCCCGCGCACCAAGCGCTTACCCATGGTTGCCATGTCTTTCACCTTCTGCCCAATATCACAACAAACGTAAACCGACTTCACCCTTTTAAAAATCGCAGAAAACTCCGCAAGAAGGCAGTAACAAGTAATGGTTTTTTTTCGCTGATTCGTAACATTGTTATCCAAATCAAGGGGGTAGCTCATAGTCAAATGGCCCCTAGCCACCCGCAGCCATACATCCAGTATGGACTATTATCCCATTGTGTTCTTTGAACATTGTCATGTGAAAATGGAGATCACAAGCTCCCAGGAACACCCAATCAACCTCATCTCAGCAAAAAAAGAGGGGGCATGGCCCCCTCTTTCGAGCATCTTCCTCGATACTCAGGCACTCAACATGAAGAGGCTATCTCCATTACTGAGCGCTGGTAGAAACATTCCTTCTATAGGCATGATTCCACATCGAACCATAGTTGAGGGTATTGTCACCTGCCACACCGTTCTCCAGCGTGGTATAGGACATACCGATCACGGGCAGTCCATAGAACAGGGCACCACGAGTAGCGCTGGGTACCATACGAGTAGGACCAGCCCCGCCTTCGTTGGCATCGAGACCCACATCCAACCAGCCATTCTCAATGCTGTTCGAGGACACATTGATGTTCTGGGAGACGGCAGAACCCAGGGCATTGGTACCGTTGAAGGTCAAGACATTGACCTCTTTACACAGCTCGTTACGCCCTTGGGGAGGCGGCGGCGAGAAGTCGGAGGTCAGCTCGGGAGTAAACTCCTCACGGTCATGAACAGTCAAAGTAACCTGATCGCAGGAGAGCCCATCACCGTCCGTATCCTTTTGGAAGGTCTTGGCGAAAGGCGCACGAGCCGCACCGGCAGCGATACCCGGCTGACGGGTATCCACATAGAAGTACTTGGTCGGGAAGGTCACGACCATATCCGTCTCGGCATTGACACCCTCAGCCACGTTAAACTGATTCAGCAAGCTCTGACGGGTCAGCACCGCACTGACCGCATCCACCGGCACACTCCAAGAGTCGACCGCTACGCCAGCCACGCCAGCACCCGGGCCAGTATCAAGATTCACCACAGATATGGCCGGGAAAACGTCGCCAAGGTTCGGCTGAGAGTCACGAGCCTGGAAGATCAAGTCGTTAGTAGAGGAATCGTCTGGCGCGCCAGCTGCCGGGTTGAAGAAGTTCGCCAAGGTCACCGCCTCGTAAGCCCCGGCCTTCCCCGCATCAACCTTGATCAGGGTACCCGTGCCTTTGAGGTTGTTCTTGGGCTCGTTGAACTCAGCCCGCACAGCCGCCAGGTTGGTCTCGAACGCGGTCACGATACCGGCGCAGTCCCGAGGCGTGCCACTGACATGCTTGGCCTTGTGGGCGACAGTACCGGACACGTTCTCGTTACCAGCTGGCGAGACACCCATCTCAATGACCTCGACATGGCCTTCCTTGGTGCGATCCAAACCGGTAGGACCGCCATCGGCATTACTCTGGGTGTAATCGAAGTTGGTGAAGTCAATCCCGCGCAGGCCGGCCGCCGCATCAATGACCGGCAGCTGGGGCTGGGTGCAGGTCTTATCATTGGTCTGCACACGGGCGACGGTACCGTCCGGGCTGAGGGTGACAGCACCCACCCAGACATCCCACGGGGACAGGATGATATTGAAGTCGCGCACGTCACGGCTGTTGTGGGCCTCACGGAACCGCAACTTGACCGCAACCGTATCGGCGCTGGCATTGGTGATGTTCAGATAGGTGTCATACCCATTCAGCACACCGTAGTATGGAAAGAGTAGCACCTCACCCAACCCGTCGTCCGCCAGATTCACGGCCTGGACGGCCGGGGCGGCGATTCCAACGGCTCCGGCAACAGCCAAAGCCATCGCGGATCTCTTGAACTTCATTTTTGTCATTTAGGTTTTCTCCCTTATCGATCGACAAGTTTCATACAACGATAGCCTGCAGGGCCTACCCTATTCTCTCTGTACGCTCTAAAGACGATAGAGCCCTAGCGCACAAGGAATACACCACGGGGCGGATCATACCAGAATCCCTACCTAAGTGAAGCCTTTAGCGAGTTTCGTGAAACCAGTCACGCCCCTCTTGGACCCAAGTCTCTTGCAGGTACCTGACGCCATTGACGATCGGCGTTGGCATGTTCGGCAAAAGCGCCTTATAGGCCACCCGCACCGTTACCTGCGCTTTGGAACCCTCGAACTTCACTTCGGTGGTTTCGGCGCTTGTCCAAAGGATCCGATCCCCGAACTTCCCCCCAAAAGCCTGCACACTGTAAGCCTCACGAAAACTGGGGGTCTCGAACTGGTAGGCCGTCTGAAAATCTCGCCGGATGAGCGCTTCCCAACGGGCTTTCACCCGTTCTTTTAGCTCCGCATCCACAGCCTGCGCCACGCTTTCGCCGGGCATTGGCTCCGCAACTTGGGAGCCGGAGGCCATGCCAAAAGCACCACCCCCCCAAAGCAAACCCAGCCACATCCAAAAACGCAGGAACGAAATTTTCATTACTGCAACACCTTTCGGCTTGTTGTTATAATCCAACAGAAGTGAGTTGTCAAGCTTTTACACCACATACGAGACAATCCTGACGAAGATTTACCCACTTCTTCCCTTGGTGTGGCGCAATTCATACAAAACCGTTCCAAACACCGAAACCATCCCCCAAACCCATCCCTTGGATATTCCTTCATAAAGGCATGATATATTAAGGGTTATCGAAGCAGTTCGGCTACCGGAAAAAAGCCAGATCCTTTGCAAGGACCGACAAGGCCACCGCACAAATTCCCCCACTATTTCATTGCTTGTCGGTCAAAACCTTCCGTCATTTCACCATGGACTTGACTGGAGCCTGATTGGTGGCGGCTTTACCCATGTGTTCAGAAAGCAACTCCCACTGCAGGCCTTTTAACTTGTTACGGAATTCCTGCAATACATCCCGCGCATCTTCAGCATGGGCAATCACTCTCGGCCGCAAGACCACAACCAACTCATTGCGCGTCGTGTCCTCCCCGGTCTGTCCGAACGCCCAACCCATCACCGGGATATTACTGAGCCAAGGGAGACCGGACTTGGTGTTGGCTTTTTCGTCGCGGATCAAGCCCCCAAGCACCACCACTTGGCCGGCCTGAACAGCTACTGAACTTTTGATGTTCCGGGTACGGATGATGGGGGAGTCGATCCCTTCCACCTTCTGGGTTGAAATATTGCTGACCTCCTGATCCACATCCATGATCACCAACCCGCCCGGATTCACCCGAGGAGTAACCTGAAGCACAACACCAGTATCGCGGTACTGAATCGAGTTAACAATATTGTTGTTAACACCGCTGGTTATGGTCGACTGCTGTTGCTGGGTAACGATCGGCACTTCGTCACCTACCTGAATCCGTGCTGACTGATTGTCAAGCACCATCACCGAAGGCGAGGAAAGCACATTGACCATAGAGTCGTCAGCCAAAGCATTTAATACGGCACGCACTTTGTCTGCACTGTTCAATAGAGTCCACTGAAACCCAGTAGCCAGGGCACCATCTCCATTGATAATGCTTTTGTCGCCGGTCAAGGTGAAGAGGGAGGTCCTATCCCCACCGTGATTGGATTCAAAGAACCATTGGAGCCCGAACTTAAACTTTCCGGTCAGCGAAACCTCCACGATGGTGGCCTCGATAACCACCTGCAGCGGCACCACATCCAGCTTCTCCAGCGCCTCAAGAATGATGGCGTAATCCCTGGGGGTAGCGAGAATCAATAGCGAGTTATTAGTCGCATCGGCCACCACACGCAAACCGGCCTCGAACACTTCGGCACCCTGACCGAAGGCGTGGGTTCCGCCCGACCGGCCTTTACCGGCAACCGCTCCCCCCATTTTCGATGTCGATGAAGAACCTTTGGAAGACGAGGTGGAAGATAGGGATGAGGATTTCGATGAAGTGGAAGAGCGGGAACTTCTGCCGGTGTCGGTCGTGCTTTTGAGTTGTGCCGATGTTTCACCCGGCGCCACCGTGGCTTGTTTGGTTCCCGAGCCTCCCCCTTTTCCTTCAAAGAGGGAGCCGATTACCTCGGAAAGAGCTACCGCGTCCACATTACGCACCTTGTAGACAAACAATCGCGGCAAGGCCCCTCCCGCCGCGCCTAATTGATCCACCTGGGTGATCCATTCCTTCGCTTTATCTAGATACTCTGGTCTTTGGCTGACAACAAGAAGACTGTTGGCGCTGGGAATGGGAATGACCTTGAACATTCCGGAAAATGATCCCTCTGCTTCTCCGAATATGGTTTCGTATCCCTTCATGACATCCTCGACATTAGCGTACTTCAGCGGGAAAAACCCTACCGAGATACCCCGCATCCAGTCGACATCGAACATCTGGATGGTATCCAGCAGCTTACTGAGTTCGGGTCTGGTGGCCGCCAGAATCAAAAGATTTCGCACGGAATCAATACGAATAACACTGCCTTCTGGGGCCAGAGGAGTCAGTATGGTGTTCATCTCGTTGGCCGAGATATACCGCAGAGGTACGATCTGTACGCTATAGCCCTGGGGCAAGGCGTTGGAATATTCGCCAAGCTGAGGGGTAACCAAACCCTTCACCGCGTTTGCCAAAGGCACCACCTGATAGACGCCATCAACTCGGACCACAGCCGCCCCATTCATACGCAACAAGGTTTCCAGCGTCGACAACAAAGCATTTTGCGGTAGGGGGCGCCCCGTATAGAGAGTGACGGCCCCGTTCACCCTGGGATCCAGGATATAGCTTACTCCCAGCAGGTCTCCTAGAATCACCCGAGCCACCTCGCGAATATCCGTATTCTCAAAATTGAGAGTGACTTCCGGTTCAGCGGTTGCGGTCTTTTCCTCGCTGCCGGTGCGCGGCTTTTTGATAAAGTTTCCTGTGCCAGAGTACGTCTTCTGCTGGAACATCTGCTCGGGGCGTCCACCAGACAAAGGCACCTGGGAGGAAGACTGGGCCTGGGAGGCGGCAGAACTCGAGAAACCAGCTTGCTTGGCCTGTAAGTCTCCGGTTCTGGGCAGTTCGCGAATTGGTACGACAGCAGCTTCAGGAGTCACTGACGCTATGGTCTGTGTGGGCTGGGCTTTCGATTCCTGCGGCGCTTCCGGTTTGGTTTGCACCCCGGAACAGGCCCCCAGAAATACGCCCGCAAGCATCCACCCAAACCGCAAAGGATGGGAAACCCTGTTCAATGCCATCTCCTAAATCGTAAATCGCCGAGAGATCGAAAACATTTTCCCGCCTCCTTCTCCCTCACTTTGGTGCATTCCTTTCAAGCATGCGTTGTCTCCATGATTTCCTCGCTGATGGATCGGAAGTAGGAGGCTTTTCTTGACCTGGCATACCAGGCCGGACACCAGCACCAGGTTGCCCCTTGGCTGCAGCACCAGATGGCGAACCCGCCGCTGGCGAAGCCGGTTTCGAGAAGTCCCGCAACACGAGAAGGGTCTCCTGGTTTCCGTTCCGTAAGGTAGCGGTCTCGCTATCGATATCCGCTACCGCCCAGCCCTGCACGGTCTCACCCGTCACCAAGCGCAAGGTCGCTCCATTGGTTTGGTCCGCCAACATGACTGTTTTGCCTTTGGGAGAGATAACCACAGCCTTGAGAGTCACCTTGGGAGGTTCGATCTGCATCGGCTGGGCAGGTGGCTCTTCAATCTTCGGAAGATCATCCGACGCTGGAGCAGGGCGTCGCGTTGCAAAAAAAAGGGGACGATCCCAGATCTCGTTATACGCATCCAAGGCGTTAAGTGTTGAACCAATCTTATCCAGTCCACCCGGCTTTACCTCGGGGACCTGACCGAGACCGGCCTGAACCTTGGCCACCTGGGGAGGGGCCTTTGGCCACCATAATTGAGCCGCCATGAATGTCCCCAGTCCAAGCAGGCAGAGGATCAGTATCAGCCTTTTCACCTGAGGCCACCCCAAAGATATCCGAAAAGATCGAAACTGATATTGAGCGTATCCTGTCGTGCCGATTGACGCTGTTTGGGATTCGTCCGCATCCGTTCCCCACGAATAGAGAGGTTCTCCACGAACAGCACCGGGGATTCGGTTTCAAGACCATAGAGCATCTCGGAAAAAGCTTTCGCATCACTACTGATATTGACGCGGAGCCCGATTCTGGTGGAAAAGCCTTCATCTTGTACAGGCAGATTCTGGGAACTCTGGACACGTCCACCACCCCGCTCGACCACGGCCTTGATCCTGGATTGCAGTTCAGCACCCGCCAAGGCCGGGCTTTCCGCCTTGAGATAAAAAGGCGCCTTGCCTGCCGCTTCCTTTGCGGCCTGCAACCGCTTTTCCAACTCCAGCTTCTGATCGGATAGTCCGCGCAGACGCGAGAGTCGTTCCGCCGCCCTCCCCGCGGCCAAGTCATATTTGGTGTTCTGCTCATGCCAGGGATAAGCCACCCCGAAAATCACTAGCACGAGAACCAATCCAAGTATCAGCAAGGCCGATAGGCATCGCACACAATTCGGACAACCGATGAGGTTCATTTCCCCTTTCCCTGCACCTGCGCAGCGATATGGAAACGCTCCCGGTTACTCCCTTGCTGCTGAACTACCGGGGAACGGAAACCGATATCCGTGAACATATTTGAAGCACTGAGCACTCCAATCAACGCGGCCGCATTCTCGGATTCACCCCTCAGTTCCAGAATACCGTTGTGGTACTCCAATTGTTCCGCCCAGGTGGTGTCGGGAAGGATCCTGGTCGCTTCAAGCAAAACGTCCAGGGTGAATAGGGTGTTTTCACGCTTTTCGACCAAGTACTGGGAGGCCTTCACCGCCTTTTCCAGCTTCGTCCTCAATTCGGCCACCACATTGGCCTGGGGTGAAAGCTGGGCGACCTCCCGTTCGAGATCCATGGCAATGCTTCGCTTTTGCCAGAGGGGAATCCCCAATACGACGAGCGACATCAAGCCGACCAGGATCGACAGACCCCAGTTCACCCCAGTTCCACCAAGCCCCTTGCGCCGACGGGTGGCATCGAGGAGATTCATCCCGTCCCAGCCACCCTCGGCAATCAAACCAGCCACCGAAAGACCGGCTGCGGTGCCCACATCCAGCCAGGGATCAATAAGCTTCCGCGGCACCAGCGCAAGATTCACGATGAGAGGGGTGGTCTCATTGCCGGCTTCCAGGATGCGGAAATCGAAATAGACAGCCGAGCTGGTGAATGGTGTCAGCCGGTCCATCTCGAACTCGATCACCTGACGGAGGTTCTCCGCTGCCGCGCTTGGCAGACCCACCCGTCTGAAAAAGGCACTTTTGGCGGATATCCGGAAGACAAGATCCAATCCCTTCTGCAATGCCAGACCGCAAAGATCTTGTAGCCGCTGTGTCTCACCTCGGCGGCACTCCCCAAGAACCTCGGTTCCACCTCCATTCTCCCGAGACACACGCAATAGATCCGGGGAAAGGATATCGAGCACATACCGCATCCGACCAGGAAACCATTGCTGTTTCAAGGCAGATGGCAAGCAGGCCAAGAGCCCTATCCGCCACCATTGCAGGGGGCGAATCAAAGACAGCCGCTCCTGGTCACCGACAACCAAGCGAAAGACTCGCAACAGATTATCCTCTATCGAGATTCCAGATCAGGAAAGGGTACCCAGGAAGAGGCCAGGCCACCGGCGATCAGCCACGCACATAACGCCGCGCCAGAATTTTGAGTGAAGCCATTCCACCAGTTGTATCAATGATTTCTTCAATGCCAGCACCAAAATCACTCTCTCCTCGTCGAACTTCCGCACGAATCCGGAGAACCTTACCAGGTGCTTGATTGGCCTGACCAGCGGTCAGGCCTTCAGGCATGGATATGGGGACACCGTCCGCCTGCTGTTGTTCCCTTTGCTCCAGATAAGACTGCACGATCTCGGGGTCCATTCCAGGCAACGCGGCCAGCACCAGGGGGGGAGCAAACGCAGGATTTACTGTACTTTGCCGGGAATAGACGGTCAACGCCGGTTCCACGGCCCGATAAATCTGGGGGGTGATACCTAGTACCAGGGCGAGCTCCTCAACCGCGCCGAAGGGAGCGTCGGCAGCGCCGAAAGAACGTCCAGCCGCGTGATAGCCATCATCCTCGACCCCGTTCAACTGGTGGCTGTCATCTGGATCACGCCAATCAATAACGGCATCCCGGAGACTGGCGGCCTCATCCGCGCCCAGCCCCACCGCAGTAAACAACCCCCCAAGCAACTCCGGCGTGGCCTTGTTAAGATCGATCAGCGAGCCTTCGTTTATGACGGCTAGCCGAAGATGGGCACCGGCAAACTCCCAGAAATAATAACGTCCGTCGGGCACCCAGGGATCGGTTTGCAGATCGTTACTCGCCAACACCTTTATCAGACCATAGATCACACCCGCCTCGGCCTGCGCCTGCTCCTGCCGGGTCAGTACAAAATTACGGGCGGCATTCAACTCGGTATGCTGGGTATAGGCCACTACCGAGGCCATCACCGACAATAGCGTGATGACCCATAACACCAGTATCAGTGCCAACCCTCTCTGTTTAACGCCTAATGGCACGGAATCGCCTTGCCACAGCGCCCAACTCTCCACCTTCAGCGGACACCATCCCCCTATCGGATGCTCTATCCCGGAAACCACCCTATTTCCCTCCGCTCGGCGGTGGTGGACCAAAACCACTCCCTCCACTTCTCACGCCGACCCCAGCCAGTCCACCTTCCTCGGCGACGGAGGGAAGACCGACATAGAGATCCGGCCAGGATTCCCCACGGACATCCAGACTGATACGAACCGCCTGGGGAAGCTGAGTGGTATTTTCCCACGCGCTCTGCCATCCAGGTTGCTCCCCTGGGGAACCGATCCCGTAATAAGCGAACCTCAGCTCGCCCACATCCTCCAGCAAGACATGCCAACCATAAGCCACACCAGGTTCCCCCTCATCCCCGGCCCGGGGCGAAGAACCGCCTTCGTCCAGAGGCGTCCAGGCAGGAACACCTGCGTCGCCGGCGATGACTTCGGGATGCAGCAACCAGCGGGTCATCACCAAGGCGCCATCGCTGTTCTTATCCTCCAACCGCTCCAAGCGCAGGATATATAAACCGCTCAGACCCACAGCACCGGATAGAGGAGCTGGAAACTCGATCGCCGACTCGGTACCACTGAACACCAACCGGTGGCCGCTTTCCAGGTCGATCGAGGCTGGCTGCATCTGCACCAGTGCCCGGCGGATAAAATCCATAGCCGCCCGGGTGGCGCCCTGCCGTTCAGCCTGCACCTCTACCCTGTCCCAGCTCCGAACCCCTATCCTCAGTCCCGAGAACAAGAGGACGACAATCAGGCTCACCAGAGTCAAGCCAATCATCAACTCGACAAGGGTAAAGCCCGGAGAGCGTGGGAAGGCTTGGCGCGAGAGAATCATGAGCCCTGATTCGGATTGGTCAGACGTAGTGTAGAAAAATCCAGCGTGCGTTCGGATCCGAACTCGGTCCAGCTCACCTGCACCCGTACCTCCAGTGGTTCAACCCCCTCGGGCAAGACCCCACCGCTATCCAGACTGGATGGCGAGATCACCACCCGCCAGGAAAACAGTTCTCCATGTTGACCCTGATGGGACCCCGAGGTTAGGGGGATCTCCGAGCCCAGAGCGCCGATCAAGGAATCGCCGAGAATGGCGGCCTGCGTGTAATGCTGGGCAACACCCGAACCCCGCAAGCTGGTAGAAAAAATATTGAGCAGCACGCCGAGCACCAGGGCCAGGATCGAAAAGGCTACCAACACCTCGAGCAGGGAGAAACCCCGCTGTTTTGATCCCAAGGGTATTACCTCAACCGCCTTGAGGGTAATGCCTCCATCGCGGACGTCCCACCGCTCAGCCAAGGGAGGTCGGGCACAAGTGCCAGACCTCCCGGGCTCAGGAGCTGTTTGGAAAGTCTCGTTACAGCCTCCCGCCTCGGGGCCAAGGTCTGGGCCTGCGATTATCGTTCTCATAATGAGAATAATCTAGGATTTATTTCTTTATTTGTTGCTGATAAGAGAACGAAAATCAGGCCTTTCCGCTCGATGCCCGGGAGGCGAAGGGTTCCAAACAGCTTCTCAGGAGCCATGGGCTTTCGCCTCCACCTTGGAGAGACGTACCCGCCCGGTCAGCCAATCCACATCGACGCGCAACTGTCGATCTCCCTGAACCAGGGTGATGCGGCCACCCGTTGAGCTGCCTTGGGGATAAAAGCGAATAGCGCCCGAGCGATCGCCAGTCAGTTCGGACTGGGCGGTATCCAGAGTGATCTCCAATCCTTGGGGGATGTTGATGGTCTTCGTCGAGCCTGTCAGACCCACCTCACGTTGATCCAGATCCAGATGCACCACCACCTCGGTGTCGGTAGCCATGGCCCGACTCCTGGCATAGCGCAGTGCGGCGGCTAGTTCCCGGGCGCTGCCGTTGAGTTGTACTCCAGGCAGGGCGGATGACATCAGGGGGAGAGCTATGCCCAGCACCAGACCGGCGATGGCCAGAACCAGCATGAGTTCCAGCAAGGTGAAGCCAAGCGGGCGTCGCACCCTCAGTCTCCGCTGTAAACGTCCTGGCCTTCGCCCTGCCCGCCCATGGCATTGTCTGCGCCATAGGTAAAGATATCGAAGGAACCACGCTCGCCGGGGATACGGTAATGGTACTCGAAGCCCCAGGGGTCCCTGGGCACTTGCCGTTTTTTGAGATAGGGACCATTCCAAGTGCTCAGATTGCCGGGTTTGTCGACCAATGCGGCCAAGCCCTCGGAAGCCACGGGATAACGCCCAACATCAAGATGGAAAAGATCCATAGCGGCGGCGAGATCCGCGATCTGCAGCCTTGCCGTCTTGGTCTTGGACTCACCGAGGTATTTCATCACCTGAGGCCCCACCAACCCGGCAAGCAACCCCAAGATCACCAGCACCACCAGCAACTCGATGAGCGTAAAACCCCGCGCACGGGCTTTCACCGACCAGATTTCGCGAACCGCCATTACCAATCCTCCACCCGTTAGAAAGCCAACTGGTTGACGCTCAGGATCGCCACCAGAATCGACATGATGATCCCCGCCACGACCACCCCGAGCCCGACGATCAACAGGGGTTCGAGGAGGGTGAGCAGACGTTGGACGGTGGCCCGTACCTCTTGGTCGAACACCTCGGCCACCTTGGCCAGCATGGGCTCCAGCCGCCCGGATTCCTCACCGACCTTGATCATCTGCAACGCCAAGGGAGGCAGGATCTTCAATTCCATCAAGGGTTCCGTTAACCCCCGTCCCCGTTTCAGGCGTTCGGAGACCTGTCCGACGCCCTCGGCGATCACCCGGTTGGTCACTACATCCTTGACCAGAGTCAGGGCGCCGAGCAAAGGCACACCGTTCTCCACCAGGGTCGCCAAGGTGCGGCAGAAACGTGCCGTCTCCACCTTCGCCAGCAGATCCCCCACCAAGGGCATACGCAGCAGTCTTTTGTCCCAGGCATAGCGCACGGCGGGACGCGCCAGGTGGGCACGAAAAGCCAGCACCATCGCCGTGATCAGGATCAGTAAAGCCCACCAATAACCACGGAAAAGTTCGCCGATACCGATCACGATCTGGGTCGGCAAGGGCAGGGTTTGCCCCATATCGGAGAACATCTGGGCAAACTGGGGCACTACCAGGGTCAACAACAAGGTCACTGAAAGCCCGGCCACCACCAGTAGAATCGTTGGATAGATGAGGGCGGATTTGACACTCTCACGCAGCTCGCTGGATCGTTCGAGGTAATCCGCCAAGCGCGCCATTACCTCTTGCAAGGCGCCTCCCACCTCGCCGGCACGCACGGTGTTGACATAGAGACGGGAAAACAGCTTGCCCTGGGACTCGAGCGCCGCGGAGAAGGAAGCCCCCCCACGCACCTTTTCCTGCAAGGCGCTCATCAGACGGCCCAGTGCTTGGTCTTCCGCCAGATCGATGAGGATCTGAAAGGAGCGGTCCAGGGTCAGCCCGGCCTCCAATAGGGTTGCCAGTTCCCGGGTCAAGAGCATCACCTGCTTGGGAGAGACCTGCTTCCCCTTGGGACGTCGCACCAGCCCAAGCTCCAGCCCAAAGGTACGCTTGGCCTCGACGGCGCGCACCGGCACAAAGCCCTCCCGCTGGAGATAACGGATCACCTCGGCCTGTTCGGTGGCTTCCATCTCGCCCTCGAGCACCTCGCCGCTGGGCTTCACTCCTTTATAAATATACTTAGCCACCTTGAATCAGACCTCTTCGGTTACCCTGAGCACTTCCTCCAGGGTCGTCAACCCAGCGAGGGCCTTACGCACGCCGTCCTGATACATGGTGTCCATCCCCTCGGCAATAGCAAGACGCTGAATATCCGTGGCACTGGCATGCCGCATCACCAGTTGCCGCAGACCGTCGGTCATCACCAATACCTCGGCCACCGCCAAGCGACCGAAAAAGCCTGATCCAGCACAATGCTTACAGCCTTCTGCCCGATAAAGGATCACCTCGCCATGTTGATCGGCATGGCGTTCGAGTTTGAATTCCTCCACCACCTCGGGTAGGGCCGGATAGGGGACCCGGCAATGCTGGCACAAATGGCGTACCAACCGCTGCCCCAGGATCCCATTGACGGTAGAGGTCAACAGATAGTCCTCCACCCCCATATCCAACATGCGGGTTACCCCGCCAGCGGCATCATTGGTATGCAGCGTCGAAATCACCAAGTGACCGGTCAAGGCCGATTGCACCGCGATGCGGGCGGTCTCCAGATCGCGCATCTCGCCGATCATGATGATGTCCGGATCCTGCCGGACTATGGCCCGGAGAGCGTTGGAGAAATTGAGCCCGATCTGGGGCTTGACCTGGATCTGATTGATACCTTCAAGCTGATACTCGACCGGATCCTCGACGGTGATGATCTTGCGCGTGGGGCTGTTAAGCCGTAGCAGCGCGGTGTAAAGCGTGGTGCTCTTGCCACTCCCGGTGGGACCGGTGGCCAGCACGATGCCATGCGGCAGTTCAAGAATTCGTAACAGCCGACGCAGACCTTCGCCGGTAAAGCCGAGGGCGTCGAAGTCGAATTTCACTCCGGATTTGTCCAACAGGCGCAGGACCACGCTCTCGCCATAAAGGGTCGGCACCGTGGAGACGCGCAGATCCAGTTCCTTGCCTTGAGCCCGGAGCGGGATGCGGCCATCCTGGGGCAGACGGCGTTCGGCGATATTCAGATTGGCCATGATCTTGACCCTTGAGATTACCGCCGCCGTCGAACTGGCGGGCGGTGACTCCACTTCCCGCAGTACGCCATCCACCCGGTAACGCACCTTGAGCCGACCTTCGAAGGGTTCGATGTGGATATCCGAGGCCCGGGATTCCACCGCCCGCTGCACAATCAGATTTACCAAACGGATGACGGGCGCCTCGCTGGCCAGGTCCCGTAGGTGCTCGATATCGGTCTCGTCACCAGCTTCATTTCCACCCAGGGTTTCGAGGATCTCGCCCATGGCACTGCGTCCGGCACCATAGAGACGCTCGATCGCCGCGTCGATCTCGGAGGCCACCCCGATCCGTGGCGCCACAGGTTGACCGATGGCTATTTCCACCGCATTGCGGGCAAATTCGTCCAGAGGGTCCGCCATGACCAGCACCAGCCTGTCTTCCTCTTCAAACAGTGGCAGCAGGTGAGAATCCTTGAGGAAACGCAAGGGCAACAGGTCCGGAAATTCCGCCACCTTGGGGTAATCGTCCGTGCCCACCAGGGGAAGTTCGAGAACGGTGGCCAAGGCCTGCGCCAAGTCCCGTTCGGAGATCAGCCCCAAACGGGTTGCCAGTTCAGCCCAACCCTCACCCTTGTCGGCGGCCAGACGTTGCACCCGTTCCAGATCGCTGGCCCGCAACCGTCCCTGATCCACCAGATAGGACTGGATCGCTTCCGGACCCGGCCTCTCCGAGGGACTCCCTACCGGGAACTGGGCATGGGTTTCACCAACAGCTGTTTGCATCATGAAGGGGTCCGTAGCGACGGGAATACACTCAATGGGCGAAAAAAGATAACAAGCTCGGGATCATATCGATGCTGCTCAACTGACACTATCTCCGGTGACAAGTTTCAAACTTCCAGGATTCATTCCAGCCTGGGGTCATGGCGGCCCAACAAGAGGCGAAGCCCTAGCAGACGCACCAAAAGCAGCCATCGGGCCAAGGCGTAGAGCCAAGGACCGGCGCCATCGAGTCTGTCATGCTTGCGCAAATAGTACAGAAAACTTCGGGTCTTGTGCCATTCGACCAGGATCGGGCTAACGGCGCTGGTGCTTTTGGCGTGCCTCGCCTCGACTCGAGGGCAGAAATAGACCCGACCTCCGGCGTGACGAAATCGAAGGCAGAAGTCCACATCCTCGACATGCAAGAAAAACCCCTCGTCCATACCGCCAAGATCCTGATAGGCTTGGCGCGCCATCAACATCAGCGCCCCGCTGGTCACAGGCACCTCCAGGGTGTCCCGCGGCAGGGGTTGTTGGTGAAGATTGAAGCGCCATCTCGCCCCTGTTTTTCCCAACCAGCGATAGAGTTTCAAACCCTCGACCAAGAGGCTCCCTGGACTGAGATCCCGGCGACGCCCACCCGCCTGTTCAGTCCCATCCGGATTGAGCAGACGGCAACTCAGGAGCCATGGTGGGGTTAAAGCCGCGGTCTCAGCCAGCAGGCGGGCCAAGCCACCCTCAGGTAACAGGCAATCCGGGTTCAGCAACAAGAGCCGCGATTCTTCGGTCCTCGCCACCCCCAGATTGCAGCCGGCGGCAAAACCGACGTTGCCCTGACCGCGTACCAGCATCACTCGTGATTCTTCTTCAGCGAGTTGCTCCAGCCAGACCGACTCCTCGACAGCGTTGCCATTATCCACTACTACCAAACGGTGGACCTCGGGTTGTCGCAACACCGCGCCGAGGCTCTCCTTAAGGATGGGGCCCGTGCGGTAACTCACCATCACCACCGCCACCCGGAACTCGGTCGGGGTAAGCGACATTCAGCGACGGAGCCAAGCGAGACCGGTCGCCATGCTGCTCCGTAGCCGGGCCAGAGACACCACCCGACGGCGCTGTACCTGACGGCGTTTCCACCACATACGAGGCAATCCCGACCAGGCCGCGCGCTTGGCCGCCCAGGCCACGGCCCCCTGACCACGACGGGCCGCCGTGACCAATGCCCAGAGATTGGCCAGGAGATGGCCCGGTAGATAGAGCCAGAACAGCCACCCCGGCATGTTTTTCAGATAGACCCAGGGGAGGTTGCGCTGACCCTGAAACACCGAAAAATCGCTCCGATAGCCGGTGGTGGCGGAGCCCAGGTGGTAGGCCAGGGCTTCGGGAACATACCAGCAATCGTGCCCGGCCAGCCGGAGGCGGAACCCCAGATCCACATCCTCCAGATAACAGAAGAAATCCTCATCGAAGCCTCCCAGTTCGAGCCAGAGATCACGTCTGATCACAGTCGAAGCACCGCAGGGCGAAAACACCTGGCCCGCCGGACGCCGCACCTGATCGCGGCGGCGACCGTGATCCCGGCGCCAGCACACCCCGCTCACATGGTAGATATCGCCGGTGCCATCGAGACGGTCCTGGTCCTCGGCGCACACCAGGGTACCGGTGAAGACCCCAACCTCGGGCCGGGCCTGGATGGCCTGGGCATAGGCCCGCAACCAACCCGGGTCAGGAAAGGCATCCGGATTGAGCAACACCAACCACTCCGCCCCCGCCTCCCGGGCGGCGAGATTGTTGGCGACGGCAAACCCCAGATTTTCCTCTTGAGGAAAAAGCCTCACCGCCGGATAACCTTGCCGCACCAGATCCACCGAACCATCCCGGCTGCCATTGTCCACCAGGATGACCTCCCGGGGTGGATAGTCCTGGGCCAGTATGGCCTCCAGGCAACGGGGCAGATAGTCCCGACCGTTCCAATTGACCACGATGACGCTGAATTGGGGGGTCATGCCCTGATCATCGGACACTTCATCGCATCCCCGTTCCGAATACCTTCGATGTTTCCGAGTGGTTGGGTGGAGGCGGGCGGCGGTCCATCATTCGGCGATGAGATGAGGGGAAACCCAAGAGGATTGGTCATCGCCCCCGCTTGTTCCGGGCATTGACCGGAAACGGCCAGTTTTTGTTTCATTTTGGAGAACAATACAGAGATGAATCAGATATTGTTCTCCTTTTGAGAACAGAGAACCGGCCCCAAAAACCCCGGCCCGGAAGCGCCGAGAGGCGGACAGGCCAGACGTGACCGCTCCCCTGTCTCTCGCGGTCAACCTCATGCTCTTTTCCGAACACATTTTCGCGTTCCGCAGGCCAGAGCGGATGCGGGCGCCAACCCCACGCCGCCGATGAGGGAACAACAAACCGGGATTGAAATCAGCTTATCCCCGCCAGCGCCTGCCGGGCTGAGCCCATTGGAACGACCTCATCCGACCCCTGGTCAGAGACGAACCAAGACAGGCCATCCCGGATACGCTCGAGATCGTATTCCCCACAGGCCAGCTCCAGGGCATCCAGCCGCCGATTGAGGGTCTCCCAGTCGACCTGCCGGCTCTGGGCGAGCAGGATCTTGGGGTTGGCCGTTCGGCCCAACTCCTCACCCGCATGGAAGAGTTCCTCCTGCAGCTTCTCGCCCGGGCGCAGGCCGGTGTAACAGATCTCGATATCCCGCCCTGGTACCTTGCCCGAGAGGCGGATCATCTGGTCGGCGAGATAACTGATACGCACCGGTTTTTCCATATCGAGGACAAAGATCTCCCCACCCTGGCCCAGCACCGCCGCCTGCATGATCAACTGACAGGCCTCGGGAATCGTCATGAAATAGCGCTCCACTTGCGGATGGGTCACGGTCACCGGCCCTCCGGCAAGGATCTGCTGCTTGAATAGCGGTACCACGCTTCCGGCGGAACCCAGCACATTGCCGAAGCGCACGGTGATGAATCTGGTACGGGACTGCTGGGCGTAGTTCTGACAATAGATCTCCGCCACCCGCTTGGTGGTCCCCATCACATTGGCCGGATTCACCGCCTTGTCGGAAGAGATGAGCACGAAGTCCGAACAACCATAGGTATCGGCCGCCCGGGCAACCACCCTGGTACCGAAGACATTGTTGCGCACCGCCGCCCGTAACTGGGTCTGGAGTAAAGGCACATGCTTGTAAGCCGCGGCATGGAAGACCACCGCCGGCCGCCGCTCGGCGAACAGCCGCTGCACCGCCAAGCGGTCCACCACATCACCCAGATAAGGATAACAGGGCACCTCGGGGAACTGCTCGCGCAACTCGCGCTCCACGGCATAGAGGTTGTATTCGCAATGTTCCAACAAAATCAGCGCTGACGGCCGCAAACGGGCAATCTGGCGGCACAACTCGGCACCGATGGAACCGCCCGCTCCGGTCACCAGAATGGCCTTGCCGGTCAGGCCCGCCTCGATCCCGGCCCAATCCAGGGATACCGGCTCCCGTCCGAGGAGATCTTCGATGGACACCTCGCGCAACTGATTGATACTCACCTGCCCGGCCATCAGCGCGTCCAGCCTCGGTACCATACGGAAAGGTACTTCGCTACGCTCGCAGAGATCGACCAGACGTCGCAAACCGGCTGGGTTTGCCGAGGGAACCGCCAGGGTGATCACATCGATCGCCAGATCCGCCACCAGTTCGGGGATGCGGGCACAGCTTCCCAATACCCGCACCCCCTGGATCTCCTTACCCCATTTCGTCGGCTCGTCATCGACGAAACCTATTGGCTGGTAGGCCGACTCGGCGCGCCGCAACATATCCCGCACCAACATCTCGCCACCCCGCCCGGCCCCCACGATCAGCACCCGCGCCCCGGAACGCAGACGGAATCTGTGGTCCTTGATCCAGCGATAGGCCAGTCGGGGCCCACCCAAAAAGGCCAGCAACAGGATGGCATACAGGATGGGCACCGAACGCGGCACCCCTTCCAGTCGGGTCCAGGCAAATACCGCCAGCAGACTCAGCGAGACCCCCACGACTACCGCCTTGAGGATGCGCACCAGATCCGGCAGCGAGGCGAACCGCCAAACGCCGCGGTAGAGGCCGAAGAGGTGGAACACCCCCACCTGGATGGGAAGAATCAATACCAGGCTCCAGAACCCGTACTCCAACATGGGCGAAGGAATCTCGCCAAGATTGAACCTCAGCCAATAGGCGCATAACCAAGCCAAAGGGATCATGACCAGATCATGCCCGAAGGCCACACCTCGGCTGGCCAAGCCTTGCAACGCCGATTTCACCTTTGTTCCCTCAGGGATTTCCCACCGGCAGGCGGCGCGCCTTCAGTACCAGGGCCAGATAGAGCAGCCCCCAGGCCGCCAGCCCCAGGCATTGCGTGAACAGGGAGGCAAAAGCCAGCCAACAGGCCGAAGTGGCACAAGCCGACATCAGTACCAGCGCCCAGGCGAGGGTGCGGCGCTGGCTCCACCCCGAGACCACCAGCCGCTGGTAACAATGGGTACGGTGAGACTGCCACACAGGTTCCCGATGCCAGGCTCGACGCAACAGCGTGAGACTGGCATCAACCAGAAACGGAGAAAAAATCAACAAGGCCACCCAAAGCGGAAACAGGCCGCGGCGATCCCCCCAGAGTGAGAGACCGCCGGCCAGCAGACCAAGACTCGCGGATCCCACGTCCCCCATGAAAATGCTGGCCGATGGCAGATTCCAGGGCAGAAAACCACCCACGGACGCCGCCACGAGAAAGCAGAGAAGGGCATAAACACTGTCTCCGGCCTCCGCCCCCAGAAATCCCAGCGTACCGAACCCAACTACGGCCATGCTGGCCGCCAACCCATCCATGCCATCCATAAAGTTGTAGAGATTGATCATCCAGGTCAGGAACAAAAAGCTGAATCCGAGCCCCACCCAGGTCGGTACCCTGATCACCACCCCCGGGAGATGCAGGCTGTCGATCGCGAACCCCTGCCGAACCAGCACCCCGGCCACCGCCAGGTGTACCAGTAGTCGGACCAAAGCGGGCAATCCGCGTACGTCGTCCCACAGACTCAGGAGCGCCACCACCAGCATTGATCCACCCAACCAGACGAAGTTCCCGGGAACCAGCCACCCTAGCCCGACGGCTACGGACACGAAGACGACCAGACTGGTCAGAAAAGCCAGGCCACCCGCCCTAGGAATGGGATGGGAATGCAGCGAGCGGGCCGTCGGATGATCCAGGATACGACAGACAGACCTCGCTTCCCGGCACAGCCCAGTCAGAGCGGCCGCCAGCAGCCAGGCGCCACAGAGCAGCCAATTCTCCCCTATCACCAATAAAAAAACCGGACGCAAAACAAAGCGGGCTAGTATATCCCATTGGCCACCCACAGCGTCTGCACCCAAGGCACAGAAACCAGTCTCATCCTGAACTTGCCTTCAAAATCAGTCGTTTAAGTTTAATCAAAACGACTTCTCAGGCCTCATTAAGGAAAAATGCCCGCGTCGACACTGAAGCGGATCTTTTCAAAACCCTGATGGGCCTGAATCGCCCGCGCGCAACAATACGACGTCGGTTTTTTGCTACAGATCCTTACGCCCACCTCTCCATCTCTTCGCCCTGCCCCTTTCCCTAGAGCCTCATTTTTCGCTAAGCTGTGGGGGTTGGAGGGAGTCGATGAAGCGGTATCCAAGGCTATGGGCATCTTTCCGATGCTCGAATGAAACAGTGACTTTGATGCCAATCATCCGTAAAGGGCTTGGAAGCCTTACTTCCGGCGCTGGTTGTCGTACCTTGGGGTGCGCCATGACTGGCTAAAGTCGCCGATCGCGCTTAGACTTAATAGTGAGTGACGGACGCAGCGGTGATGAAGCGTGTCATTTGGGCAACAAATCCGGAAGTTGTGGTTTTTTTCAAAAAAACTGTTGCAGAGAAATTGTCCGTCGGATAATATTCAATCTGCACAGCATTTTCTCCAACTGCATACACACAGAGCGGGAGTTCTCTAGATGAAAAAGAAGATTTTGACCATCGCAGTGGCCACTGCCATGGCCCCCCTGGCGGCCATGGCTGACGCAGTCATCTACGGCAAGTTGCATGTTTCTCTTGACAATGTTGATTACGAGGACGTAGCTGGTCCTTACAATGCCGGTAGCGCCGGTTACTGCGCCAAAAACGGCCTGAAGGGTTGGGATGTCTGCAGCCGCGCCAGCCGCCTCGGCTTTAAGGGTTCCGAGGACATCATGGCCGGCCTCAAGGCGATCTGGCAGATCGAGTTTCAGGTAGCCCTGACCAATGCCAACTCGGCCATCACCGATGGTGACAACGGTCAGATCCGTATGCGTAACAGCTTCGTCGGTCTTTCCGGCGACTGGGGTACCGCCCTCATCGGCCGTCATGACCATCCTTACAAGCTGGCCACCGCCAAGCAGGATATCTTTGAAGATACCCTGGCGGACTACAACTTCACCGCTGGCTTCCAGGATCTCCGTTCCGATAATGCCATCGCCTATGTCAGCCCCAAGTGGGGTGGCTTCAACATCGCCGCGGCTGTCGTAACCCCGGGCACCGCCACCTTCACGGGTAATGGCAACGTTGACGCCGATGGCATCGCCAATGGTTGGTCCGTAGCGGCCCAGTTTGACATGGCCGGCTTCTTCGCCGCCGCCGCCTATGAAACCTTCGACGAAGACATCCTGAATGCCACCGCTACCGACTCTTGGGATAAGTACCGGATTGGTCTCGGCTACAATGCTGACATGTTTGGAGTGAACTTTGTTTACGAAAACATGGAGGATTATCAGCAGATCTTCTATTTGAACGGCCAGTTCAAGTTCGGCAATACGGCCATCAAGGCCATGTATTCCTATAACGAAGCTGAGAACGCGACCAATTACCAGAACTGGGGCGCCTCTGCCTTTACCGCCCTTGGGCCGTCCATCGACGCTCAAGCTTGGGCGATTGGCGTGGATCACGCCCTCACCAAGCGGACCAATGCCTATGTCGTCTATACCGACAAGAATGCTGATCCTTCCCGTCAGCAGAAGGATTTCTTCGGTGTCGACAGCAACTGGGGCGATTGGAATGGCTTCTCGCTCGGTATGATCCACAAGTTCTAAGTCATAGCCTTGCATGACAACGACAACGGGGCCTCTGGCCCCGTTGTTGTTTATAGGCGATGACGGAACAAGATAACCCGAATCGTGTTTGTTCGCCTTTCAGGTGCCCTAGCCGGGGGCGAGTTCTGTAACGGCTGGCGTCACACCGAGAGCGAAATGAACAAGGCCTTTTGGGACGCATTCATGAGTGATCGACCAACATTCAGATTGGAACCATCCCCATCCGTTAGCGCTTCGATCACCGGATGGCTGATCGGAGTCATGCTCCTTGGCAGCCTTGGTGTTCAAGCCGCCAACCGCCCCTTCGTGGACGAGTACGAGGCGCCGCCACCGCCCGGAATGATGGATACGGCCAAGTGGATCGAACAGCTTCCCGATCTGCCGCCTTACCCCAGGGACGAGGATCTACTGAGCTTCGAGCTCGGGGTTGCCGATCCCCAGTTTACCTATGCCTTGGATGGCCGCACCCTCTCCATCGGCGAGGATAAGGCGGTGCGGTACGTACTGGTAGTAGCCGCACGCTCGGGTCAGGCGCGCAATCTGTATTTCGAGGGGCTCCGCTGCGGGGCCTTTGAATATAAGACCTACGCCTACGGCACCGCCAACAAAACTTGGCAGACAACCAAGCGAAGCGAATGGGCGAAGATCAGCCGGGAACCAGGTAATCGCCTACGCTATGACCTCAGCAATCTCTATCTATGCGATCTGAATTTGGGCCAGCCCTACGAACTTTCAGAGATCAAGCGACGCTTGAGAAGCAAAGGCACCTTTGATGTCCATAACTTCCTGGATGATCGCTGATGCCCGAGGTAGGGCGGAAGCCATGAAGGGCGATCCGCCACCACCAGGCTAGGGGATGATCGTCTTCACTCCATCAGGCGTGCCAAGGATAAGGACATCCGCCGGGCGCAGGGCAAAAAGGCCAACCGTCACCACACCAGCGATATTGTTGATCTGCTGCTCGAGCTTGGCCGGCTCCATGATGCTCAGGTTGTGCACATCCAGGATGAGATTACCGTTATCCGTCACCACAGCCTCACGCCAGACCGGGGCGCCCCCCAACTTGACAAGTTGCCGGGCGACATAACTTCTGGCCATGGGAATGACCTCGACCGGCAACGGAAACTTCCCCAGCACGGAAACCAGCTTGCTGCCATCGGCGATACAGACGAATGTCTTACTGGCGGCGGCGACGATCTTTTCCCTCGTCAAGGCCCCACCGCCGCCCTTGATGAGTTGCAACTGCTGATTGGACTCATCCGCTCCATCCACGTAGAGTTCGATATCTCCGGCGAAATTCAGATCCACCACCTCGATTCCCTTGGCCTTGAGCCGCGCCGTCGAGGCCTCGGAACTGGAAACCGCCCCCTCGATGCGGTGCTTGATCCCCGCCAGCAGATCGATGAAGTGGTTGACGGTGGAACCGGTACCGACGCCGATGACGCCTTCCCGGACATAGGCGAGTGCCGCCTGGGCCGCCATACGTTTGAGTTCGTCCTGGTGCATACGTTGTTCTCCGAAGACTAGGGGGCCGTTATGATAGCCTGCGCGCTTCCGGCCTGTCATGGCGGGAAGGCGCTTTTCAGCCGTCCAGCAGATTAGGCGATTTCTGTCAAAAAATAGACCCGCCTGCTGGTCTGTTCGTCCGCCTTCGGTGTTCCACCAGCCGTTACAGAGCCTGCTCTGCGCCGGCTGGCGCGCCTGGAAGGCGAACGAACCGCCGTCGCATTCAGGTCTATTTTTTTCCGGCAATCGCTTTACGGATCAACCATGCCAGATTCCTATATCGAAAGGATCCTCCGCGCCAGGGTGTATGACGTCGCCCGGGAAACCCCCTTGGACCCCGCCCGCTTATTGACGCAACGCCTGGGTAACCAGATCTGGCTGAAGCGGGAAGACCTGCAACCGGTATTTTCCTTCAAACTGCGCGGGGCCTATAACAAGATCGCCGGACTGCCGGCGGAGGTCCGGGCCGCCGGAATCATCGCCGCCTCAGCCGGCAATCACGCCCAGGGGGTGGCCCTGGCCGCGCGCAACCTGAACCTCCCGGCCCTCATCGTCATGCCCAAGACCACCCCCGGGATCAAGGTCCAGGGTGTACGCGCCCTGGAAGCCAAGATCCTGTTGCACGGTGATTCCTATGACGAGGCCTGCGCCAAGGCCCTTTCGCTGGCCGAAGAACGCGGTCTGGTGTTCATCCACCCTTTCGACGATCCCGAGGTCATCGCCGGCCAGGGCACGATCGGCATGGAAGTGTTACGCCAACACCCCGGAAGACTGGAAGCCATCTTTGTTCCCGTGGGCGGTGGCGGACTCATTGCCGGTATCGCCGCCTTCGTCAAATACGTGCGGCCGGAAGTGAAGGTGATCGGCGTCGAGCCCGAGGATGCCCCAACCCTCTATTCCGCCCTCGCCGCCGGAAAGCCGGTGCGACTGGATCAGGTGGGCATCTTTGCCGACGGGGTGGCGGTGCGTCAGGTAGGACTAGAACCGTTCAAGGTGGCCCAGTCACGGGTAGATGAGGTGATCCTGGTCACGGCGGACGAGATCTGCGCGGCGATCAAGGACATCTTCGACGACACCAGATCCGTCGCCGAGCCCGCCGGCGCCCTCGCCGTGGCCGGCTTGAAAAAATACATCCACCGCTCCGGCCTTCGGGGCGCCAGCCTGATTGCCATCGACAGCGGCGCCAACATCAATTTTGATCGCCTCAGACATGTCGCGGAACGGGCGGAATTCGGCGAACGCCGGGAGGCCCTCTTTGCCGTGCAGATACCCGAGGTGCCGGGCAGCTTTCTGCAATTTTGCCGGGATATCGGCAAGCGGGGGATCACCGAGTTCAATTACCGCTATGCCGATGCTCGACAGGCCCAGGTGTTCGTGGGGATGGAACTGACCCAAGGGGATCGGGAACGTCTCGAACTCATCGACCGATTACGCGAACGGGGATACCAAGTGCTCGACATGACCGATAACGAGACCGCCAAGCTCCATATCCGCTACATGGTCGGCGGTCATGCCTCGGGGATCAAGGATGAAACCCTGTTCCGCATCGAGTTTCCCGAACGCCCGGGGGCCCTGCTGAATTTTCTCGCCCAACTGGGGAAACGTTGGAACATCAGCCTTTTCCATTACCGCAACCACGGCGCCGCCTATGGACGGGTATTGTTTGGCGTTCAGTTGCCGCCCCAGGACAAAGGCCAGTTCCTACACTGCCTGGAGACCCTGGGATACCCCCATTGGGAGGAAACCGAGAATCCCGCCTACCGTCTCTTTGCCAGCTGCGTACCGACGGCCTGAGCCCGCGGCGGCCAGGGGAGGAAGACCGCCTTCTCTGTGGTGCCCCCTGGGCTTGGATCCTATACTCGCCTCATCCGATCTGTGCTGCGATCCACCTCATGACAGTACGACCCAAGCCCCATTACAGCTTCGACGCCTATCTCGACACCGAGCGAGCCGAATCGGATCTCCGTCACGAATACCTCGACGGCGAGGTCTTCGCCATGACCGGCGCCACGGAGAGCCACAATATCATTGTCATGAATATCTCCGGTGAGCTGCGTATACAAATGAAGGGTCGCCCATGCTTCGTCTACACCAATGACATGCGGGTGCGCATCGAAGGGGCCGATGCCGGGAAGTATCCGGACGTGACGGCCCTCTGTGGCGAACGACTCTTTTATGACCAACGCCGGGATGTGCTGCTCAATCCGTCGCTGATCGTCGAGGTCCTGTCCGAGTCTACCGAAGCCTATGACCGGGGCGAAAAGTTCGCCGTCTATCGGCGTCTGCCGAGCCTGCGGGAGTACCTGTTGATCTCCCAACGACGGATGCGGGCCGAACTCTTCGTGCGCCAAGGCGACGGCGGCTGGTTGCTGACCGAGTACAGCGACCCGATGGAGAGCGTCCCCCTGGCCTCCATCGACTGCCGACTGTCGCTCGCGGAGGTCTACGATAAGGTGGAGTTTCAGTCCGATTGATCTCCACCAGGGTTATAAGGTAATTAGGAACCCAATTCATACCATGTTCGGCTCCGGGCCTTGGCTGAAAATAGCCTATTTTTGTTCTTATTTAGAGAACAATACGGCATTTTAATGTGGCATAATTCTCTAAAGGAGAACAAAAAATCGACCCAAAGCGCCCAGGCCCGGAACGTCGACAGGCGAACGAGGCCGCCGTGAAGGTGTTCCTAGGCGATGTTCGACTTTTCAGGCGCTCAGCCCCGCGCATTGGATTATTTACTCCTTCCTATTCACTCAAAGAGGCTCACCAAGATGAACCTTGAGACCATCGCCAGCCATTTCCTCGCCCTGATCCTCAATCTGACCTTATTCACCCTGACGCTACTCGCCCCCTCCCCCGCCTGGACCGCCGAGACCGGTGCCCGGGTGTTGTTCATCCTCGACGGCTCCGGAAGCATGCGGGCCAAGATCCAACAGCAGGAAAAGATCGATATCGCCAAGGAGGTAATGATCGGTCTGGTCCGGGAACTCCCGCCGGGGGTGCAGGCCGGGCTCGAGGTCTATGGACATCGACGTAAAGGGGATTGCGAAGACATCGAGCTCATGGTCCCCGTCGGCAAGGGAGACAAGGCTGATCTCATCAAGCGGATTCACTCCATCGAGCCGAAGGGACACACGCCGATCACCAAATCCCTCCAGATGGCCGCGGAAACCATGGCGACCACCGAGGAAGAGACCACCCTCGTGTTGGTGAGCGACGGCCAGGAGACCTGCCAGGGTGACCCCTGCGCCCTGATGAAGTCCCTCAAGGACAAGGGGATCAAACTCAAGACCCATGTGATCGGCTTCGATGTCACCGACGAGGAAAAGCAGCAACTGGCCTGTATCGCCACGGCGGGAGGCGGGAAATACTTTACCGCCAAGAGCGCGGATCAGCTGAAGCTGGCCCTGGGCGAGGTCAAGCGGGAGGTGGTCGAGAAGATCGAACCACGGCAGAAGAAGGTGATCAAGCTCGGCGTCAGTGCCATCAAGATCCCCAACCTCAAGGAGCGAACGGTGGAGGTCTACAGTCAGGAATCCGGGCAGTGGGTGGGCAATATCCGGCACGATGAAAAGAAACAGCTCGAAGTGCCACCCGGCACCTACAAGCTCAAATTCAACAGTCATTTTCTCGCCGACATCAAGGTCCTCCCTGGAGAACCCGTGGAGGTGACCTTGGGGACGGTGAACATCCCCCATCTCAGTGGGCGCACGGTGGAGGTCTACTCTCAGGCGTCCGGGGAATGGGTGGGAAACATCAAGCCCATGAAAACCAATACCGCGGCGATTCCGGGTGTCGCTGTCTCGCTCCCGGGCGGCGGGAAGATCAATGTAGCCGGTGGGGCCCTGGGGAGCCTGGGGGATCTCGGCACCGAGACCGAGAGCGCCGCACCTGGACTCGAGGTCCCGGCGGGTACCTATAAGTTGAAGTTTAACAGTTACTTCCAGGAGGGTATCGAAGTCGCCGCGGGCAGTCCGACACTGGTACCGATCGGCTCCATCAGTATGCCCAATCTCCGTGATCGTTCGGTGGAGGTCTATGAACAGACTTCCAACAACTGGGTCGGCAACCTCAGCCCCGATGCAGGCAACCACCTGGAGGTACCCGCCGGGACCTATAAGCTGAAGTTCAGCAATCACTTCCTGCCGGATATCCGGGTCGAGGCTGAGGAGGATCTGGTGCTCGAACAATGAAGCCTCGTCGACTTCCCTTGATGTAAAGTCGGTCACAATCCCGAGGAGGAATCCACCATGACCAGTATCACCCCAGGCAGTCAGTTACCCGACCTCGAAGTGAGGCTGACGGGGAATCTTAATCTGCGCTTGTCCGATCTTCGTGGTCGGCCCCTGATCCTCTTCTTTTATCCCCGGGCCAATACCCCCGGCTGTACCCAGGAAGGCCAGGATTTTCGTGAGGCCCATGACTCCTTTGTCGAGCGGGGCGCCAGGGTGCTCGGCGCCTCCCGGGACTCGCTCAAGGCGCAGGAGAATTTCAAAAGCAAATACGCCTTTCCCTTCGATCTGATCGCCGACACCGATGAAACCCTCTGCACCCTGTTCGACGTCATCAAACCCAAGAACATGTACGGCAAACAGGTGCGGGGTATCGAACGCAGCACCTTCCTCTTCGATGCCGAGGGAGGGCTGCGGCGGGAATGGCGCAAGGTCAAGATCCCCGGTCATGTGGCTGAGGTACTGGCCGCCCTGGACGACCTCTCCCGAGGGGAGAAGATCGAGCACTGAGGCCGGATCCGACCGCTTTTCCGCCCCCTTTCCTTTTTACTCCAGCCTTCAGCGTTTCGCTGTTCGTCGCCATGTCCCAAACCGCCATCTCGTCACGCAAGTTGTTCGTGCTCGATACCAATGTCCTGGTACACGACCCGAGCGCTCTCTTCCGTTTTCAAGAACACGACGTCTTCCTGCCCATGATGGTGTTGGAAGAGTTGGACGCCGGGAAGAAAGGGGTCTCGGAAGTGGCGCGCAACGTCCGCCAGACCAGTCGCTTCCTCGACGAACTCATGAATCACGCCGACAAGGCGGCTATCGACCAGGGAATACCCCTGATACCGCCTGGATCGGGCCAAAGCCCCGAAGCGATTCCCGGCAGACTCTTTTTCGAGACCCGCCCAACAGCGAATCTGCTCCCCGAATCCCTCCCGGGCCACAGCGCCGACAACCGCATCCTCGCCGCCGTCCTCGCCCTGCAACAGGCCCAGCCGGATCGGCGGCTGATCCTGGTTTCCAAGGACATCAATCTCCGCATCAAGGCCACCGTGCTCGGCATTCGGGCCGAAGACTACACCAATGACCATGTCCTGGATGACGTCAATCTGCTCTACAGCGGCCTGCTCGAACTCTCCCCGGACGGCTGGAAACGCCATCGCCCGGGACTCGAATCCTGGCAGGAGAACGGTCGCAGCTTCTATCGGCTACGCGGTCCGGACATCCTGGACTGGTACCCCAATCAATGCCTGGCGCTCCCTGGCGAGGATGGTTTCGAGGCCCTGGTGCGCCGACTGGAGCCAGGCGCGGCGGTCATCGAGCGGGTGCAGGATTACCGCTCCTCCCGGCACCAGGTATGGGGCATCCACGCCCGCAACCGGGAGCAGAACTTCGCCCTCAATCTGCTGCTCGATCCGGAGTTGGACTTCGTCTCCCTGCTCGGTACCGCCGGCACCGGCAAGACCCTCCTGGCCCTGGCGGCCGGTCTGGTCCAGACCCTGGATCGCAGCCTCTACCGGGAGATCCTCATGACCAGGGTCACGGTGCCGGTCGGCGAAGACATAGGATTCCTGCCGGGGACGGAAGAAGAAAAGATGACCCCCTGGATGGGGGCGCTGATGGACAATCTCGAAGTGCTCAGTCAGACCGAAGGCGGTGGTAGCTGGGGACGGGCCGCCTCCACCGATCTCTTGCGCAGTCGCATCCGCATCCATTCCCTGAGCTTCATGCGCGGACGCACCTTCCTCAATCGGTACATCATCCTCGACGAGGCGCAGAACCTCACCGCCAAGCAGATGAAGACCCTGGTGACCCGGGCCGGGCCGGGGAGCAAGGTGGTCTGCCTGGGCAACATCGGCCAGATCGACACCCCCTATCTCACCGAGACCAGTTCCGGCTTGACCTACGCCGTGGATCGCTTCAAGTCCTGGCCCCACAGCGGCCACATCCAGCTCATGCGGGGCGAACGGTCCAGATTGGCGGATTTCGCCTCGCAGAATCTCTAGTACAGCCACGCTTTAATAGAGGGACAAGCACAATAGAGAGTAGGTATGTGTGTGGTACTGAATGAGCTACGTATAAGAAATCGAGTGGATATATGTTCAGCCCCGAATGATCATTTATCGATCCGAAGTTATCCATTATTTTTAGCCAGAAGATTGATATCCAGTTTACTAGATAAGATTGAGCGAGGATCATCACATCCCACAATGGGCTTTGAGTCACCAAAGGCTATTCAAGCGCTTCAGGCGTGGTATAAAAAGCGGCCAGATTTATATAACTGCCAGGTTAATAATCACGCGGGTTATTGTATATAGAGATTTACTCTTCCAAGTGGGTTGGCTGTAGGCATGCGATTTCTGGGTAATTTGGCAGACCGGCGACCAGGTGATTGACGCTTGCAAGGTCGCGGCGTATGATTCGCGGCCTTGGCCTGAGGCTGGAATAGCTCAGGGAGCGGGGTATAGCGCAGCCTGGTAGCGCACCTGCTTTGGGAGCAGGTAGTCGGGGGTTCAAATCCCTCTACCCCGACCAATGTTGCCGTTGCTAGGCGATTTCGTAGGATCTGCGCCCGTAGCTCATACGGATAGAGCATCGGCCTTCTAAGCCGAGGGTAGCAGGTTCGAATCCTGCCGGGCGCGCCACACAAAGATCACTGGTGGATGTAGCTCAGTTGGTAGAGCGCAGGATTGTGGCTCCTGTGGTCGTGGGTTCGATTCCCATCGTCCACCCCATGTTGAAGATGGTTTCAGCGGGCCGTTAGCTCAGCTGGTAGAGCAGTGGACTCTTAATCCATTGGTCGAAGGTTCGAATCCTTCACGGCCCACCAAATCAAATACTTACCTAACCTTCTCACCTCCTCCCGCAACGTGAAACCCGAGCGTGAAACCTCGTTCCTGCTTTCCTGCGCCAGCACATCGCCGGCGGCCTCTGGTTTCCATCGAGGAATGGTGGGCATC
Organism: Pseudomonadota bacterium; assembly: GCA_052035915.1. Lineage (GTDB taxonomy): Bacteria > Pseudomonadota > Gammaproteobacteria > Chromatiales > Chromatiaceae > JBPOHE01. The sequence goes on from JBPOHE010000127.1 coordinate 59,807, forward strand.
GACCCGATCGGTGATCCGAATATCCGCATGACGTAATAAGGCGCTGATGGCATGGATCGGAACTCCTGACTGAGCCAGCCAGCTACCGCAAGTACGCCGCAGATCCTATGGGTGAACATCCCCTAGACCAGCCAAGGCCTCAGCGCGATTGAATCCGGCCTTGGCGGTCAAGATCCGCTCAGCGTTGCGATGACAGAACACCCAAGGACTAGCGGGGCGGTATTGCTCTCTAGACCCAGCGCCAGCCATGGGATTGAATGGCACGCTACCAATCTCGCCGTTTTCTGATCGATCCCCTCTAGGCAGATCAGACCTCCCTGGAGATTCACCCTTCCCCACCCTGTCCCGAAGGCCAGGTCGGTTCCCGAGATGGAGCGAATCCTTGACCAAGCCGTCCTCTCGGCAAGGCTCAAGGCCAGAAAATCCCGCATATCCTGCTTCCCCAATGGAGAAAGGGCTCCATGGGCACTCTCCCACCAAGAGCGGCGGGTGGTGATCCGCCGGAAGGCATTGATCGCTGTTTTCGGCTCTGCTATGTTCAAGCCGAGTTAGATCAGGCGGCCCGATCGGGTTTTGATCGGGTGCGGCTGGGCCTTCCAGGGCAGCGGGCTGTGTTCCCCGCGGGACTACCAATCCTGCACTGGGGGGCTGATGTCATATCCGTTCGTCCTTTCCTATCGATTTCTTTCCTCTGTCCTTCCTCCCGACTCCTTCCCAAGAAGCCGTGTCGCGTCCTCGGCTTACCTGATCCTGTTCGGTCTAGAAATGGCCTGGCCCGTCCGCCATCGCTGGTCTTCGCCTGACCATCGGACAAGCCTTTTCCATCCTCAGAGCCTGCTGTCTTCGAGCGATTCGTCCTCCCCCCAAAAGCCATCCGGCCCGGACCTTGGGCCTTATTCTTCAACGCCAATTGCGGAGCCTCCAGATGACTGAGTCCAATCACAAGGGGTTCGGCGGCCTCACCGCCGAGTCGGCGCGGGAACACCTGGAACGGGATGGTCCCAATGAGTTACCCAGCGCCAAGCCGCGCACTCTCTGGGCCATCGCCTGGGAGGTGGTGCAGGAGCCCATGTTCCTGCTCCTGGTGGGATGCGGATTGTTGTATCTCTTGGTGGGGGAGCCGAAAGAGGCGGCGGTGCTGCTCGGCTTCGTGCTGGTGGTGATGGGGATCACCCTCTACCAGGAGCGCAAGACCGAGCGGGCGCTGGAGGCGCTACGGGATCTCTCCAGTCCCCGCGCCCTGGTAATCCGGGACGGCGAGCGTCTCCGCATCCCTGGACGGGAGGTGGTTCGGGGTGATTGGGTGGTGCTCAGCGAGGGGGACCGAGTGCCTGCCGACGCCGTCCTGGTAGACGCCAACCATCTGGTGGTGGACGAATCCCTGCTCACCGGCGAATCGGTGCCGGTACGCAAGGCGGTGGGGAGCGGTTCGGGAGAGATGGCCCGTCCCGGTGGGGACGACACCCCCTACGTCTATTCCGGCACCCTGGTGGTGAGCGGTCAGGGCATCGCCCAGGTGGAAGCGATCGGGATTCACACCGAGATCGGCAAGATCGGCAAGGCGCTGCAAACCATCGAATCCGGCCATAGCCCCATGCAAGTGGAGACCGAACGCCTGGTGCGACGCATCGCCATCGGCGCGGCCCTGCTATGCACGGGAGTGGTATTGATCCATGGGGTCAGCCGCGGTCCCTGGGTGGAGAGCCTGCTGGCCGGCATCGCCCTGGCCATGGCCCTGTTGCCGGAGGAATTTCCGGTGGTTCTGACCATCTTCCTCGCCATGGGGGCCTGGCGAATCTCCAGGAGTAATGTGCTGACCCGGCGCATGAGCGCGGTGGAGACCCTGGGCTCGGCCACGGTGCTGTGCGTGGACAAAACCGGTACCCTCACGGAAAACCGGATGCGGGTCCGCGCCCTGGCGACGGCGGCCGGCGAGGTGTGGAAGGTGGGCACGGCCCCCTTGCCGGAGGCGGCTCACCGGCTGGTGGAGTTCGCCATTCTGGCCACCCGCAGCGATCCCTTCGACCCCATGGAACGGGCCATCCAGAGTTTGGGCCTGAACGATCTGGTGGATGCCGAGCATCTGCACCGAGACTGGCGGATGGTGCGGGAATATCCCTTGGCGCCCGGACTCCTATCCATGACCCAGGTCTGGGAGGATCGCCGGAACGGTCAAAGGATCATCGCCGCCAAGGGGGCGCCGGAGGCCATCGTCGAACTCTGTCATCTGGAAGGGGACGCCAGGGAGCGGCTGATGGCGCGGGTGGGGGAGCTGTCGGACCAGGGCCTGCGGATATTGGGGGTGGCGGCGGCCGAACTGACCCATGGTGCGCAACGCCCGGACCCCTCGGCCCCCTTGCCCGATCACCAACACGATTTTGCCTTTACCCTCCTGGGGCTGGTTGGGCTGGTGGACCCGGTGCGCAAAGGGGTGCCCGAGGCGGTGGCCGCCTGCCGCCAAGCCGGGATTCGCCTCCTGATGATCACCGGCGACTATGCCGGCACCGCCCGCAGCATCGCCCGGGAGATCGGGCTGCCCCACCCGGAGCGCTGCCTGACCGGCCCGGAATTGGACACATTGACCGACGAGGCGCTGGCCGAGCGATTATTGGAGGTGGGCCTCATCGCCCGCGCCGTGCCCGAGCAGAAACTGCGTATCGTGCGCGCCCTCAAGGCCAGGGGTGAAGTGGTGGCCATGACCGGGGACGGGGTCAACGATGCCCCGGCGTTGCGCGCCGCCGACATCGGCGTGGCCATGGGCGGCCGGGGTACGGATGTGGCCCGGGAGGCCGGAGACCTGGTGGTGGTGGACGATGACTTCGGTTCCATCGTCCAGGCGGTGCGCCTGGGACGACGCATCTTCGACAATCTCAAACGGGCCATGGGCTATATCGTCGCCGTCCACCTGCCCATCGCCGGCATGTCGATCCTCCCGGTGCTGCTGGGCTGGCCGCTGTTGTTGCTGCCCGCCCACATCGCCTTTCTGGAACTCATCATCGATCCGGCCTGCTCGGTAGCCTTCGAGGCGGAAGCGGAAGATCCCAACACCATGCACCGCCCGCCCCGGGACCGCACCGAGCCTCTGTTCGGCGCCCAGGGCCTGCGGCTCAGCCTGCTGCAGGGCCTGGTGGTCTGGTTGGCGGTGGTGGCGGTCTATCTGATCGGACAATCCGCTGGAGAGGAAGAGCGGGCGGTACGTACCCTGGCCTTCATCACCCTGGTGATGGGCAATCTCGCCCTGATCATAGACAACCGCTCAGGTTTCCGTGGCCTTCTCAACACACTGCGCGACCCGAATCCGGCCCTCTGGGTCGTGGTGCTGGGCGCCTTGGTGTTCTTGACCATCGTGGTGGCAGTACCCTGGCTGCGAAATCTCTTCTACTTCGATCTCCCCGGTGGTGACGCCCTGGTCGTCTCGGTACTCATCGGTCTGGCGCTGCCCGTTGCCATCGGTCATCTGACCCGCCGCATTCGCCAGTATTGGGCTGACCAATAAGTGCGACCAATCCTCGCCGGATGACCCAACCATCAAACCTCTATCATTTCTCAGTCACGCAACACACCGGAGCACCCAATGGAAACCTCAACCTTTGATGTAAGAGATCAGAACTACCAATCAGCCAAACGGGTCACCCTGATCGGGACGGTGGCGGATGCCACCCTTACTCTCGCCAAGCTGGTCATCGGTATTCTCGGCAACTCTGCCGCCCTGGTGGCGGAGGGCTTGCATTCGGCGGCAGACCTGCTGTTCGATCTGGTCGTGCTGGTCGGGATGCACATGGCGCGCAAAGAAGCCGACGAGGATCATCCCTACGGCCACGGCAAATACGAGGGCCTGGCCACCCTGATCCTGGCCCTGATCCTGCTGTCCGTAGCCCTGGGAATCGTGTGGGACGCCGCGGGCCGCATCCAGAGCCACAGCTTGGAAGCCCCGGCCGCCATCACCCTCTGGGTGGCCCTGGGCTCCATGATCATCAAGGAATTTTTATATCAGTATACGGTGCGGGTGGGTCGGCAGATCGGCTCCAAGATCATCGTGGCCAACGCCTGGCATCACCGCAGTGACGCCATCGCCTCCTTCGCCGCCCTGATCGGCATCGCCGGCGCCATCATGGGCTGGCCGATCTTTGACCCTATCGCCGCCATCGGCGTGGCCTTCTTCGTCGGCAAGGTCGGGGTCGAGATCGCCATCGATTCCTTGAAGGAGCTGACGGATGCCTCGACCGCTATCGACAAGGAGATTCACGACGCCATCCAGCGCCTCATCAACGAGCACTCGGAGGTCCAGTCCGCCCACCTGGTAAAGGCGCGCAAGATGGGTCCGGATATCATGGTGGACGTGCACATAGTGGTGGACCCCTTCCTGTCCGTGTCCGAAGGCCATCAGATCGCCGACGAGGTGGAGAAGACCCTGATCCGCCAGATCCCGGACGTAACCTCGGTTATGGTGCATGTAGACGTCCATGACGATATGGCCTCCGAGTCGGACATGACGGAACGGGTCGAGCGCCTGGTTCCAAGCCGCAGCCAGTTACGGGAGCGAATCAGCGGCATCGGCCACCTGGAGCCGCCCTTGCAGAGTGTCCATGAGGTGATTCCCCACCGCACACCCCAGGGCATCGTGGCCGAGGTGTTTGTCACCGCCGAGGCGGGGGCCGACATCGAGCAAGTACGCGAAGGGGCACGCCAGATAGGCCGGCGCCTGCGGGAGACCCACAGCGATTTCACCAAGGTGCGACTGCACTTGATTCTCGGCGATGACCCGGACGATGTCGTGACCTGACCAGGAGCCCCTGCGCCGGTAACGAGGTCAGCGGGCGGCAGTTGGCACCGGAACCGGACTGGAGCCGTAACCAGGAAGGGCGGGCATGGCCCGCCCCAGCGGCTCCGGGCAAAGGCGGTTTGGCAGAATTTCTGTTCTCAAAAGAAGAACAATGGCCACAATATATCCGGATATTGTTCTTATTATGAGAACGAAAAATGGCCATATTCGCCCAGGCCCGGAAGGCTGGTGATGAGCGAAGCGAATCCCAGCCCTCTGGTTCAGGGTCGCGGCGAAAGATTCGCCGTCACCAGACGTGGCCGAAAACCGAAGACGTTGGGATCGCTCGGGTCCACTCTGACCTCGACCCAGTGATGGTAGGGCGAACCGAAGGTCTCCACGCGCGTGAAGTTTTCCAGCGCCGGCTTGACCTCGAGCCCTCGCACCGGCCGCGGACCCAGCGGCATGTCCACCCGAAAGTAATGGCTATCACCGTGGACCAGCACCACCGGCTTACCGAACGCCGCGCTTTCCTGCCGCAGCGCCTCGCGGAGATCGGCATGTCCGCTTGGGGTTTGCGGGGTGCCGGGAAAGGGCTCGAACTCGGGAAAGATGTTCGCCTGTTGCATGATCAGGATGGCGTGACTTTTATTGGCCTTGGCGCGCTCGAATCCTTGCCTCAACCAGGCGAGATTGGCCTGGTTGCGCTCCCTGTATTCCGCGTCGCCTTCAGGCGTCCGCCCCAGTCCATTGTTGCTACCCGTGACGTGCAATGTCACAAAGGTCACCCCGCCGAGATCCCAGCCTAGGTTCTCCCGGTACTTGGCGAACTCCGGAACCCCAGCCTGGCTTTGGCGCGTCAGCGCGAAGGTGCGTCGACCCAGGCTGTGGTCGCCGGCGAAAAACAGGGCCCGCACTTTCGCCAGCCGCGCCAAGGGATCCGTTCCCTGGACATTCGGCTCCAGACAGTCGGTCCAATCGTTATCGCCAGGGGTATACACCAAGGGATGCAACGAGGCTTGGAATTGCGCCAGACGCTTGTTCAACAACTCGTCCGTGCAACCATGGCGTGGCGATGACAAATCCCCCAGGTGAACGACGAAGGCGAGGGAGGTATCCCGGTTCAGATCGGCAAACACATTGTCGAGCCAGGGTTCCTCCGGCGGGAAATAGCCCAGATCACCGATGAGTGCGAAGCTGAACCCCGGGGCCGGGGTTGTCGCCGTCTCGCTCCGTGCCGGCTTCGGCACTGTGAGCCAGCACACCAAGACCAGGGCCGCGATGGCTGTTGCATTGGACCAAGGGATGCGCGAGACGAGCGCGGGCAAGTTAGGCATGTGACATCTCCTGTGCCGAGAGATCTGGTTGTTGTGGCATGAGGATCGACGGGGTCCTCAGACCACCGAATTAAAGGTGTAATGAGGCAAGAGCCAGATGGCAGCGGACCTGAGGCTAATCATCGGGCGCCTTGCTGTCTTGAACTCCATTAAAGAGTACACCCTTGCGCCAGTTTTCACTTACCACCTATCAGCTTGCTTCCCCCCCTTGATAAGGGGGGATCGAGGGGGGTTCACAGCGGCGAAATCTCTGACGAAACCATCCTTGTGGCGGGGCTCCAGGCCAGAAAATCCCCTTTCTCCGTCCTTTTCCAAATGGGAAAGAGGCTCGGGAACCTCCCTCGCCAAAACTGATAGGTGGTGAGCCAGTCTTCAGTTCGCGATTCTGCCCCACCCTCCAGCCCGTTCACTCAAGATCGCCGTGCTACGACCAGGGCACGAGGCCCCTTTACTGATCTGAGTCAAAAAAAGAGACAGCGTTTTGCAAACCACTGGCAGGAAGTCAAGAGACTCAGTATGCTTTTCTCTACATGTGTCCCAAAAACGCATCAAGAGTAGATCTGAATCACAGAACGATCGAAGGGAGGGGAAACACTCATGGGTCATCATTTACATCCTCGCCTGCCAACTTCAGGAACAAGAGTCCGGACCGCGGTACTCCTGGCGCTCGGCGGAACCCTGGCCCTGGCCTCGGCCAATGTGGCGGCGCTTCCGGGACTCGTCGTCCCATCTGGTGGCAGCTTCAGCCTTGGGGGAGGTACGTTGGAGCTTCCCTGCGTCGACTTTCTCAACAGTGGCGGGACGGTCAACGCCGCCGGGCTCATCAACGTCAGCGGTAACTGGGGCAACACCGGCGCCTTCAATGCCCAAGGCGGGACGGTGCACCTGGACGATGACCACTGCGTTCCCAACTCGGCCACCATCACCGGCAACACCAACTTTTTCGCGCTCAGAATCGACACTGACAGCGGCAAACAAGTCAACTTCCAGGCCGGCTCGATCCAGAACGTGGCCGGAGGCATCACCCTGCTCGGTATCGACGGAAATCGGCTGAAGATCCGCAGCACCGTTCCCGGCTCTCCGGCCTTCCTCAATGTCGCTGGTGGCCAGAACATCAACTATGTCGATGTCCAGGACAACCACGCCACCGGCCTCTATCTCGCTCCCGGGTTGCCGAATCAGTTCAACTCCATCGATCGGGGCGGTAACTCGCGCTGGTTCCTCAACCTTGGTCCCGAGGTCAATCCAGGGAGTCCTCCCAACATCAATCCCATCCCGACCCTCTCCGCCACGGCCACGCTCTTGTTGGGTCTCGCGCTCTCGGCCTTGGTGAGCTGGCGTTCGCGTCGGCGCTCCGGCGTCTGAACACAGCGGCGTGATGTGACTGAATATTCAAGAAATCAACCTAATTAGCGAGTAGATCGATGAACACAAAGGAATTCGCCAAAACACCCTTGAAGATCGCCATGGCCATGGTCCTGCCGTGCATCAGTTTCAGCGCCATGTCCGCCAACATTACCTTGACCCCACCAGGAGGGGACGGGATCGAACTCCAGGGCGGCAAGGTCTATGTCCCAGGGCTGCCGAGTGGAGCGACCGGCTCCAATCTGGTCTGTTTCGCCAACGCCGGAACAGGGCAGTTGGGCCAATGCGCGCCAGGCGCTGGTGGCGGTGCGACGGGGGCCACTGGGGCGACTGGAGCCACAGGAGCCACAGGAGCGACAGGAGCTACCGGACCGACTGGGGCTGGGGCTACTGGGGCGACCGGCGCCACAGGGGCTACGGGGGCTACGGGGGCTACGGGGGCTACGGGGGCTACGGGGGCTACTGGAGCCACGGGGCCAACAGGTG
>JBPOHE010000167.1:0-12237 GCA_052035915.1 Pseudomonadota bacterium
GGCCGCCACGAGGCGCTTGACCTGCCGCGCCGTGAGGCCAAGCTGACACCCGGCCTCCGCCTGCGTCAGCCGCTTCTCCATGACCGCTTCGACCACCTTCAGGCGGTGGAGTGCTCGCTTCGTCAACCCGATCGTCTCCTCTGGCATCGGGTCCCCCCACTTGGCAAAAGGGGACATTTCTAAATTGCACAAAGGGGACATTACTACTTTGGGCTAACACGGAAAATCTCTCTCGTTGCCATGGCGTCGATGAGCGTTTATTTTTAGCGATCCACTCGGATACCTCTCCCGGGCATACTAGGTTCCCTTCGGTAATGGCTGTTTCTTGTTCCGCGTCATGCTTTCCCAGGCTTTTCAAGACCGAGATCCCGGGTCTTCGGAATCTTTCCCCCTTTGGTAACGCCCGGTGAGGTCTGACAGGGATCTCCCGGTGTCGAGGTTCGCCGCGCGCGATCTGGAATGCATTCGCGACGATCGGACCCTGTTCTCCGGACTCCATTTCGATCTTGGAACCGGCCAGGCGCTGGTGCTCGAAGGGCGCAACGGCTCGGGAAAGACATCCTTGCTGCGTATTCTCTGCGGCATCCGGCTCCCTGAGGCGGGGAAGGTACTCTGGGACGGCGAGGATATCTTCAAGCTGGGGGCCGAGTATCACCAGCATATCGCCTATCTCGGTCATAAGGACGGCAACAAGCTCGATCTGACCCCCAGCGAAAACCTGCGCATGGCCAAGGGGCTGGGGAAGGCCCGCGACGACCTGGACCTGGAAACCGCCCTGGACCAGGTCGGTCTCTATGGTTTCGAGGATGTGCCGACGCGCAACCTTTCCGCCGGGCAACAGCGACGACTCGCCATCGCCCGTCTCCTGATCACGGATGCGATCCTCTGGATCCTCGACGAGCCCTTCACCTCCCTGGACCGGCAGGGCATCGCCGTGGTCGAAAAACTCTTCGACCAGCATCTCGCCAAAGGGGGCATGGCCGCCCTGACCACCCATCACCGCATCAATCTCCAGGTTACCCAGGCACTGAGGATCAATCTGTCGGCATGAGTCAACGTTCCCTTACCAGCGCCTTTGTCCTCTTGCTCAGGCGCGATCTGACCCTGGCCTATCGTCGTCGGGCCGAGCTGATGAACCCGCTGTTGTTTTTCGTGCTGGTGTCCAGCCTCTTCCCCCTCGGCATCGGCAGCAACCCCAAACTCATCGCCGCGGTGGGCCCCGGCGTCATTTGGGTCGCCGCCCTGCTCGCCGCCATGCTTTCGCTTGACAGCATGTTTCGTTCGGATTTCGAGGATGGTTCCCTGGAACAATTCATGCTGAGTTCTCATCCGGTCTCGATCCTGGTGTTGGCCAAGGTGTTTGCCCATTGGCTGGTGACCGGCCTGCCCCTGATCCTGGTCGCTCCCCTGCTCGGCGTCCTGCTCGCCCTGCCGACGGAGGCCCTGGGGGTGCTCATGCTGACCTTGGTGTTGGGGACCCCGGTACTCAGCCTGATCGGCTCGGTCGGCGTCGCCCTGACCGTCGGTTTGCGACGTGGTGGGGTCATCCTGTCCTTATTGGTGTTGCCTCTCTATGTGCCGGTGCTGATCTTCGCCGCCGATGCGGTGCATACCGCCGCCCAGGGAATCCCCACCACGGCACAGATCTCCTTTCTTGCCGGGCTGTTGGCCTTGGCCCTGGCGCTGGCCCCGCTCGCCACGGCGAGTTCTCTCAGAGTGAGTTTGAGTTAACCATGGGTATCGTTGCTTTCATCCATCGCATGGGGTCGCCCCAGTATTTCTATCAGGTGGCCGGGCGTCTGATACCCTGGTTCGGCGGGTTGTGCGCCCTGTTTTTGCTGGCCGGACTCATCGGCGGTTTGGTGCTGGCCCCGACGGACTATCAACAGGGAGAAAGCTACCGCATCATCTTCATCCATGTGCCGAGCGCCTGGATGTCCATGTTCATCTATATGGTCATGGCTACGGCCGGACTGCTTGGACTGGTATGGCGGGTCAAATTGGCCGAGGTCATCGCCATCAGTAGCGCCCCCATCGGCGCCTCCTTCACCTTCATCGCCCTGGTGACCGGCTCGCTCTGGGGCAAACCCATGTGGGGCGCCTGGTGGGTGTGGGATGCCCGCTTGACCTCGGAGTTGATCCTGCTCTTTCTCTATCTGGGGGTGATCGCCCTCTATGGGGCCATCGAAGACAAGCGGGTGGCCGCTCGCGCCATCGCCATCCTCGCCCTGGTGGGCGTGGTCAATATTCCCATCATTCATTATTCGGTCGAATGGTGGAACACCCTGCACCAGCCGGCCACCATCACCAAATTCGACAAACCCTCCATCCATGTCAGCATGTTGATCCCGCTGTTGTTGATGGCCCTCGGCTGCAAACTTTACTACGCCACCGTGGTCTTAATGCGGGCACGTTGCGAGGTGTTGGAACGGGAGCGTAACAGCCGCTGGGTGGAGACCCTGCCGGAGGTATCCAAACCGTGAAAGACTTCTTCGCCATGGGAGGTTATGCCTTCTACGTCTGGACCTCCTACGCCGTGGCCGGCGTCGTGTTGATCGCCAATATCCTGATTCCCATACGGCTGCGCCTTAGACTTCTGGCAGATATCGCCCGCAAGATGCGACGGGCGAGGAGAGAACCATGACCCCCATCCGAAAAAAACGTCTTCTTCTTATTGGCATCATGGTCGCCACCATAGGCGTGGCCACCACGCTTTTGCTCAAGGCCTTCGACGACAATCTGATGTTCTTCTTCTCCCCTTCCCAGGTGGTGGCGGGCGAGGCGCCGAAGAACCATGCCTTTCGTATCGGCGGGCTGGTTGTCCACCAGAGCGTCAAACGCCAGCCGGACGGCCTGACGGTCGATTTCGCCCTCACGGATATGGGACAGACGGTGAAGGTCCAATATACCGGCATCCTGCCCGACCTCTTTCGCGAAGGTCAGGGCATCGTCGCCCTGGGGAAATTGCAGGATAACGACGTCTTCGTCGCCTCCGAGGTGCTGGCCAAGCACGATGAAAATTACATGCCCCCGGAAGTAGCCAAATCCCTGAAGACCGCTCATGAAGAAGGCACGCTGGTGACGCGGAGCCTGTCCCGATGATCCCCGAGCTCGGCCATTTCGCCCTGGTGCTCGCCCTCTGCCTGGCGTTGGTGCAGGCGATCTTTCCCCTGGCCGGGAGCTATACCAACAACATCTCCTGGATGGGTCTGGCCCGCCCCCTGGCCTGGGGGCAGCTGTCCTTCATGGGTCTTGCCTTCGCCGCCCTCGTCCAGGCGTTTCTGGCCAATGATTTCTCCGTGATCTATGTCGCCAGCCACGGCAACACCAAATTACCCGCCATCTACAAGATCTCCGCCGTCTGGGGCGCCCATGAAGGCTCCCTGCTGCTCTGGGCACTGCTGCTGAGCGCCTGGGGGGCGGCCATTGCGCTCTTCAGCCGCCACCTGCCGCCGGAGGTGGTGGCCCGGGTGCTGGCGGTCATGGCCATGATCGGCATCGGGTTTCTTTCCTTCATGCTGTTCACCTCCAATCCTTTCCTGCGTCTCTTTCCCGCTCCCTTAGAGGGAAGGGACCTCAATCCCCTGTTGCAGGACCCGGGTCTCGCCGTGCATCCGCCCATGCTCTACATGGGCTATGTCGGGTTTTCCGTGGCTTTTGGCTTCTCCATCGCCGCCCTCCTGGGCGGTAGGTTGGATGCCGCCTGGGCGCGCTGGTCCCGCCCCTGGACCACGGTGGCCTGGATCTTCCTCACCCTGGGGATCACCCTCGGGAGCTGGTGGGCCTATTACGAATTGGGTTGGGGCGGTTGGTGGTTCTGGGATCCGGTGGAAAATGCCTCCTTCATGCCCTGGCTGGTGGGGACGGCCCTGATCCATTCCCTCGCCGTCACGGAAAAGCGCGGGGCCTTCAAGAGTTGGAGTCTGTTGCTGGCCCTCATCGCCTTTTCCCTCTCCCTCCTCGGCACCTTTCTCGTCCGCTCGGGCGTTCTGACCTCGGTGCATGCCTTTGCCAGCGATCCGGCCCGGGGTCTGTTTATCTTGATCTTCCTGTGCCTGGTCATCGGCAGCTCCCTGGCCCTCTATGCCTGGCGGGCTCCCTATATCACCAGCGGCGGTCGTTTCGATCTGGTCTCCAGGGAAAGCTTCTTATTGGCCAACAACCTCATCCTCTCCGTGCTGGCCGCCCTCATCCTGCTCGGTACCCTCGCCCCTCTGATTTACGATGCCCTGGCCTGGGGCAAGATCTCGGTCGGTTTTCCCTGGTTCAACAAGATGTTCGTCCTCCTGACCCCATTTCTCGCCCTCTTCATGGGTCTAGGTCCATTGGCGCGCTGGAAACATAGCGATGCGGGGCTCCTGATCAGACAAGTGCGCTGGGCGCTGGGGATCAGTATCGCCTGCGGTCTCCTCTCTTTCCTCCCCTGGTTTGGCAACAGCTATTCCCTCGTCGCCCTGGGCCTTGCCCTGGCCCTCTGGATCCTCGGCACCCATCTCACCAGTCTGCGCCTGCGCTGGCGGCCTACGGCAACTTGGTCGGCCAGACTTCAGGACCTCAAGGGGAGCGGTCGGAGCTATTACGGCATGATCTTCGCCCACCTGGGGGTGGCCATGTTCGTCGTCGGTGCCACGCTGGTCTCCCATTACGGCATCGAGCGGGATGTGCGCATGGGGCCGGGAGACAAGGCCGAGGTGGCCGGTTATGAGTTTCAGTTCGAGGGCGTGAAACGGGAACGGGGACCGAACTACAACGGCTATCGCGCCAACATCCGGGTGCTAAAAGGAAATACCCTGGTCACTACCCTTGAACCCGAGAAACGGGTCTATCTGGTCGACACCAAACCCATGACCGAGGCCGCCATCGACTGGGGCCTGACCCGAGACATCTATGTCTCCCTTGGCGAGCCCATCGAGGGCGGGGACTGGAGCCTGCGCCTCTACTACAAACCCTATGTGCGCTGGATCTGGCTGGGCGGGGTGTTCATGGCCCTGGGGGGACTCCTCGCGGTCAGCGACCCACGTTACCGTAGCCTACGCCGTCGACGAGAGGCCAGCAAGCCGGCCGTTGCCCCAGCCAAAGTCGCGTTACAACGAGGCTGAGCCCCATGAAATCGCTACGCTATCTGGTTCCCCTGCTGGTCTTCATGGGTCTGGCGGTGTTTTTCTTCAAAGGGCTCTCCATCGATCCCCGGGAAATCCCCTCCCCCCTGATCGGCAAACCCCTGCCCCACTTCTCCCTTCCCAGCCTCGCCGAGCCGCAGCAACCGGTATCGGAAAAGGACCTACAGGGTAAGGTCGCCCTCTTGAACGTCTGGGCCACCTGGTGCGTCTCCTGTCGGGCCGAACACGAGGTGTTGGTGCAACTGGCCCGCAGCAAAACCCTGGACATCTACAGCCTCAACTGGAAGGACGATCCCGCCGCGGCCCGGGATTGGTTGCGGCGCCTCGGTGATCCCTATGTCACCACCATCGTCGATCAGGAAGGTCGCACGGCCATCGACCTGGGTGTGTACGGCGCCCCGGAAACCTTCCTCATCGACAAAGCCGGGGTGATTCGTTACAAGCACGCCGGCCCCCTGACCTGGCCCTTGTTGAGAGAAAAGATCCTCCCCCTGGCCAACGAACTGAAGGCGAAAGGCTGATGCGGTTATCGACCCTGGTTTTTCTCTGTCTAGTGTCCGTGCTCCCCGGGCGGCTCGCCCAGGCCTTCACCCTGGCCGATTTTCAGTTCGATGACCCGCGCAAGGAGCAGGAATTCCGGCAATTGACCGAACAGTTGCGCTGCCTGGTGTGTCAGAACGAATCCCTGGCCGGTTCCAACGCCGAGCTGGCCCAGGATCTGCGGCGGGAGATCTACGCGATGATGAAAGCCGGCAAGAGCCGGGACGATGTGATCGACTTCATGGTCGCCCGCTATGGGGACTTCGTGCTCTACAACCCCCCGCTCAAACCCTCGACCTATCCACTCTGGCTGGCGCCCTTCGTGCTCCTGCTCATCGGCGTCATCATGCTGTTTCGCACCCTGGCCAGGAAGAAATCGGAGGCGGAGACCGAGCTTTCCGCCAAGGAGCGGCAGCGCGTCCAAGACCTCTTAGGATCCGAATCCGGCCAACCGTCGACGGACGGGGAGCAAAAACAATCCGAATCCAGTGAAAAGTCGACGGACGGGGAGCGCAAATCATGACCCTGTTTTGGTTTCTCTGTGTCTCCATGACCGCCATGGCCCTGGCCTTTGTGCTGTTGCCCTTGTGGCGCCAGACCCCCCCGTCTTCCGGGGTGGAAGCGAACGCGCTCAACCTCCAGGTGATCCGGCAACAACTCGCCGAGTTGGAACAGGATCTGGCTACGGGGGCTCTGGACGAGACCCAGTACCAGTCGGCCCGTCGCGATCTGGAGAAAGAACTCCTGCTCGATTATGCCGAGACCCCCGGATCCCGCGCTGAAGGTCGCGCCAAGCCCTGGATGGCCGCGGCCATCGGGCTCTTTCTGCCCGCCATCGCCTTCGCCATGTACCACCAGCTCGGCAATCCGGACATCATCTCCCGCTCCGCGGGAGATACCGCCGTTTCCACCGCCATGGATCACGGCCAGGCCCAGCTGCCCTCCATGGATCAATTGGTGGAACGTCTGGCGCAGCGCCTGGCGCAACAACCCGACAACCTCGATGGCTGGATGATGCTGAGCCGTAGTTATCTAGCCATGGGTCGGATGCAGGACGCCATCAACGCCTATGGCCAAGCCTATAAACTGGCCCCGGGGAATGTGGAGATCCTTCTCGCCTATGCCCAGAGCCTGGGCATGGCCCAGGGCAACCGCCTCCAGGGACAACCGTCCCAACTCATCGCCCAGGCGGAGAAGATCAGCCCCGAGGATCCCAATGTGCTCTGGCTCTCCGGCGTGACCAGCTTTGAACAGGCTGATTACCCGTCCGCCCTGGCCAAGTGGGAGAAGGTATTGGCGGCCCTGGAACCCGGCAGCGATGATGCCGCCGAGGTCTCCACCGCCATCGAGGATGCCCGCTCACGCCTCGGTCTTGGCCATGAGAAGGCCTTGCCGTCCCTGGGAGCGGGAACCCAGACTCAGGCTACGGCGGCCACATCCCCCGCGCCTCGGCCCGAAGCGGTCATTCCGGGCGCCATCAGCTTCCGGGTTCGCCTGGCCGCCGAGCTCCAGGCCAAGGTCCTTCCCAGTGATCGCATCTTCATCTACGCCCGCGCCCACAACGGGCCCCGCATGCCCTTGGCCGCCCAGAGTCGGCAAGTCTCCGACCTGCCGCTGCAGATCACCCTGGACGACAGCCAGGCCATGACCGCCGAGTTCAAACTTTCTTCCTTTCCCCAGGTCATTATCGGGGCTCGTATCTCCAAATCCGGCAGCGCCACCCCCCAGAGCGGGGATCTGGAGGCCGAGATCGGCCCCCTGGTTCCGGGTCAGGGCGACATCCTCGAGCTGGTGATCGACAAAATCCGCCCCTAACCAAGCGGTCTTCCGGGGTGATTTCGCCCCGGAAGGCCGCCCGCTGGGCCATTCCTTCTCAGCCCTCTCCATTGACGGCCCCAAGGGAAAAACAACCCTGTCCCGGGCATAGAATCCTTATAAAACAAGCACATCACACCGATTCTCGTTATACCATTTCTCGATAGGTATTATCGATATTCGTAGGCTGGTGTTGAGGCGCGAAGCGCTGAAACCCAGCTTCTCAGTAGCTGGGATTCGCTTCGCTCATCGCCAGCCGACCCCATGGCTTTCAGGCGGATAAACTAATAGGAAATGGTATTAGGTTTTCATTGGTCGGTAGCGAAAAGGGCGGCGCCTCAACCCCTTTGGTCTGTGGCCGACGGCAATCCCCGGATCAAGTCCGAGAAGGCGCGTACACCCCGCAGACCTCCCGGGCCTGGGCTTGTGTGGCCGACTTTCGTTCTCTTTTAGAGAACAATGGCGCCATCTTGAAGACATTGTTCTCGAAAGAAGAACGAAAATAGCCGTTTTCCGTCGATGCCCGGAAGGCCGACTGAGGAGAGTTTCCTCTTGGCGTCTTCTTTCGGGAACGAATTCGGGGCAGGCCTCCGACCAGTCGGAAACAAAGAATCAATTCGGAAATACGATCCTTCTCATGTACAGGGAATCATGAAGATGTTTCTGTCTTCTTTTCCGCCAGACCGCGAACCCCGGCATCGGTTATGATCGCCGATGAAAAGAGCGGACACCTCTCCGCGTTCAGTGACTGACGACACCCTGGGAATTGTGACCTTCACAGTGCACTTGGAGTACGCCATGCCGATACTGACCCTGCTTTTTACCGCCCTGCTCTGTTTCTCCACCCCCGGCTTTGCCTCCAGCCCCGACACCGCCCTCCCCCTGACCCATCATTGGGTCGGCTATCTCTCCCTGGCCTTGTTCGCCCTCGCCTACCTGCTGGTGATGGCGGAGGAATTCACCCACCTGCGCAAGTCCAAGCCGGTGATCCTTGTCGCCGGACTGATCTGGGCCATGATCGCCTGGTACTACGGCACCCAGGGCCAATCCCAGGTGGCCGAGCAGGCGCTACGCCACAATCTGCTGGAATACGCGGAGATGATGCTGTTCCTCCTGGTAGCCATGACCTACGTCAACGCCATGGACGAGCGCCTTGTGTTCGAGGCCTTGCGTTCCTGGCTGGTACACAAGGGCTTCGGCTTGCGTCAATTGTTCTGGATCACCGGCCTGTTGGCCTTCGTCATCTCCCCGGTGGCCGACAATCTCACCACCGCCTTGTTGATGTGCGCCGTGGTGCTCGCGGTGGGGGGAAACGACAGAAACTTCGTCCTCCTCTCCTGCATCAACATCGTGGTAGCGGCCAACGCCGGCGGGGCCTTTTCGCCCTTCGGCGATATCACCACACTCATGGTCTGGCAGAAGAATATCCAAACACCCCAGGGCACGGTGGGCTTCTGGTCTTTTTTCGCCCTCTTCGTCCCCTCAGTGGTCAACTGGCTGGTGCCCGCGGCGATCATGCATTTCGCCGTGCCGCATAACCGGCCGGCCGTCGGAGGGTCTTCGATCGACATGAAACGCGGCGCCCGGCGGATCATGGCCCTCTTCGTGCTCACCATCGCGACCGCCGTGGGCTTCCACAACTTTCTCCATCTGCCGCCGGTGATCGGGATGTTGACCGGACTCGCCTATCTTCAATTCTTCGGCTTTTATCTCAGGATGACCCACGGCCATGACAACGCCATCGAGGAATTGGATCGCTCCGGGCGGATGGGCACACCCCTGGCCTTCGATGTGTTCGACCGCCTGGCGCGGGCGGAATGGGATACCCTGCTGTTTTTTTACGGCGTGGTGATGTGTGTCGGCGGGTTGGGGTTGATCGGCTATCTGACCCTGGTTTCCCAGGTCATTTACGGAGACTGGGGGGCCACCAACGCCAACCTGGCGGTGGGCCTGCTGTCGGCCGTGGTCGACAACATCCCGGTGATGTTCGCCGTGCTCAGCATGATGCCGGACATGTCCATGGGACAGTGGCTGCTCGTCACCCTGACCGCGGGCGTCGGCGGCAGCCTGCTGTCCATCGGCTCCGCCGCCGGGGTGGCCCTGATGGGACAGGCCCGAGGCAAGTACACCTTCTTCGGCCATCTCAAATGGACACCGGTCGTGGCCCTGGGCTATGCCGCCAGCATCCTGACCCATCTCTGGCTCAACGCCGGGCTGTTCTGAGCGGATTGTCGCGGAGGCCGCGACCCTCGGCCTCCCTTCCAGCCGGGATCAACCGGGCCCGGATTCCTCTTTTTCTTTCCTGATCCCCCGCTTCGGCCTCAAGGAGTATTGCCATTTGTTGGTAATATTCTTATGTTTTAATGGTTGTTTGGTGCGGCGACTCCATCCCTCCAGGAGGAGATGAGCCTCCGACCGGCCCCATCGCTCGATACCCTGCGCCATCCAGTGATGTACTGCTGGTCAAGCTGGCTTCCTCTCCAGATCTTTGCTCCAGGGAGCGGTTGAAATTACCCGGATGCCGTCGTCCCAACCACGGACTTCAGACCTACAGCTTTTCATAACACAGCAAAGGAAGTATCTCATGTCGAAGAAACACCCAGTCATTGTTGTCACGGGTTCGTCGGGAGCCGGCACCACGACGGTGAAACGCGCCTTCGAGCACATCTTCGAGCGGGACGAGATTCACGCCGCCGTCATCGAGGGCGACAGCTACCACCGCTACAATCGGGTGGAAATGCGTACCGCCATGAAGGAGGCCGAGTCCAGAGGCAATCAGCACTTCAGCCACTTCGGTCCCGAGGCCAATCTGTTCGAGGATCTGGAAGCGACCTTCCGCACCTATGGCGAAAATGGCACAGGGAGGTCGCGCTACTACCTCCACAGCGATGAGGAGGCGGCGGAACACAACCAGAGGCTCGGTGTACAACTCAAGCCCGGCGAGTTCACCCCCTGGGAGGATCTACCACCGAATACGGATTTGCTCTTCTATGAAGGCCTGCACGGCATGATTCGCACACCCCAGGCCAATGTCGCCCAGCACGTGGATCTGGCGGTAGGGGTGGTGCCTATCGTCAACCTGGAATGGATCCAGAAGATCCATCGTGACAACGCCGAGCGGGGCTACTCCGCGGAGGCCATCGTCGACACCATCCTGCGACGCATGCCGGATTACATCCATTACATCACGCCCCAGTTTTCCCTCACCGACATCAACTTCCAGCGGGTGGCGACGGTGGACACCTCCAACCCCTTCATCGCCCGGGACATCCCGACCCTGGACGAGAGTTTCGTGATCATCCGCTTCTGCAACCCGAAACGGTTGAACATCGACTTTACCTATCTGCTGACCATGATCCACGGCTCCTTCATGTCCCGTCGCAACAACATCGTCATCCCGGGCGGCAAGATGGGCTATGCCATGGAGATTATCCTCCAACCCATCATCGAACGGATTATCGAGGCGCGGAAAAGCTGAAGCCGCCGGGGGTTCCACCCCAACCGGACGGGGCCCTCGCCCCGTCCGCTCCCGGCTCAATGTTTCAGGCCTGGCCGAGAGACCTTGCCCCTCCACAAACCCCGTAGGCTGGCGATGAGCGAAGCGAATCCCGGCGTCCCGGCCAGACTTGGAGAATGCTGGGTTTCGGCGCGGAGCGCCTCGACACCAGCCTACTCGACGGCGGAAAGCCCTGCGGGGCATGACCGTTTTTAGCGAAAATTCGTTCTTTTATGAAGAACAATAACCACAAAAATACGCGCATTGTTCTCGCATAAAGAACGAATTTTCGATCTCTCAAGCCAGGCCCCGGGACGTTTCAGGGAAGAGAGATCCCCTTTCGCTGAAAGCCGGGAGGTCGAGCGAAAAGAGCGGACCAAGGCTAATCCACCCGCTCGCCATGGTCCCGAATCCACTGCGCGAACAGCGGCACCCGCAGCCGCCAGCCGGTGCCAGCGGGGAGGATGTAGCCGTGCTGTTGCAGTCGCTCCAGACTGGCTCGGTCGCCGGGTGGTTCGCCGCGCAGGATCTGCCCCACCGTGGCCCGGCCTTCCGGATAACGCTGGGGATCGCAGAACTCGTCCCAAAACACCCGGAGGGCGAAGGTCTCCCGGTCGATGACTCCCAGCGCCTCTGCGAGTTCCGCTGGGCCGAGGCGTTGCCGGCCATCCCGGTTGGCGATGTCCACCAGACGGCGACAGAGCAATTGCAACAGCGCCGGATGCCCCTGGGTCAGTAACCTAGGATGCGGTGAACGAAGTGAACCGCATCGATCGAGGCATTATTCTATTTGCGATTGATGCGGTTCGTACCTCACCATATCCCACTGCGCTTCTGGCTAAGAAAAATGGATAGCTTCGGATTGGCAAATGATCATGCGTGGCTGGACATTTATCCTGCCAATAGGTATGGCGATATTAACATCGTCGTTGGTGGAGACGATTAAACATTGGGGATTAGGCTACGCCAATCGTACCTGCAACCATCCATTTGGCTTCCACATTCGTCGTAGCAAGTGGCGGATTCAAGTTACAAGTGCACCACGGAGGGCGTCGGCGAAGACATCGTAGGGGGCTCGGCAGTTGAGGCATTTCCGTGGACGTTGGTTGATCTTGAGGACAACCGCCTCCAGTTCCGCGGGGCTCACCTTACTGAAATCGGTTCCTTTTGGGAAGAAGTGACGGATCAAGCCATTGACCTGTTCGTTGGCGCCCCGTTGCCAGGGCGAATGAGGATGAGCGAAATAGACGTTCATCGTCTTGTCCT
>JBPOHE010000017.1:0-3130 GCA_052035915.1 Pseudomonadota bacterium
AACTGGTCGGCGAGTACGGCTTTAAGTTCATGGATCGGGTCTTGCGGCAGGGTAGTCATCGGCTCCGGCAAAAGCGCGTAGCTTAACCTATGACAATCAATTAGTTAAGTTTTTGTCCTGTACTATGATCTACACCACCGAACCGACCCCGGCGGTCTATGCCAAGGTGCGTCCGGTACTGGACCAGATCGAGAGAAACCTCGGCCTCGAAGGCGCGCCCGAGCGGATTCTGTTGCGGGTGTTTCCCAATTACTGGGATGCCGTCACCGCCCTGGCCCAGGGCGAGGTGGACTTCGGGCGTTTCGGCGCGGCCAGTTATGTACAACTGCGCAAACTCAACAAGGATGTCCGCAGTTTGGTCAATGAAACCAGCGAGGCCCCCCGCATCGGGGTCTTCGTCGTCAAGGCCGAGGCCGATATCCGGGACCTGGCCGGGCTCAAGGGACACACCCTGGCCTTCGGCGATCCCTTGTCTTCCAGTGGGCGCTTTCTCGCCCAGCGGGAATTGGTTCAGGCCGGCGTGCACGCCCAGGATCTCAAGGATTACGCCTACCTTGGCCGCCATGACCGGGTCGCCGAGGCGGTAGGCGGGGGACACTATGATGCGGGCGTGCTGTCCGAGGCCCTGTTGGAAACCTATGGGATCGGGCACAAGCTGCGGGTGGTGCATAGCTTCAGCATCCCACCCAAGGTTTGGGTGGCGCGTTCAGGCGAGGACGAGGAATTTGTCCAGGCTTTGACGGAAGCCATCCAGAAGGTACAGGGGGCCGAGGTGCTGGGCGGTCTGGATATCCGGGGCTTCGTGCCGGTGGAAGAAAGCGCCTATGAGGTGATTCGCGACAGCCTGGAAAAGGCCAGGGAATTCGAGCGCACTCCATGAGCCTGAGCCTCAAGATCACCGCAACGCTGCTTTTCACGCTCCTGGTGTTGTTGTCCCTCTTCGGCTGGGTCATGATCGGTGACGAACGTCGGACCTTGGAAAGCCTTCTCGATCGCCAGGGAAAGGCCATCACCGAGGTCATTGCCGCCTTCAGTCTCGACCCCTTACTGGCTCAGGATTATCCGAAATTGGAGTCCATCCTGGAGCTGATCGGCAACCGCACCGCCGAGATCCTCGCTGTCGAGGTGATGCAGAATGGGCGGAAGGTGGCCGGCTATCGAGCCGGTAACCTCCATGACCATCGAGTCTTTCAACACCCCATCCTTGCGAGCGGGGACTCCATGCCGCAGGAGGATGGCCGGGAGGTTCGGCTCTATCTCTCCACCGCCGAAAACCAACGTCTGATCACCGCCCGGGTGCATGAACTCTGGCTCTATTTCGGCATTATTTTCCTGGCCTTGCTCGGTCTCTTGCTACTTATCCTGCGCCGCACCGTGCTGCGACGGGTCATGGCCCTCACCAGGTACGCCGAAGGGATTAGGGTTCAACAAGAGCGCCGCCAGTTCCAGCTCAACGGCACGGACGCCAAATCGGGATGGTCCCCCAATGGCCAAGACCAGCCACCCTTGAACCTCTTCGGACAGGGGGACGAGATCGCCCGCCTGGAGTCGAGTCTGCGTACCATGCGCGACAGTATCGAGCAGAAGGATCAACAGCTCGACGAATATGCCGGCGGTCTGGCGGTGAAGGTGATGGAACGCACCCATGAACTCCAGGAGGCGAAGGACAGGGCCGAATCCTCGAACCGCGCCAAGGCGATCTTCCTCGCTAATATGAGCCACGAGATCCGTACCCCCATGAACGGCATCCTCGGCTTTGCCGGCCTCTTGACCCATACCAGGCTCGATCCCAACCAACAAGAGTTTCTCTCAGCGATCACCAACTCGGCGGAAAGCCTGCGGGCCATCATCGACGATATCCTCGATTATTCCAGGATCGAGGCCGGGAAGCTGGCGATCGAGCGCCGTAGCTTCGATCTGCACACACTGGTGGATGACTGCCTCCTCAACCAGATGCCCGTCGCCTACGGCAAGGGCTTGGAGTTGGTGCACGGGATCGCGCCCGGCACCCCGGTCATGCTGATCGGCGATCCGATACGCATCCGCCAGGTGCTCATCAATCTGCTCGGCAACGCCGTGAAATTCACCGCCGAGGGCGGCGTGTCCCTCTGGATCGAGCCGCTCTCCAGTTCCAGTCAGCCGGGGCTGCGCTTCGAGGTGGCCGACACCGGCGTGGGGATCGACAGCGAGCAACAGGAGCCACTCTTTCTCCCCTTCACCCAGGCGGATTCCAGTGTTACCCGCCGCTTTGGCGGCAGCGGTCTTGGCCTCGCCATCTCCAAGCAACTGGTCGAAAGCATGGGTGGGCGCATCGGTGTCTCCAGCCGCCTGGGGGAAGGATCCCTGTTCTGGTTCGAGTTGCCCCTGGTCATCCAGTTCGGCGCCTGTCCCCAGGACGACGAACGACCCTGGCTCAAAGGACGCCGGGCACGGCTCTACGAGCCTTCGCCCCAGGCGCGGCGGGCGTTGGTCGCCAACCTGAGCGGACTTGGTCTGCGGGTGCGGGTCATTGAAGAACTCGAGGGTTTGGAGCATGAGGGCGACGCCGGTGCCGATCTGCTCATCGTCGGGCTGGGGCCGGTCGGTACCCAGGAGGCCGTCAGACGGAGGTTGGAGGCGTCTGGAAACAAGGGTTCCCGGCCTCTGCTCCTGCTTGCCGACAGCTTGGTCTTCGAGCCCTGGACCAAAGAGACCGGCTTTGTCACCGTGGCCGCGATCGCCAAGGGCTCGGGCTACAAGCACCTGGCGGAGAGCCTCGAAGGATTGCTGATCCGTCGCCCGGTATCACCGATCGGGCCTCCGGCTCCCAGACCGATACCGACCCCGGTAACGGCGGACGGGGGGCGTTGGCCCGGGGCCAAGGTGCTGGTGGTCGATGATAATGAACTCAATCTACGCTTCGCCAAGATCCTGTTGCAGGATCGGGGTCTCCAGGTATTGGAGGCGACCAGCGGGCGCCAAGCCTTGGAGAGAGTAGCCCAGGATCGACCGGATCTGGTACTGATGGATATCCAGATGCCGGACATGAGCGGGGTGGAGGCTACCGCCGGGATCCGTGAACTGGATCGAGGCCGGCAACGACGCACCCCGGTGATCGCCCTGACCGCCCATGCCTATCCGGAGGATCTGG
>JBPOHE010000006.1:0-10448 GCA_052035915.1 Pseudomonadota bacterium
CCGAACCGGTACCGGCCTTGGTGACGGTGAGGCTATAGGTTACCGGGGCACTGCTATTGAAGGTGGCGGTGACGCTCTGATTGGCGTTCATGGTCACCACGCAGTTGCCGGTGCCGGAGCAACCGCCACCGCTCCAGCCAGCGAAGGTGGAGCCGCTGGCGGCGGCGGCCGTCAGGGTCACCTGGGTGCCCTGGGCGTAAGTCTCGGTGCAGTCGGGATCACAACTGATGCCGGTCCCGGAGACGGTACCCGAGCCGGTACCGGCCTTGGCGACGGTGAGGCTGTAGGATTGCCCTTGCAGGCTCAGGCAACTGGGGTAGGAAGAGGCGCGGCTGGCGACATAACTCGCCATGCGTGAAGGGACGCGATTGGCGGCAATCCCATAAGAGTGATTGAGCCCGAAGGTGTAAGAGATGTTGCCATAACCGCCGTTGAGCAGGTGACAATAACTCATGACGGTGCCATTGCCACCGCCCGCACTACCACCTGTCAGGCTGTTGGTGCCGGGAAGAGACGTTGTACCAGAAAAACAACTGGTTCCAGACTCGCCGCTGTAACAGGCGTCGACGGGATTGCTATTGCCGCCAATGTTCTTGTAGCAATGGGTGTGGGGCGAGTTGAAGTTGTGACCGAGTTCATGACTGACTTCCAACAAATCCCAGACCACACTCGGATTGTCGATATTGAAATCTCCGCCGAGGGAGCTGCTGAAGCCATAGCCATAGGTGTTGTCGCAGAGCGCCCCCACATAGGCGATGCCACCGCCGAGATTCTTACCGCTGAGCATATGGACCGTTGTCCGACTGGTTCCCCCCATGTTGTTGGTCCAATAGGACTTCAGCTCGCTCAGACCAGCGCTGGTACTGTTGGCGGCCCAAGGGTCGTTGCTGACGCCGGTGGTCCAGAGACGGCTGTAGCTGACGATAAGGTTGGTATTGACCTCGCGCTCGTACAGGGTCGAGGCATAGGCAATGAGATCACCGATGTAATCCAAGGCGGCACTCGTGTTGTTGCCGAAGAGACCAAGAAACTCGGCGTCGGTCTCGATGGCGAGGCGTGCCGTGTATTGCACATTGGCGGCCAGGGCCGCGATATCGGGCGTCTTGCTGGCGCTGATGGCGGGGACCAATTCGGCGGGGGGAATGGGCAGGTGTTCGGTGCCGCACTCGAAGGGACGCACCGCCAGTTCCGTTGCCACATCCACCTTTTTCGAACGTAGACCGCGCCCGATCTGGCCTTTGTCTCCTCCCAGCAGCCAGATCCCGGCGGCGCTCTGGATCAGGCCGCGTATCTCGCCCTGGGACGGCACGGTGAGAAATACCCGGGAATCCGGCTGGCCGGCGATCTTGCCGCGGTAATAGGCGTGGTCCGGCGGCGGGATACTCTGATCGTCGTCGAGTAGGATCTCGGCATCCGGGGCAAAGACCTCAAACCGCTCCAGTTCGAGATCGGCGGGAAGCCCTCCCTCGATGTCGATTCCGAACAACTTCATCAGTCCACCGAGAGGAAGCTGTCGGGCGATGTTGGGAAAATCCGCCCAACTGAACTGGAATTCAGAGGATTGGGGAGGTTGCGCCCCGACCAAAGCCGCGCTCAACCAGAGCGCCGCCCCCAATGTCACAACGAACAGGTTCTTCAGGATTCTCATGGCCGCTTTCTCGATCAAGAAAAATGCTGTGTCTTAGATGCCACTTTTCCCCGTCCGGGTGCTAAGAAGTGGATCACAATTCCTTTGCCATGGCCGATCACTCCTTTGTCGGGACGCTGGAGACGACAATCCGCCCAAGATGGCGCCAAGGATAGAAAATACACAGCATGGATGATGCCAATACGGCGGATGCCCCAGAGTCGGGGCAAGGAGTTTGCAGCCCCCTATTCTGTCCGGTGGCAGGCTACTGATTGGCGGAACTATTCTGATCTACTGACGCCTGACGGCCGGCGGATCAAGGCCATGAGTCGATAGGGTATGGCCCGGTTGGAATCCTGATGGAAGGAAAAGGTGACATTCCTAGCCACAAGAGTGACGTTTTACGTCACCCCGGGACTTTGGTGTCTATCTCGAATAGGCGAGGATTGAGGTAAAACCCGACCTCGCTTCCTAGCTTTATCCCCGCTATAAGCTGGAAACCTGTCTGGCGATATTCAGCATGTCCGGAAATTCGATAATCAGCATGACAATGACGCTCAGGATCAGGGCCAGCGTCACGCCGACAATGGCATTGGGCAGCCAGTCACCTCGAGAGTCCTGGATGGCCATGCCTTGAGCGAGATCATGCAATTTCACCAGCCCCAGGAAATTGGAACCCCGGTACACGAACAACCGGAAGCATCCATTGGCACTCATTTTCATCACCGCTTCACGGCAAGTGGCGTTGCTGGATATCGACACCAGGTTGCGGGAGCATACCTCTCCAATCCGCACCTCTGCGGGATTGAGGTTGCGGGCCACCACCCGTTTCACCAGATCTTGTTCGGTAAAGAGTCCTATCACCTGACCGGCACTGGTCACAATGATAGAGCCGAGATTCCGCTCCGCCATTTGCTTGACGCCCTGGGTCACGGACACGGACTCATCCAGGGTAATCAGTGATTCGCGTATAAATTCCGCTATGTTACAGGCCATGTTTTGGTCTCGCTGTGAGAAGGGGTTTAAGCCGAGGGTTGCTGGACGGTACCTGTACAAATGACTTCATCAAAGCCAAGAGTGCCGATCATGGGGCTGTACTGGGTTCGCAACGGCTCCCGACCCACTTCCATGAAAGTAGATAGGCTACAGGAGTCTAAACTCGGGACGGCATCTCATTATGTTGACGGGTTATCTATCATCTTGGTGCCCTGGCCAATCCACCAGGGATAGGCCATAGAATATCCGAGTTACCGCGAGGGCCAGCGGATGATAGAAATAACCAAAGAAAATGGGTTCCCTCCGTGAATGCCTTCCGTCTCTGACCCGAACGGCAAACTCAGGGATGGGGCCGCATGCAGTCTAGAAACCAATCATCTCGGCGTGGAGACCGGTATGACGGACCCGATTGAGGATCTGGCTCGGACGAACGGTCTCCGGATCAAAGTCAACGAGCATCAGATGACGTCTGGATTCATGCACACAGGCACAAAGCACGCCCTCTTCATGACTGATGGTCTTTTCCAGGCTATGAATACGATCGTCATCCAGTTCTTCATCTATATGTACGACGATATCAGCATAATGCATGGCAATTCCCTCCTGTTGACATGAGTGAATTGGGTTATTCCCAATCACAATCAACCTCTATAGTCGGTGCCAGTGCACAATTCTACCTTCTATCTCCCATGGTAGAGAGGCATTGAAATTTATAAGGCCATGAAGGGGAAAGAATTCATGCCGAACCCTGGATGGAATATGCCGTTGTTTGATTCGCCGTTCGACACCGATAGAGCGCGATCGCTGCCGAAAAGAATCCTCGTCTGATATCAATTTATCGGGTTATCCATAATCGGCGCTGAAGGGATGGCGCCTGAAAGGACCTGAACCGCTGGGCGGCGACGCTTCGCGCCCCGACAGCCGCCTCCCTCGACCCGGGCGTCGCTGGGCCGCTCCCGGGCCTGAAGTCTTTTTCCCGATTTATTGTTCTCTAATAGAGAACAAAGCCTTTAATATTGGCCTATTGTTCTCTAAAAGAGAACGGAAAATGGCTGTTTCCAACCGATGCCCGAAACAACCGAACGCCCGGGCCAATTTCTGCGCGGTCTTTGCTTTGATGCGGCCATGTCTGGCCTCTGTCCGGAGCCCTTGGGGCGCAAGGGCTCTCGGTGATAGCAGGGGGATAGCTGGTTTTAGGGATCAGGGGCGGCCAGAATCTACCGGCACCATCGTCCTGCCTGGGGCGTCCTGGGCCCACAGGCTCGTTGGACTGGTTTTACACCTTCTGACCCGCCAGCATCAGCCAGGTATTGACCACGGTATCCGGATTCAGGGAGACGCTCTCGATGCCCCGATCGACCAGCCACTGGGCGAGATCCGGGTGATCCGAAGGGCCCTGGCCGCAGATACCGATGTACTTCCCCTTGGCGTGGCAGGCGCGGATGGCCATGTCGATAAGATGCAGCACCGCCGGGTTGCGCTCGTCGAAGCTCTCCGCCACCAGGCCAGAATCCCGGTCCAGCCCCAGGGTGAGTTGGGTGAGGTCGTTGGAGCCGATGGAGAAGCCATCGAAGTATTCGAGGAATTGATCGGCAAGCAGAGGATTCGAGGGCAGTTCGCACATCATGATCAGTCTGAGTCCGTGCTCGCCCCGCCTCAGCCCATTGGCCGCCAGGGCTTCGACCACGGCGCGCGCCTCGTCGAGGGTGCGCACAAAGGGGATCATGATCTCGACGTTGGTGAGCCCCATGTCCTCGCGCACCCGTCGCAAGGCCCGACATTCCAGGGCGAAACACTCCTTGAAGCTGTCCGAGATGTACCTGGAGGCGCCCCGGAAGCCGATCATGGGATTTTCCTCATGGGGCTCGTAGCGGTCACCAGCGATGAGATTGGCGTATTCGTTGGACTTGAAGTCCGACATGCGCACGATCACCGGCTTGGGCGCGAAGGCCGCCCCCAGGGTGGCGATGGCCTCGGTGAGTTTGGCGACGAAGAATTCCACCGGATCGGGATAGGCGGCGATGCGCGGGCGGATGCGTTCCCGCAAGGCTTCGGGTAGCTGGTCGTATTCCAGCAGGGCCTTGGGATGGATGCCGATCATGTTGTTGATGATGAACTCCAACCGCGCCAAGCCAATTCCGGCGTTGGGGATGTTGGCGAAGTCGAAGGCCCGCTCCGGGTTGCCGACGTTCATCATGATCTTGACCGGGATCTGGGGCATATGGTCGAGTTCGATCACCGAGCGCTCGAACTCCAGTTTCCCGGCGTAGACGAAACCGGTATCGCCCTCGGCACAGGAGACGGTCACCTCGGCACCGTCCGCCACCCGCTCGGTGGCGTCATGGCAGCCGACCACCGCCGGTACCCCCATCTCCCGGGCGATGATGGCCGCATGGCAGGTGCGACCGCCGCGGTTGGTGACGATGGCGGCGGCCCGCTTCATGATCGGCTCCCAGTCCGGGTCGGTCATGTCGGTCACCAGCACATCCCCAGGTTGCACGGATTCCATCTGGCTTACATTCAGGATCACCCGGGCGGTACCGGCACCGATCTTGTGGCCGATGCTGCGCCCGGAGGTGAGCGGCTCGCCCGGGCTGACTTTCAGACTGTAACGCTCGATGAGGCGGCCGCTACGGCTCTGCACCGTCTCCGGACGCGCCTGGACGATGTAGATGCGACCGTCCAGCCCATCCTTGGCCCATTCGACGTCCATCGGCCGTTGGTAATGACGCTCGATGATCAGCGCCTGACGGGCCAGTTCTTCCACATCCGCGTCCGTGATACAGAACCGCTCGCGATCATCCTCGGGGACCGGCTCGATGCAGACCGGCCGCTCACCGGGTTCCCGTTTCTCGGCGTACACCATGCGGATCGCCTTGCTGCCCAGGGTGCGTCTGAGGATGGCCGGCCTGGCCGCGGCGAGCGTGGGCTTGTGGACATAGAATTCGTCCGGGTTGACCGCGCCCTGCACCACCATTTCGCCCAGCCCATAGCTGGCGGTGATGAAGACGGCGTCGCGGAAGCCGGTCTCGGTGTCCAGGGTGAAGATGACCCCGCTGGCGCCGACATCGCTACGGACCATGCGTTGGATACCGGCGGACAGGGCCACCTTGCTGTGCTCGAACCCCTGATGCACCCGGTAGGCGATGGCGCGATCATTGAATAGCGAGGCGAACACCT
This sequence comes from Pseudomonadota bacterium, assembly GCA_052035915.1. Classification (GTDB taxonomy): domain Bacteria; phylum Pseudomonadota; class Gammaproteobacteria; order Chromatiales; family Chromatiaceae; genus JBPOHE01. Next base: position 5,804 of record JBPOHE010000006.1, read on the forward strand.
CTTTGATGGCGTGTTTGACGTTGTCCAGCCCATGGACATTGAGAAAGGTCTCCTGCTGACCGGCGAAGGAGGCATCGGGCAGATCTTCGGCGGTGGCGGAGGAACGCACCGCCCAGGAGAGATGATCACCGCTTTGGCCCTCGATGGTCTGGAAGGCGGCATCGATGGCCTGTTCCAAGGCGGGCGGGAAGGGGGTGTCCAGGATCCACTGGCGGATCTGGGCGCCGCACGCGGCGAGATGGGTGACATCCTCGATATCGAGTCTGGCCAGTTCCGCATGGATGCGTTGATCCAAATCCTGCTGGGCGAGAAATTCCCGGTAGGCGAAGGCCGTGGTGGCAAAGCCCCCGGGCACCTGCACCCCGGCCGCGGCCAGGTGCTGGATCATCTCCCCGAGCGAGGCATTCTTCCCGCCGACCTCTTCAACATCACCAATGCCCAACTCGTGGAGCCACAGCACGTATCCGCTCATAACAATACAATCTCCTGTAGGAGGATCAAATTCCGGGCTCGATGACTTCAAGTCGTTCCGCCCATACCAATTCACAAGCGCCGGGACCACTGTCCTCGCGGGTGAGTGAGCTGACCCAGCGCCAACCGTCGGGTGCCTCCACCCGTATCAACAACCCCCCGATTTTCACCACTTGCCCCGGCCGCACCCTGGTCAGTTGACGTTCGACGGATTGTCCGGAAGGGATGATGTGCATATTCGAGGCGGAGCGCACCACCAGATTCCGGGGAATCGGCAGTTGCTCCGCCGTCCAGTAGAGAAAACGGTTCCGCTGACTCAAATGGAGCTGATCCAGAACCCGGTTATCCGACATCGGGCCCCAACCCAGGGCCAGGTCAATGGGCGCCAAGTCGGATTCGCGATCGAAACGGTAGCGCTCCTTGCCCAGCACCCTGGCCTCGAGGTCGATCCTGGCCAGGGGGACGATGAGGTAGCCTTTGTACTCGAAGGGCTCGGAGGCGACGGAGACTTGATAGGGAAGGCCAGGGGCAAGCGGCCCGCCGGCCGATTTGACGGGGGTCTCGTTGAAACTCTGGAGCACGCCATAGGCCACCAGGGAGACCAGGGCGAGGTGCTTCATCATGGGACTATTTGAATATAGTGAAACAGGCTGAGACTTTTGCGTATGATTTTACTTCCTTAACTCCAGTTCTCCACCCATAGCCATGGCCAAACGTAGTGTTTTTTTTATTTCCGACCGGACCGGGATTACCGTTCAGGCCATGGGGCACAGCCTGCTGACCCAATTCCCGGGCGAGGAATTCGATTGGTTCGCCTTTCCCTTCGTGGACACGGTGGAAAAGATGCGGCACATCGTCGAACTTATCCGCGCGGCCAAGGCCAAGGAGGGGGCTCCCCCGGTGGTCTTCTCCACCCTGGTGGACGTCCCCCTGTATCGTCTGCTAAAGGAAAGCGAGGTCAAGATCTACGATTTCTTCGCCACCTTCATTCCCAGTCTGGAGCAGGATTTCGGGGTGGATTCGACCCACGCCGCCGGACAAACCCATGGCATTCACGATGAAGCCTCCTACGATCAGCGGGTGGCCGCCGTGAATTTCGCCCTGGCCCATGACGATGGTATCGGTGTCGAGAGCATGGAGCGGGCCGAGGTGATCCTGCTCGGGGTGTCGCGGAGCGGCAAGACGCCGACCACCCTCTACCTGGCCATGCAGTTCGCGATCTTTACCGCCAACTACCCCCTGACCGATGAGCACTTCCCGCATCCCTGTCTGCCCAACGAATTGCAGAAATATCGCCACAAGCTGTTTGGGCTCAGTATCGAGAGTGAGCGGTTGCACCATATCCGCTCCGAACGCCGGCCGAACAGCCACTACGCCTCGCTTACCAAGTGTCGCCAGGAGACCCAGTGGGCGGAACGGCTCTTCCGCCAGGAAAAGATTCCCTATCTCAACACCACCACCCGTTCCATCGAGGAGATCGCCGTGGCGGTGATCAACCGTCTGGGGCTGCGACGTCTGTCTTTCTGAGTCGTATCAAGATCCGTTAACCGATGTATGAAAGATGGCGGACGTCTATCTTGGACTGAATTGATAATCTTACGGGTCTTTGTATTAGCGTTACATCCAGGGAATAGAACCCCATGAAGAAGGCGCTTATCACCGGCATCACCGGTCAAGACGGGGCCTATCTGGCCGAGTTGTTGTTGGACAAGGGATATGAGGTGCATGGCCTCAAGCGCCGCACCTCCTTGTTCAACACCGATCGCATCGATCATCTCTACCAGGACCCTCATGTGGCGGATCGGCGTTTCATCCTCCACTACGGGGATCTGACCGATGCGACGAGTCTGATCCGGGTCATCCAGCAGGTGCAACCCGATGAGATCTACAACCTGGGGGCACAATCTCATGTGGCGGTGTCCTTCGAGAGCCCGGAATATACGGCGAACAGCGACGCCCTGGGGACCTTGCGGATCCTGGAGGCGATGCGTCTGCTGGGGCTGGAGAAGCGGACGCGCTTTTATCAGGCCTCGACCTCCGAACTCTTTGGCAAGGTGATGGAGACGCCTCAGCGGGAAACCACGCCTTTCTACCCCCGTTCGCCTTATGCCTGCGCCAAGCTTTATGCCCACTGGATCACCGTCAATTACCGCGAGGCCTATGGGCTCTATGCCTGCAACGGGATCTTGTTCAACCACGAGTCGCCCACACGGGGTGAAACCTTCGTCACCCGCAAGATCACCCGGGCCTTGGCGCGGATCAGTCTGGGGCTCCAGGACTGTCTCTATCTCGGCAATCTCGGTGCGCGGCGCGATTGGGGTCATGCCCGCGACTATGTCGAGATGCAATGGCTGATGCTGCAACAGGAGGCGCCCGAGGATTATGTCATCGCCACCGGGGTGCAGTATTCGGTACGCGACTTCGTCAGTAAGGCGGCGGCGGAACTGGGGATCACTCTAGCCTTTGAAGGGGAGGGGGCCGATGAAGTCGGCTTGGTCGAACGGGTGGAGGGGGAGGCGCGGCCGCGGCCCGGGGAACGCATTGTGGCGGTGGATCCGCGTTATTTCCGCCCCACCGAGGTCGAGACCCTGCTCGGCGATCCGACCAAGGCGCGGGAGAAGCTTGGTTGGACGCCCCGGACCAGCTTCGACGAACTGGTGCGCGAGATGGTGCGGGAGGATCTCAAGCTCGCCAAGCGGGATAGCCTGGTCAAGTTGGCCGGTTTCCGCTCCTTCAATCATTTCGAGTGAGCCCGCGTCAGATGGAACAGGAAGCGAAAGTCTATGTCGCCGGTCACCGCGGGCTGGTCGGCGCGGCCATCCTGCGTCGTCTGGAAGCGGAGGGGTATCGGAATCTCCTGTTTCGCACCTATGAGGAACTGGATCTCAGAGAGCCGGGGAATGTGAGTCGCTTATTCGCGACTGAGAAACCGGACTATGTGTTCGTGGCGGCGGCCAAGGTGGGCGGCATCCAGGCGAACAATACCTATCCCGCCGACTTCATCCGTGACAATCTCCTGATCGAACTCAACCTGATCGACTCGGCCTGGCGTAGCGGGGTGCGGCGGTTGTTGTTTCTTGGCAGTTCCTGCATCTATCCGCGACTCGCCTCCCAGCCGATGCTGGAGGAGGCCCTGCTGACCGGGACCCTGGAGCCGACCAACGAGCCCTATGCGATCGCCAAGATCGCCGGCATCAAACTCTGCGAGTCCTATAACCGCCAATTCGGAACGGACTTTCGCAGCCTGATGCCGACCAATCTCTATGGTCCGGGGGATAATTTCGACCTGGCGAACAGCCATGTCATCCCCGCCCTGTTGCGCAAGTTCCATCAGGCCAAGCGGAGCGGCGCCCCCTGGGTGGAGGTCTGGGGGACAGGACGGCCACGGCGGGAGTTTCTGCACGTCGATGATCTGGCGGACGCCTGCCTCTTCGTCATGAAGCGGCCCCAGTCGGTCTACGCGGCTCATACCCAGCCCATGTTGTCCCATCTCAATGTCGGGGCCGGGGAGGACATTTCTATCAGTGACCTGGCGGCGCTGGTGGCGGAGGTGGTGGGATACCGGGGCGAGGTCCGCTTCGATCCCACCAAACCCGACGGTACGCCGCGCAAATTACTCGATTCCTCCCGCTTGCGAGGCTTGGGTTGGCGGCCCAGGATCGGGCTGCGCCAGGGTTTGCAAGATACCTATCGCTGGTTTGGCCGTGTTCTGGGCGAGGCCCTGGAAGCTTGAGCGCCTTTCTCAGGGGCGTTCGGGCGGAGGCGGGCGCCGATCCCGCCTCCGCTGATGAGAGCCTGACTCGAGAGGAATCGACATTCGCGCTCAGCGGCTCCGGGCATCGACCGAAAATGGTCAATTTTTGTTCTTTTTATGAGAACAATAAGACGATTATAGGCATTATTGTTCTCATTTAGAGAACGAAAACCGGATCAAAACGCCCCGGCCCGAAGCGCCAAATTTCCCCTCACCCTCCTTTGTCAAGGGGGGAAGCCAACTGATAGCTGGTAAGCTCATCACCTATCAGTTTCCAACGCCCCATGAAAGGCCGGCAAAGGGAGGTCGTTTTGCAGGCACCGCTTCAGGCGGCGCAAGCCCCGGGTGAACCAGGATACCAAGCTGCGATGGAGTTTCTTGAAGCTCCAATGGCCCGGATCGCTTTGTGCTTGTGTTTTT
>JBPOHE010000164.1:0-5743 GCA_052035915.1 Pseudomonadota bacterium
CGCTGCTGTTCCTGCTGGGCCTGTTGTTGCCGCCGTTGTTGCTCCATTTGCTGCTGGCGCTGTTGCTCCTGCTCCTGCTGGGCTTGTTGTTGCTGGCGGCGTTGCTGCTCCAACTGCTGCTGGCGCTGCTGTTCCTGCTGGGCCTGTTGTTGCCGCCGTTGTTGCTCCATTTGCTGCTGGCGCTGTTGCTCCTGCTGGGCTTGTTGTTGCTGGCGGCGTTGCTGCTCCAACTGCTGCTGACGCTGCTGCTCCTGCTGGGCCTGTTGTTGCTGGCGGCGCTGTTGCTCCAACTGCTGTTGACGCTGCTGTTCCTGTTGCTGGGTCTGCTGTTGCTGACGGCGCTGTTGCTCCAACTGCTGCTGTTGTTGGAAGGATGGCTCCGTGCCCTGGGATTTCTGGCCTTTTGGCTCTTTGGGAGAAGCGAATTCAACCTGTTCCGCCGGCTTTGATGGCATCACTGTCGACCTTGGAGCAGCGGATTCCTCAACAGGTTTCCCACCCTTCCATTCAATGCCACCCTTACCGGGACGATCCGTTTCAGGCCTGGGCGGACGTGGCGAGGTGATAGCCGGTCCGGGCAAGGGGGTCGGAACAGCGTGTTCCTGAATCGGTTTGCCGTCTTTCCATTCGGTGCCACCCTTACCGGGTCGATCCGTTTCAGGCCTGGGCGGTCGCGGCGAGGTCATACCCGGTCCAGGCAGCGGGGTCGAGACCGAAGGCTCCTCCACCGGCTTCCCGCCCTTCCAGTCGATACCACTCTTACCGGATCGTTCGCTCTCCGGTCTGGGTGGTCGTGGCGAGGTCACACCCGGTCCTGGCAGCGGGGTCGAGACCGAAGGCTCCTCCACCGGTCTGCCGCCTTTCCACTCGACACCACCCTTGCCGGGTCGCTCGCTCTCCGGTCTGGGCGGTCGCGGCGAGGTCACACCCGGTCCAGGCAGCGGGGTCGAGACCGCAGGTTCCTCCACCGGTCTGCCGTCCTTCCATTCGATACCACCCTTGCCGGGTCGATCCGGTCGCGGTTGATGCGGTGTCTCGCCCGTTGTTCCCCAGGAGGTGCCGATAAGTTTCGGTGGCCGGGCCTGGGTCTTGATCTGGGTCTTTTCTTTTCGTTCGGACCGGCCTTCCTGATCGGGTCGGCGTCCGTCCTTGGGAGAGAAAAATCTGTCGCTGATACTGGGCGGCGGTAGAAACTTCTGAGGATCCCGCTCGGGGGTGGACGGCCTCAGGCCCCAGATATCCCGTTCAATGTCCTCGGCCCCGGTTCTTTTGGCCAATCGGGAACGTTCGCGATTGTCCCGGATGCGGACGACGACATCCCGTTGCGGTCGGCCCTCTTCGATGATGTTGGTTTGGTAAAAACGCTTCGGCGTCCTGAAGAAATCGGTGATGATCCGGTCGACGCTTGGCGCGACCCGGTAGCCGTGCCATCTGTGTTCGTCGATATGGCTGACATGATCGCGATAGTTGTCGTAGTCATAGAAGTTGTTGACCGGAAGGATCACACCATGCCGGGCATGGACATACTCATGGGTGTCGATATGGATATTGGTGATGTGCACGTTTTCGATATAGGTCGAGTGACGTCCCCAGTGGCGATGGCTGTAATAGGGTTCGGACGGCAGCAAGGGAAACCAGCCGATCCTTTCGCTGGAGCTTACCCAGCCCACCCGGCCCGGATACCAACGCACACTGATCTCCACATCCGGCCCGCTCTCCACCAGGGTGGGGGCCCAATACCAGAGGTTATCGACATAGACCCAACTGCCGTAATGATGGGTGAGGTAGCCGAAGGGCTCGTTGGGGATCCAGCAGTTGTCGCCGTAATAGATACTCCAGCGCCCCCTGGTGTAGGGTTGCCAACCGGATTCGACGTGGGCCGGGCGCCAGAAGGTCCGGTAACCCTCCTTATAGCGAACCCTCTCCCAGCGGCCGTTTTCCTCCAGTTGGTAGGACTCGGCCTCCAGTATGGGGGGAATATATTTGAGGGATTCGCCTCTCACCTCGGTCCTTTTCTCCCAGAGATTATCCCGTTCGGCATTCCAATCATCCCATTCGGCATCCACGGTACCATCTCCATAGGCCACCCGCTGCCGATCCGCCAGGATGGAGCCCGAACCGGCGATGACCTCATATCTGGTCTGGTCGTCGTTCAAGACGAAATAGACCGCGCCCCGGATGGGAACGATTTCCAGGGACTCCTCCCCGACATAGAGATCGAAGCTGGTTTTTCCCGGGGCGAAGAGATAGCCGAAGGGAGTGGTGACCTTGAGGACGCCCGTTTCGCTCCGGTTGAAAAAGCGGGCCATGCCTGAGGCGACGTCGATCTCGGTCAATTCGGGTTGCAGCTTGATGGCCTGGATCTGGGTATTTCCCGCGATCCTGATCATGACGCCATTGGGGATGAGAAATTCGGCCCGGCCTTCCCGATCCGAGTAGAGGGCGTCGTTGAGGCCAAAGGGGGCATCGAGGACGGTCAGTACCCAATCCTCCTGCTCGGGGACATAGCGCAACAACCTCCCCGTCACAAAGGTGATATGTCCGATCACCAGGGATTCTTCCTCCACTTGAGGCGTGGCTCCCAAGGCGATACAGGACCAGAGGGCGAACAGCATGGCGCCGAAGTGCTTGGCCGATCTTGTTAGACTGATCATGTGGTTGATTCCTCGAAGATATCCTGACGACTATCCTAGGTCGGGCAAACTGAATGCACCCTGAACTGCGGGGCGGCCATTGTATGGCCTGCCGGGAGGTCGGTGTCTCCCTTGCTATGATGTAAGCATCGTCGCTTGAGATCCAGCCGAGGTTCCACATGACATCACCCGAAGCCCTCGACCACGGAGTTACCGAGGCTGTCGAAGCCATAGACCAACGCCTGCGCGAGGATGTCCGTCTCCTGGGGCAGATCCTAGGAGACATCCTCAAGACCCATGTCGGCCAGGGACTCTTCGAGGTGGTGGAGCGGGTCCGCCTCGCCGCCAAACAGGCCCGGGCCGGTGAGAGCGAGGGCGCGCGGACCCTGGAGGCGGAACTGGCGGCCCTGGATACCGAGAGGATCCGCCATCTGGTGCGGGCCTTCAGCTTGTTTCTCAATCTGGCGAATATCGCCGGCCAACATCATCGGGTGCGTCGTACCCGGGCCAGCCTTTCCAGCGGTCCCAGTCGGGCCGTGTCCCTGGATCACTCCTTCCAGCATCTGCGACGCCTTGGGGTGACCCCGGACGAACTCTTCGACAGCTTGTGCGGCCTCGATGTGCGCCTGGTGTTGACCGCCCATCCCACCGAGATCGCCCGCCGGACCATGTTGCAGAAGTTCAACCGCGTCGCCCTGGCCCTGGACCAGCTCGAACATCTCCCCGGTGATTCGCTCGAGTATCAGGACTGTCTCCATGACCTGCGACGGGAGATTGCCGCCGCTTGGTATACGGACGAGATCCGCCGCGACCAGCCCACCCCCCTGGACGAGACCCGCTGGGGTATGGCGGTGATCGAACAGAGCCTCTGGTACGCGGTGCCGCGCTATCTGCGCAGCCTCGACCGCTCATTGCGGTCAGTCACCGGACGCGGTCTGCCCCTGGAGTGCGCCCCCATAGGTTTCGACTCCTGGATGGGGGGCGATCGGGACGGCAACCCCAGCGTCACCCCGGAGATCACCTACCGCGCCACCCTGCTGGCGCGTTGGATGGCGGCCGATCTCTACTGGAACGAGATCCACGCCCTGCGCGATGAACTCTCCATGGGGGCCGCCAACGCCGAACTCCGTGCCCGGGTGGGGGAGGAGAGTCGGGAGCCCTACCGCGACCTGTTGCGCCAGGTTCTGGATCGGCTCGCGGGGACCCGGCACTGGATCGAAGCGGTGCTCGATGGACGGCCTGAGCCCAAGGTGGAGCCCTACAGCCGGGAGGAGGAGCTGCGGGAACCCCTGCTGTTGTGCTACCGCTCCCTACACGAGGTCGGCGCCGGGATCGTTGCCGACGGGAGGCTGCTGGATCTGCTCAGACGCCTGGCCTGTTTCGGTATCTGTCTGGTGCGACTGGATATCCGCCAGGAGGCCAGCCGCCACAGCGAGGCGCTGAACGCGATTACCGAATATCTGGGTCTGGGCGCTTATCTGGAGTGGTCCGAGTCCCAGCGGCAGGCCTTTCTGCTCGCTGAACTCAACAATCGCCGCCCCCTGATCCCGGAAGAACTTCCGGTCTCGGAGGCGGTACGGGATGTGTTGGAGACCTTCAGGATGTTGCGGCGGATTCCTGCGGGATGTCTGAACGCCTACATCATCTCGCTGGCCACCCGACCCTCCGACATCCTGGCGGTGGAACTGCTGCAAAAGGCCTGCGGTCTGACCAAACCGCTGCCGGTAGTGCCCCTGTTCGAGCGCCTCGATGCCCTGGAGGCCGCCGGTGACACCATCGACGCCCTGTTGCAACAACCATGGGTACGGCAACGAGTGGGTGGGCGTATGGAGGTCATGCTCGGCTACTCGGATTCCGCCAAGGATGCCGGCCAGCTCACCGCCGCCTGGGCGCTCTATCGGGCCCAGGAACAATTGGTGGCGGTAGGGCAGCGTCATGGCGTCCAGGTGAGCCTCTTCCATGGTCGTGGCGGTTCCGTCAGCCGTGGCGGCGGGCCCAGTTACACCGCCATCCTGGCCCAACCCCCGGGTTCGGTGCGGGGGGCCATGCGGGTCACTGAGCAGGGCGAGGTGATTCAGATGAAGTTCGCCCTGCCCGAGATCGCCCAACGCACCCTGACCGTCTATACCTCGGCGGTGTTGGAGGCGACCCTGCGCCCGCCGCCGGGACCCAAACCGGCCTGGCGGGACCTGATGGACACTTTGGCGGTCCGGGCCATGGAGGTTTACCGCTCGGTGGTGCGAGATCCCGCCTTTCCCGACTACTTCCGGGCGGCGACTCCAGAGGCCGAACTCAGCCGCCTGCGCATCGGTTCCCGCCCGGCCCATCGGCGCCAGGCGGGGAGCATCGAGACCCTGCGCGCCATCCCCTGGGTCTTCGCCTGGACCCAGACCCGCCTGCTGTTGCCTTCTTGGTTGGGGATCGGCGAGGCCCTGGAGGCGGCCATCGCCGCCGGAGATTTCTCCAGGCTGCGGGAGATGCGGGAACACTGGCCCTTCTTCGCCGCCACCCTGGATCTGATCGAGATGGTCCTGGCCAAAGGCGATCCCAATGTGGCCGCCCGCTATGACGCGGCCCTGGTGTCTCCGGAGCGGCGGGACATCGGTGTCGATCTACGTCGCCGCTATCAGCGTACCCTGGAATTGGTGCTGCAAACCACCGGGCATCGGATACTGATGGAAGACCAGCCCCAGGTGCGCCTGCCCATCATCGAGCGCAATCCTTACATCGATCCCCTCAATCTTCTCCAGGTGGAACTCTTGCGTCGCTGCCGGGCGGGAGATCCCGAGGTAGCCGATACCCTGCTGCTGGCTATCAATGGCATTGCCGCCGGCATGCGTAACACGGGTTGACGTCCGGTTGAGGGAATCTCATCCCAAGCCTCATCCATTTTGGGCTTGCCTGATGCGGGACGGGGTTTGTTACCCCGTCAGGGCAATCGCGCTATATGGTAGCTGGTCTTGGCTGGCCGAGGAGCAGGCGTAACCGGTACTCATCGTTGAGGGCGGCGCGGAGTTTGCGGCGACGGATACTGTCGCGTGGGGGGCCGTTGTGGCGCAGCGTGTTGAGGGCTATGCGGCGAATTAGGGCCAGATTTTCCGCCGAGTGAT
>JBPOHE010000002.1:0-49808 GCA_052035915.1 Pseudomonadota bacterium
TCGGTAAGATGATGGTAGGGCATCGTGAGGCTCCCGTAGGTTTCGGCTTGAGTAACCTCAATCCTACCCGATTCTTCACGGTGCCCTCCTTACCCCCCCCATGGTGCACTTGGAGGTTGAATCCGCCGTCTCCGGCTATCGCAACCGGTTATATTATTCTTCAGTTTTTCTCTTTCTAGCAGGAAACCCGGATATGAACAAAACACTGGTCAGGCTCATCATTCTTTCCCTCGTTGGCTGGTTATCCAACGCCGAGGCCTTCGTCTGTCTAACCCTTTATGGCAACTGGTGCGGTCCGGGCCACCCACCCGCGGGAACCTTTCCACCCCCTGTCGATGAATTCGATGCGGCCTGCATGAGACACGACCTCTGCACCACGGGGCCCTTGGGAAATAACCAGTGCGATAGGCGTTTCGTCTACGAACTTCAAGGTCTGACGGCCAAGTATGGCTTCCTGCCCCGTCCCTTGCAGTGGGCCGAGTATGCCATCCGGGTCAAGTCCGGCGGTCCCTGGGGTGGTATGCCAGCCCCCTTGCCCGGAGATGCCATGGGCCTGATGGGTAGTTTCGCTGGACCTTGCTGGTGAGGGTGCTTTCCCTCGTTATACCATTTCCTATTAGTTTATCCGCCTGAAAGCCATGGGGTAGGCTGGCGATGAGCGAAGCGAATCCCAGCTACTAAAAAGCTGGGTTTCAGCGCTTCGCGCCTCAACACCAGCCTACGAATATCGATAATACCTATCGAGAAATGGTATTACCGCCACGCCCTCATTTCCAGGAATAGGTTTCGCGGTCTTCTGCACTCGCATCAGCGATACCCACTGGGGCTGAACACAAACAAAGCTTTCGTTTCGGTCCGGTATGCGATAAAGGGGAGACTTAAACATCCCGCTGGAATTTTCAAGCCCCGTAGGACGCTGTCATTCACTCATGGCTCGCGAATCTCATAGTCGCGATCCTGCTTGAGCATTTGATAGATCACCCGGCAGAGATGGCGACCCAAAGCGCGAATCGCCTGGTTGTGGGTCTTGCCCTCGAGGCGCTTCTTTTCGTAATAGCGCTGCGAGGCCGGGACCTGTTTGCGATGTCGGTCCACCCCGGTCATCATGGCCGCCTTGGCGCGGCTGTTGACGTGCCGTGGGGCCTTGGCGCCCTGGTGTTGGCCGGAGCTGTGATCGAGGTTGGCCATGCCCAAATAGAGGGCCAGGCTCGCCTCACCGGCGAAGCGGTCGAGGGTGCCGATCTCCCCGGCCAGTTCGCTGGAGCAGACCAAGCCGAAGCCGGGGAGGGTATCAATGCGCCGAGCGATCTGGGAAGTCGCCGCCAGGGCCTCGCAGCGGCCTTTCAGGGCCTGGATCTGGTCGCGCAGGTCCAACACCCGCCGGGTGTCGGCGACAATCATGGGGCCGGCGTAGGCGACCTCGTGGCTGAAGAAGGCGCGAGGTTGCCAGTGGCGGATGATCGCCGCGAACTTCTTGCCGATGGCTGGGATCCCCAGCAGGGTCTTCTCATGCAGGCGCGCGAGCTTGGTGATGTCCTCGCCGTGGGCCAGCAGGTGCAGGAACCAGAGGTTCTCGACGTCCGTGGTGATCTCCAGCAGGCCCGGGCAGACGGCCTGCAGGTCGTCCTGCAAGCGGCTGAGGACCCGGCACTTTTCGTCCACCAGGGCGCGCCGACGGCGGGTCAGGCGCTTGAGCTCGAGGTTCTCGGCAGGGGCCGCCTGGACCTCCTGGAGCGCATCGCGGGCGCGCGGCATGTGCTCGCCGAGCTGCATCAACTCCAAGCCCCGGCGTGCGTCGATGCGGTCGGTCTTGGCCGCTGCCGGGAAGACCTGTTTGAAGCGGGCGAGCTTGAGGGTGTTGATGTTGAGCAGCCGCCATTGGCGCTCACGCACCAGGGTGTCCAAGGGGCGGGCGTGGCCGTTGCAGCCCTTCATGGCCACCGCCACCGGCCCCGGGTAGCGGCGCTGATGACGCTCGATGCGACTGAAGAAGTCCGCGAAACCCTCCGGACGGTGATCGATATCGAACTCCTCGAGCAGCTCCCCGTTGGTCAAGCCCACCGCCACACTATGGCGATGGCAGCCCACATCGACGCTCACCCGAAGTTCTGGACGCAGGACCATGGCAACCCCCATATGTCGGACCCCTAAGGTATGAACCGCTTGGATCATCCGCCGGTCTCGTCTACATACAGAGCCACGGCCCCACGGCCCGGCACCATCCCGTATGACCTCAGTGGACGATGCAGGGAGACGGGGGCGGCATTTCAAGTCAAGCGAGTCGGCCAAGGCCGGTCGCGGACCCCAAGAGCCACACCCCCGTCTCAACGCCAGCTTACCCCCGTCGGGGTCTGCCGGCTACCTACAAATCCGATGGTAAACCGCAATCGCCACGGGTTTGCTATAGCTGGCCGCCTACGCCTAGACAATATTCGGCTCTGCCGACCCCTATTGGATGGCCGGCCGAGCCTATGATGGTTCACCAATGTGTTGGATGGCCGACCGATTTGGGCGGAGGTCGACCTTATCTTTCCCGTGGCTGGCTGAGCTGGGCCCGCATCGCTTGCAGGGAGAGGCTGATCCCCTCCGTGGTGCGTCGCTGTTGGGGCGCCCAGGCATGGCCATAGACCAGCTCATAGGTGGCCGGGAGTTTGCCCTCGCGACGGAAGCCTTCATAGGCCTGGCGTAGCGCGCTCAGGCGGCCCTTGCCGGTGAGACCCCGGGGGCGGTCCCGGGTGACATTATGCGCCCCCAGCCATTTGAGATCGGCCATGAGCCCATCGAGGTCGGCATAGGTCAGGGTCATCCAATCGGCGTCCATCACCGGGTCGAGAAAGCCGAGGCCGGTGAGAAGGTCGCCGAGGTCGTGCATATCCAGGAAGAGGTTGACGTGGGAGCGGTCATCCACCTGCTGCCAGCTCGACCTGAGTTCCTTGAGGGTGTCCGGGCCGAAGGTGCTGAACAATAGCAGGCCGCCCGGACGCAAGACGCGCAGGAGATCCTCGAAGGTCCGCCGCAGATCGTTGCACCATTGCAGGGCCAGATTGGAGAACACCAGATCGCAGCTCGCCGCGGCGAGGGGGAGATGTTCCGCATCGGCGCAGAGGCAGCGGGGACGGCGCAGCCAGCGGCCCCGGCGGCGGGCGAGCTGGAGCATGGGGAAGGCGAAATCGAGGGCGATCACCTCGGACTTGGCATAACGGCGGAGCAGTTGACCGCTGAGCTCGCCGGTGCCGCAGCCGAGATCCAACAACCGTTGTGGCTGGAGCCGCACCAGATCCAGACGCTCGAAGAGGCGCTGGCCTACCTCCCGTTGCAACACCGCCACCCGATCATAGCCGGAAGCGGCGCGCTCGAAGGCGCGGCGGGCCTGAAGTTTGTCGATCCCGGGCCAGTCCTGATTCATAGGGCGAAGGCCCGCAGCCACTCCAGGGTGGCGGTCGGATGGGACAACCAGGGGGCGTGACCGGCCCCCGTCAAGACGCGGGTATGGATCCCGTTTCCCAGCCCGGAAACCTGGGCGGCGATCCCCGCCGGCACCAGGGTATCCCGGTCGCCGAACAACCAGTCACTGGGAAGCCGGAGCCGCGCCAGGAGCGTCCGCAGATCGGTCCGGGCCAGTATCTCCAGGCCGGTCATGAGGGCCTCGGCCCGGGCCCGGGGTCGGGCCCGCAGACTCTGGCGCAGACGGCGCAGGGTCTCCCGCCCGGCCTCGCTGCCGCGTACCTGGAGGGCGAGAAAGCGTTCCATGGTCAGTTGGGGATCGGCCAATAACTCTCCGGCGAAACCGCGCAAGGTTGGCTCCGGCATGGCCTGGGGCCAGTCATCCGAGCGGAGAAATTTCGGCGTGGCGGTGACCAGACCCAACCCACGCAGACGCTGGGGCGCCATGAGCGCCGCTTGCAGGCTGAGGGTGCCGCCCAGGGACCAGCCGATCCAGCAGGCGACCGGGGGAGCCACCTCGAGGCAGGCGGCGGCCCAGCTGCCAAGATCCCGCCAGCCCGGGTCCCAGGGGCTGCGCCCATGGCCGGGCAGCTCGATGAGATGGAGACGGAAACTCTGGGCCAGTTGTGGAGCGCAGTCTTCCCAGATGGCGGCATTCATGCCCCAGCCATGGAGCAGCACCAAGTCTGGGCCATCGCCAAGGGTCTCGCTGGCCAGCCTCATGGCGCATCCACTTCGGGCAGGTCGCCGAGGGCATCGAGCAGACGGGCAAGATGGGCGTCGCTGTGGGTGGCGGTGAGGGTGAGGCGCAGGCGGGCGCTCCCTTCGGGAACCGTGGGCGGGCGAATCGCCGCCACCAGGATACCTTGTTCCTCCAAGTGCCGACTCCAGGCCAGGGCGTGGGTCGCGGTCCCGGCGATCAGGGGTTGGATGGGAGTAGTGGACGGATCGAGCCGGAAACCCAGCTCGGTCGCGCCGCGGCGGAAATGTTCCACCAGGGTCCGCAGGCGTTCGCGCCGCCAGCCTTCACGTCTGGCCAGGGCCAGGCTGGCGCGGGTCGCCACCGCCAGGGCGGCAGGCGGGGCGGTGGTGTAGATATAGGGACGCGCGCTCTGGATCAGGGTCTCGATGAGGGTCTCAGAACCAGCAACGAAGGCGCCAAAGGTGCCGAAGGCCTTGCCCAGGGTGCCCATGAGGATGGGCACCGCCTCCACGCCCAGACCGAAGTGGGCCAGGGTCCCGCCTCCGTCCCGACCCAGCACCCCCAGACCATGGGCGTCGTCGACCATGAGCCAGGCCCCATGTTCCTCCGCCAACCGGGCCAAGTCCGGCAACGGCGCCAGATCCCCATCCATGCTGAAGACGCCATCGGTGGCGATCAGCCGCCGACCAGGAAATCCCGCTTGCAGCCAGGCGGAGAGGGTCTCCACATCTTGGTGGGGATAGCGTCGTAGCTTGGCCCGGGAGAGCCGGGCGCCATCGAGCAGGGAGGCATGGTTCAGCCGATCCTCGAACACCAGGTCCCGTCGCCCCAGCAGGGCATCCATCACGCCGAGATTGGCCATGTAACCGGTGGAGAACAAGAGTGCCCGGGGGCGTCCGGTGAATTCCGCCAGGTCTTCTTCCAGGGCCTGATGGGCGCGGCTGTGACCACAGATCAGATGCGCGGCGCCACTGCCGACGCCATAGTCATCCACTCCCTTCTGGAAGGCCCGACGCACCTCGGGGTGAGCGGCCAGGCCGAGATAGTCATTGCTGCAGAAGTTGAGCAGGCGCCGGCCTTGGATCTCCAGCTCCGGTCCCTGCGACCCTTCCACCACCCGGTGTTGGCGGTAGAGGTGTTGTTCCCGCAGACTGGAAAGGGCGTCCGACAAAGACCGGGTATCCAGCTCAGCCTCCCCGGGCCTGTCGCCGACAAGGGCCGAAGTCGGACTCGACGGATTCGGCTTGGACCTCGAACCCCAGGCCGAGGCGGGCAAAGAGATCCAGATCCCGCTCGGTACCGGCGTTGCCGGTGGTGAGCAGGCGCTCGCCGTAAAAGATGGAATTGGCGCCGGCAAAGAAGCATAGCGCCTGGAGTTCGTCGCTCATCTCGGCGCGTCCGGCGGAGAGGCGGACATGGGCGGACGGCATCAGGATCCGCGCCACGGCGATGGTGCGCACGAATTCCAAGGGGTCTAGCCGGGGGCTGTCGTAGAGGGGGGTTCCCGCCACCTTGACCAGCAGGTTGATGGGCACGGATTCGGGGTGCTGGGGGAGGTTGGCCAGTTGTCGCAGCATGGAGGCGCGATCCCGGCGTGACTCGCCCATCCCCAGGATGCCGCCGGTGCAGACCCGGATGCCGGCCGCGCGCACCTGCTCCAGAGTATCCAGCCGATCCTGATAGGTACGGGTACTGATGACCTGGGGGTAAAACTCCGGCGAGGTGTCCAGGTTGTGGTTGTAGTAATCGAGACCCGCTGCTTTGAGCTGCCGGGCCTGATCGCCGCTCAGCATGCCCAGGGTGACGCAGGTTTCCAGGCCCAGCTCGTGTACCCCGCGGACCATCTCCGCCACCCGTTCCAGATTCTTGTCCGTGGGATTCCGCCAGGCGGCCCCCATACAGAAGCGCGTCGCCCCGGCCGACTTGGCGTTCCGCGCCGCGGTCAGGACCTCAGCAAGCGGGAGCAGCCTTTCGACCTCCAGGCCGGTGGCGTGATGGGCGCTTTGGGAGCAGTAGCCGCAATCCTCGGGACAGGCCCCGGTCTTGATGCTGAGCAGGGTGCTGACCTGCACCCGGTTGGGATCGAAGGCGGTGCGGTGTATGCTCTGGGCCTGGAACAGCAGGTCGTTGAAGGGGAGACCGAGCAGGCTTTCAACCTCCTCCAAGGACCAGTCGTGACGAGGTAGGGACATGGATACATCCTATCGAGGGCCGGGGTGGGTGAAGGGATAACCGCTTCCCCGCCACCGGAAAGGGCTCAGGGAGCCGACCAAGATCCCGGATACTAGCTTTCCCGATTCCGTTGTCAACTATCGAACAGGATGAAAGTAAACGACTGGCTGCAAACACTGGTGCGCCTCGCCTATCCCCCCAGGTGTCTACTCTGTGGCCGACCCGGGGCGGGGAACCAGGATCTTTGCCCGGGTTGCCGCGTCGAATTGCCTTACAACCGCCATGCCTGCGCCACCTGCGCCCGGCCCTTGCCGGACAAAGTCGCCCCCGGCGGCCTCTGCGGCACCTGCCTGCAACATCCCCCGCCGATTCGATCCGCGTATGCCGCCCTGGTCTATACCTGGACCGTCCCCCATCTGGTGCGGCAACTCAAGTTCCACGCCGGTTTCGCCGCCGGGCGTCTGCTGGCCGAGTTGGTCGGTGACTTTCTCGAACAGCAAGGCGTCGATCGGCCCCAACTCCTGGTGCCGGTCCCGTTACACCCCCGGCGACTGCGGGAACGGGGCTTCAACCAGGCGATGGAACTGGCCCGCCTACTTGGACAGCGTTTTGCTCTGCCTGTGAACCCCCGGGTCTGCCGCCGGGTTCGCTATACGCCACCCCAAACCGGATTACCCCGTAAAGAGCGGCTAAGCAACCTCAAGGGCGCCTTTGCCGTGGAGCCACTCCAGGGTATCCGGCATCTGGCCCTGATCGACGATGTGGTCACCACCGGCACCACGCTGAACAGCCTGGCACAGGTTTTTCTCGCCTCCGGCGTCGAACGGGTGGATTTCTGGGCGGTGGCGCGGGCGGGGGACCCGGCGACGGCGACATCGGACGGATAACCGGCCAAGGCGATTACCCGTCGGTCAAGGCGAGGCCGTGGCCGGATCGGGCTTGGTGGCGAGACGGCGCGGTTCCGGCATGGTCAAGCCCTCCCGGCAAAAGCTATACTTCAAGGTTTGTCCGGGAGCGGGGATCTAGAGGTGACGACAACGACTCTTGACGCAGGCGCCCATGATCTGGCCACCTTCCAGGGCCTGATCCTGGCCCTGCAGGATTACTGGGCGCACGAAGGCTGTGTGCTGTTGCAGCCCTACGACATGGAGATGGGGGCGGGGACCTTCCATTCAGCGACCTTTCTGCGTGCCATCGGACCGGAACCCTGGAACTGCGCCTATGTGCAGCCTTCCCGCCGACCGACCGACGGTCGCTATGGGGAGAATCCCAATCGGCTGCAACACTACTATCAGTATCAGGTGATCCTCAAACCCTCGCCCCTGAACATCCAGGAACTCTATCTGGGCTCCCTCTACCGGCTGGGGATCGACCCCCTCACCCACGATATCCGCTTTGTCGAGGACAACTGGGAGTCGCCCACCCTCGGCGCCTGGGGGCTCGGCTGGGAGGTCTGGTTGAACGGCATGGAGGTCACCCAGTTCACCTATTTCCAGCAGGTGGGCGGGCTCGACTGTCGACCGGTCTCCGGCGAGATCACCTACGGGCTGGAGCGTATCGCCATGTACCTGCAAGGGGTCGAAAGCGTCTTCGATCTCACCTGGACCTACGGGCCCCAGGGGCGGGTGAGCTATGGCGATGTCTTCCACCAGAACGAGGTGGAGCAATCCGGTTACAACTTCGAGCAGGCGGATGTGCCTTCGCTCTTTGCCTGGTTCGACGTCTGCGAACGGGAAAGCCACCGGCTCATCGGCTTGGGCCTGCCGCTTCCGGCCTATGAACAAATGTTGAAGGCCTCCCACACCTTCAATCTGCTCGACGCCCGGCATGCCATCTCGGTCACCGAGCGGCAACGCTTCATCCTGCGGGTGCGGGCGCTGGCGCGCAACGTCGCCCAGGCCTATTACGATCGCCGGGCGGCGCTCGGCTTTCCCATGCTCACTCGGCAGGAGGGCCAAGCCAATGCTTGAGAAAGCGGATTTTCTGGTCGAGATCGGCACCGAAGAACTGCCGCCCAAGGCCCTGCTCAGCCTCTCCCAGACCTTTACCGAAGGCATTGAACGTCGCCTGCGGGAACTCGATCTCGGTTACCGGACGGCGCGCTCATTCGCCACCCCCAGGCGGCTGGCGGTGTTGGTCGAGGGGCTGGATCAGGCCCAGCCGGAGCGCCGGGTCGAGCGCAAGGGCCCGGCCCTCAAGGCCGCCTTCGACGCCCAAGGCCGGCCCACCGGGGCCGCGGTAGGTTTTGCCCGCTCCTGTGGCGTCGGTGTGGAACAGTTGGAGACCCAGGAGGGCGAGAAAGGCGCCTGGTTGGTGTTCAGCCAGGTGCTCCCCGGAAAGGCGGCGCTCGAGCTCCTGCCGGGGGTGGTGGAACAGGCCCTCGATGGCCTGCCGATCCCCAAACGCATGCGTTGGGGCCAGGGTGTGGAGGAGTTCGTGCGTCCGGTGCATTGGGTGGTGATGCTCCTCGGCACCGAAGTCATCCCCTGCCGCATCCTCGGCATCCAGGCCGATCGCGGCACCCGAGGCCATCGCTTCCACCGGCCCGGGACCATCACCCTGGAACACCCGGGCGATTACCCCCGGCGACTGAAAGAGGAAGGGATGGTCTATGCCGATTTTGCCGAGCGACGGGAGCGCGTCCGTCATGAGGCGACTTCGGCGGCGCTGACGCTGGGGGGACAGGCCAGGGTCGAAGACTGCCTGCTGGATGAAGTCACCGCCCTGGTGGAATGGCCGGTGGCCATCGTCGGCGCTTTCGAGGAACGCTTTCTCGAAGTGCCGCCGGAGCCGCTGGTGAAGACCATGCAGGGACATCAGAAGTATTTCCCGGTGTTCGCCGAGGATGGCCGTCTTTGCCCGAACTTCATCGCCATCGCCAATATCGAGAGCAAGGATCTTTCCCAGGTACGGGCCGGCAATGAGCGGGTGATCCGACCCAGATTCAGCGATGCGGCCTTCTTCTGGCACCAGGATCTGAAGCGCCCCCTGGCCGCGCGCCGGGATGAACTCGCCAAGGTGGTGTTCCAGGACCGGCTCGGCAGCCTCTACGACAAGACCGAGCGCCTCGCCGCCCTCGCCGGGGAAATCGCCATGGCCGTCGGCTCCGACCCCGGGCTTGGGGTGCGTGCCGCCCAGCTCTGCAAATGCGATCTCCTGACCCAGATGGTGGTGGAATTCCCCGAACTACAGGGCCTCATGGGGCGCTATTACGCCGCCGCCCATGGCGAAGCGGAGGAAACCGCCGCCGCCATCGCCGAGCATTACCAGCCCAGATTTGCCGGCGATGCCCTGCCCCGGACCGCTACGGGTCGTGCCGTCGCCCTGGCGGACAAGCTCGACACCCTCGCCGGGATCTTTGCCATCGGGCAGAAACCCACCGGCGACAAGGACCCCTTCGGCCTGCGCCGGGCCGCCCTCGGAGTGCTGCGCATCCTGATCGAGACCCCGCTCGATCTGGATCTCAAGGCCCTGCTGGACTCCGCCTGTCGGGCGCTGCCGGATGGAGTGGGACAGGGGGACACCGCCGAACAGGTGTTCGACTACATGATGGAGCGGTTGCGGGGCTATTACAGCGACCAAGGCTTCGCCCCGGATCTGTTCGACGCCGTCGCCGCAGTCCGGCCCACCCGGCCCCAGGACTTCGATCGTCGGATGCGGGCCGTCCACCGCTTCCGCGGCCTCATGGAAGCGGCGAGCCTGGCCGCCGCCAACAAAAGGATCCGCAATATCCTGCGCAAGGCGGAGGATGTCCTGCCTGAGGGTATCGACGCCGCTTGCCTGTCTTCGTCCGCCGAACAGCACCTTCTCCAGGGCGTGCAGGAGTATGCGGCCATCACCGCCCCGCTGTTCGCCCGGGGCGACTACGAGGCGGGCTTGGTCCGACTGGCGGAATTACGCCAGCGGGTGGACAGTTTCTTCGACCAGGTCATGGTGATGACCGAGGACGCCCATATCCGGCGCCATCGGCTCAAGTTGTTGGCGGAACTGGAAGCGCTTTTTCTCGCCGCGGCGGACATCTCCAGACTGCAATGAACCCAGCTTCCCGTCCCCAGGTCGATCCGGATTCCTATGCGGACATGCTCGCCGCGGTGCAGGCGTTCCATACCAAACACCAGTTTCGCGAGCTGGGGGGCGAGGATCTGCTGTATCGGATTGCCCTGATGACGGAAGAATTGGGCGAGATCTCCGAATGCGTGACCAAAGGAAAAACCAAGGCGGTGCTGGCGGAAGAACTGGCGGATCTGTTGATCCTGCTGGTCGGCACCGGCATCGCCGCCGACCTGGATCTCAACCAGGCCTTCTGGGACAAGATGACCAAGCTGCAATACCGCCGCTCACGGCTCATCGATGGTCGCATCCGGGTATCGGAATTTCAGGACCAGCACAGCTAGCTTGCGGGGGAGGTCATGACGAAGCTGGTCATCCTGGATCGGGATGGGGTCATCAACGAAGACTCGGACGATTTCATCAAGCATCCGGACGAATGGCGCCCCTTGCCGGGAAGCCTCGAAGCCATAGCCCTGCTCAATCATCACGGCTTTCGTATCGCCGTGGCCACCAATCAATCCGGTCTGGCCCGGGGTCTGTTCGACATCGAAGACCTCAACGCCATCCACCAGAAGATGCGTGCCGAACTGGTGCGCTTGGGTGCGGTGATCGACGCCATCTTTTTCTGTCCTCATGGTCCCAGGGACGCTTGCCGCTGCCGCAAACCCAATCCCGGACTCTTCGAGGCCATCGGCGAGCGTTACCATATCCAGCTCCAGGGTGTGCCCGCCATCGGCGATACCTTGCGGGATCTGGAAGCCGCCCGGGCCGTGGGTGCTCGCCCCATACTGGTCAAGACCGGCAAGGGCCTGCGCACCATCGAGGCCGGCGAGGGACTCGCCGGGGTGGAAATCTACCCGGATCTGCTCCGCGCCGTGCAACACCTGGTGAGTGAAGGACACCCCAAAGTATGATCCTGCTGCGTTCCCTGCTGTATTTCGTCGCCTTCGTCATTTCGACACTGTTGTTTTCCCTGCCCATCGTCCTCTTGTATCCAGTGATCTCTTTCGACGCCGCATCGAAAATCGCCGTGGGCTGGGGACGGACCAATCTGCTGTTGTTGCGCTGGATCTGCAACCTCAGATACCGGATCCAGGGCTGGGACAACATCCCGAACGGGCCGTGCATCATCTGTTCCAAGCATCAATCGACCTGGGAAACCCTTTCTCTGCGTGGTCTGCTGCCGCATCGACAGACCTGGATCCTGAAGCAGGAATTGCTGCGCATCCCCATATTCGGCTGGGCGCTTCGCAAGGCGGAGCCCGTCGCCATCGAGCGCAAGGAAGGCTTGGCCGCCATCAAGCAGGTGATTCAGGCAGGCAAGGACTGCCTCGCCAAGGGGAGAATGATCGTGGTGTTTCCCGAAGGCACCCGGGTCGCCCCCGGGGAGCGGCATAAGTATGGTGTCGGCGGTGCCCTCTTGGCGGAGGTTACGGGGCATCCCATCATCCCTATCGCCCACAATGCCGGCGTTTTCTGGAAGCGACGGGGCTTGATAAAATACCCTGGTGTCATCGATGTCGTGGTCGGCCCGCCCATCCTTCCCCAAGGCCGGAAGGCCGGACAGATCAACAAGCTCATGGAAGATTGGATCGAACAAACCATGGAGCAACTGCCGCGGACATGGAAACCAGAGACGGAAGCGGCCTAGAGCCGATCGCCTTGGTCTTGCGTGCCGGATGATCGAGGGGGAAGGGATGCATTCTCATTAGCCCACCTTTGCTTCCACCGCCCCTCTCTTTTTCTCGCGCCACATCATCCACCTGCACAGGATGGCGGTTGATTTGGTTTATTTCTTGCCCGGTAAGCGGAACACCTTTATGGCATTATTTTTCGCACCATTCCTTTCCTAGAACCCTTCGCGACCCGCGCGGATCTCCCTCCGGTTCCGTGCCCCCGGCAGGATTCGATGTGTTGTCACTTCCATAACCCTGATGTGTGCCGATAGGCCGCTCAGGACCAAGAGATGAATATTTATCACCCTCTCACCTGCCGCTCCGAACGGAACAGGTGAAAGGTACAAAGCCTTCTGGTGAAGTTAATGTCTTACGATTCATCCAATATCAAGGTACTGCGCGGTCTGGATGCGGTACGCAAGCGTCCTGGTATGTATATAGGGGATACCGATGATGGCACCGGTCTGCATCACATGGTGTTCGAGGTGGTCGACAATTCGATCGACGAAGCCCTGGCCGGTTATTGCAGCGCCATCGAGGTCATCATCCACGAAGGTGAGTCTGTCACCGTAACCGATAATGGCCGCGGTATTCCGGTCGATATCCATCAGGAAGAAAACCGCTCCGCCGCCGAAGTCATCATGACGGTGCTGCATGCCGGCGGCAAATTCGACGACAATTCCTACAAGGTCTCCGGCGGTCTGCACGGTGTCGGCGTATCGGTCGTCAACGCCCTGTCCGAGGTGCTGCGACTCAATATTTATCGCGACGGCAAACACTATTTTCAGGAATATCAGCTTGGCGAACCCCAGGCCCCGCTGGCGGAAATAGGCCTATCCGAGGCTACCGGGACTTCGATCACCTTCCATCCGAGCGACACCATCTTTTCTTCCATCGAATTCCATTACGACATCCTGGCCAAACGCCTGCGCGAACTTTCCTTCCTCAACTCGGGGGTGCGCATCACTCTGAAAGACGAAAGAAGCGAGCGCCAGGATGTCTTCGAATATCAGGGCGGGATCAAGGCCTTCGTCGAGCACCTGAACCGTAAGAAGACCCCCATTCATCCCCAGATCTTCTATTTCTGCGGTGAGCGCAACGACATCAAGGTCGAGATCGCCATGCAATGGAATGAGGGTTATCTCGAAATCATCTTCCCCTTTACCAACAATATCCCCCAACGGGACGGCGGCACCCATCTGGCCGGATTTCGCGCCGCCTTGACCCGATCCCTCAATCAGTACATCGAAACCGAAGGCCTGTCGAAGAAGCAAAAGGTCGAAACCTCGGGCGAGGATGCCCGGGAAGGTCTGACGGCGGTCATGTCGGTCAAGCTTCACGACCCCAAGTTCTCGTCCCAGACCAAGGACAAGCTCGTCTCTTCCGAGGTCAAAGGGGTGGTGGAGGGCCTGGTGGCGGAAAAGTTCACCGAGTATCTGCAGGAAAACCCCAACGATGCCAAGCTCATCGCCGGCAAGATGATCGAGGCGGCCCGCGCCCGGGAGGCGGCCCGCAGGGCCAGGGAGATGACCCGCCGCAAGGGGGTGCTGGATATCGCCGGGCTCCCCGGCAAGCTCGCCGATTGCCAGGAAAAGGACCCGGCCCGGTCGGAACTCTTTCTCGTCGAGGGCGATTCCGCCGGCGGCTCCGCCAAACAGGGTCGTGACCGTCGCTTCCAGGCCATCCTGCCGTTGAAAGGCAAGATCCTCAATGTGGAAAAGGCGCGCTTCGACAAGATGCTCGCCTCGGTCGAGGTCGGCACCCTGATCACCGCCCTGGGTTGCGGCATCGGCCGGGAGGACTTCGATGTCAGCAAGATCCGCTACCACCGCATCATCATCATGACCGACGCGGACGTGGACGGCGCCCATATCCGCACCCTGCTGCTGACCTTCTTCTACCGCCAGATGCCCGAGTTGGTCGATCGCGGCTATGTCTATATCGCCCAACCGCCGCTCTACAAGGTGAAAAAAGGCAAACAGGAGCGCTATCTGACGGATGATACCGAGCTGAACCTGCATCTGCTGCAACTGGCCCTGGAAGACGTCAGCATCATCCCGGAGGGATCGGCTACTGTCCTGACCGGCCCGACCCTGGAGAGCTTCGGTCGGGAATACCTGGTGCATCAGGGCCTGCGCGAGCGCCTGAGTCGTACCATCGAGCCGGATCTGCTCTCCAAGATCCTCTATTACTCCCCGCCGGATCTGGCCCTGTCCCAGGAGCCCTCCCATCTGGAGGAGTGGCTCGCCGAGCTGCTGACCGCCGTCAACGCCGATCGGCGTCCCGGGAATCAGTATCAGGGGAAGGTGATCCGCGGCGAGGACGGGGCGGCCCGGGGCCTGGAGATCAGCGCCCAGGTCCACGGCAGCCGACAGCACAGGATCATCCCGCTGCATTTCTTCCAGGGGGCGGATTATCGCAAGGCGCGCGACTTCGCCGAACGCATGGCGGCCTTGTTCAGCGCCAGCGCCACGATAAAGCGGGGCGACAGGAGCTTTGTGGCGAATAACTTCTATGAGGCCTGGGAACGCCTGGTCAGCGAGGCCCGGAAGAATCAGAGCCTCCAACGCTACAAAGGTCTTGGCGAGATGAATCCGGATCAGCTCTGGGAAACCACCATGAACCCGGAAACCCGGCGCCTGTTGCGCGTCACCATCGAGGACGCCATCGCGGCGGACGAGGTGTTCTCCACCCTGATGGGGGATCAGGTGGACCCGCGTCGGGAGTTCATCGAGAAACACGCCCTCTCGGTCGAGAATCTGGACCTCTGATCGTCCGCCGCCGAGAGAAGGATCTCTCAGGCATCGGATAAGTGCCCGGCGGCTCCGGGCCTCGACGGGAAATGGCCGGTTTTTGTTCTTCTAAAGAGAACAATAGCTCAGGAAAAGCTTGATTGTTCTTCGTAGGAGAACAAAAATCAGCCAAAAGGGTCCCTGCCCGGAGTCGCCGAGGGCCTCCCTCCCGGCGGCGAATTCGGGGCGGCGCCATGGCCCGCTGGTATTGGCCGGGCTGGGATGGAACATTGTTCAGATCCCCAGTCGCGAACGCGCATGATGTATTGACTGGAGTTTCCTGGTTGGGAGTGAAATTATTAACCCCACCTGACGTACAACCGGTCACGAGGTGAGATTCCCATGCCTACCGAGATCGATCACTCCTCCGCACAGTCTCAAGCCACTCCCGCCTTGGAAGAGATGGTCCGCTTTCTGACCGAGGAGCTGAGGGCGGTCCGCAGGGAAGCACGTCGCCAGAGACGGCTCCTGCGGCTCATGTCACTGGCGTTGGTTACGATCCTGGTGCTGGCGGGTTGGTCGGTCCGACCCCTGTTCCCCACCGCCCAGGCCCAGCTCCAGTCGCAACGCCAGCCCATGACCCCGGAAGAGCGCACGGCCCGGCGCGAGGAGCTCCTGGCGGCGCTGCCGGCGGAGACCCAACGCGAGCTGGAGAGCTTCCAGCGGCAGGTGGACTGGTTGATCCGCTACATGCAAACCTGGGAAGAAGGCACGGCCGGGGCGGTCATCTCGCTGATGCTCTACCGCATGTCACAGAACATGAGCGTCATGCCGGCCATGGAACAGCAGATGCGCACCATGAGCGTGCAGATGGGCGCGCTACCGGCCATCGTTGCGGAACTCAATCAGATCAACGCCAAAATGACCCTGATCAGCGGCACCATGGACTCCACCATGGGACGAGCCGGGAGGATGATGCCCTGGATGCCTTTCATGCCCTGAGCCACACCCTGGCCCGCATTTCTTACCGGGCGCCCTTGCTACGACGCCCGGTAAGAAATGCGTGCTGGCGGCGTGGTTTGGGTTGCAAAACACGCAACCCGACCGCCGAGGTTTCCGGGCCTGGGCGGGTTTATCGCTTTTTGTTCTCTAACAGAGAACAATACTGTCCTATTGTTCTCAAAGAAAGAACGAAAACGACCCTTTTCCAGTCGATGCCCGGAGCTCGTAGGGCGGCAACCCCTTGCCGCCATTTGATGCTGATCAGGGAGTGTCGGCAAAGGATTGCCGACCTACTCTGCTATTGTTCTCCTGGTAAGAACGGAAAACGGCCATTTCCCGTCGAGGCCCGGAGCCAGATCCCTTTCCTCCGGCGTCTGTGAAATAGGCGGGCTAGAACTCCGGCCCGATGACGAGATGAATACGGAAGGCGTCCTTGGCGTCGCTCAGCGGTACACCCAGGTCGAGTCGGATCAGGCCGACGGGTGAGCGCCAACGGGCGCCGAGGCCGGTACCCCAGTGAAGATCCATCCGGGAGTAGTCGTTGAAGGCGTTGCCCAGATCCAGGAATACCGCCGCGCTCCAGTCGGGGAGGATGGAGCGGTCATATTCCAGGCTGGCGACGAGCTGGTGTTTGGCGCCGGTGATGACATCCTTGGGGAAGAGGGTCTCGTAACCATAGCCCCGCACCGAGCGATCGCCGCCGGTGCGAAACTCATAGAGTTCGGGCATCTGGTTGAAGAGCGTGCCGAGGGCGGTCTTGGTCTCGGCTTGTGTGTAGGCGATGTCGCCGCGCATGAGCAAGCGGTCGCGCTCAAACAGGGGGCGGATGGCGATGGCGCGGAGTCGGCTCTGCCAGAAGCTGAAATTGGAGGCCAACCCCTTGCGGGCGCCACGCAGTTCCAGCTTGAGAGAGTCGCCATCCCTGGGGTAGAGCACCTCGTCGCTGTCGCTCAGGGTCCAACTCAGGGCCGGCACCAGGCCGCTGAACTCCGGCGCCATGGTCGCTCGCGCCTCCTTGCCGATCAGGGAGGCGATCAGGTCCTGCACATCCGGCGCCAGGTTGCCGAACAACACCGGAAAGACATCATAGCTTTCGGTGAGATAGGTGAGACTCCAGATTTCCTTCGCCACCCGTTCGCCCCAGAGGCGGCGCGGCCGCTGCCAGCTCAGGCCCAGGCTGTTGTTGATGATGCGGGTGTCGCCGCCCTCGTCGAGATCGACGTCGGTGTAGTCCAGATCCTTGCCCTGGTGCCGGGCGAAGAGTTCGAGCTGGGTCTCCCGCAAGGGGTCGATAGGGATGTGATAGTTGAGATCCAGCACCAGTTTGCGGCGAAACTGCACCAGCAGGGCGCCGAGATCGAACCCCTGGCCCCACTGGCCGAGATAGCGCCGGTCCCAGTCGAAATAGCTGCCGACACCGGTATCCGTGCCCCAACCAAGGCGGATACGGTAACGATTGGGTTTGAAGGGATCGAGTTTGACCTCGAGCGGGATCTCGGTCGGCTTCTCCTCGCTGGGCGCCAGCCGCTCGATCTCCACCTGCTGGAAATACCCCGACCGGCTCAGACCCCGTCGCAAACGGGCCACTTTGTCGGCGGTAAAGGGTTCCCCGGGGACGAAGGGGACAAAGCCATGGAGAAAGGCCGGGGCGAAGAGGTCCTGTTTGAAGCCCAGGGTACCGAAACGGTAGAGAGGGCCGGTCTCGATCAGCAGGTCGATGTGGGCCTGATAGCTCTCCAGATCCACCTCCACCTGATGGCGCCTGAGTTCGGCGTCCAGATACCCCAGATTCCGCACCGCCCGCAGCCGTTCGCGCTTGGCGTGTTCATAGGCGGGGTGGTGCAGGGTGGCGCCCACCGGCAGCGGCCACTGGCTGGCCAGGGCCTGCAGGGCCGGGTCTTCCCGACCGTCACCGCTAAGAACGAGATCCAGTTGCCCGATGGGCAGGGGATCGCCGGGCTCGATGCGGTAGACCGCCCGCCAGCGGGGATGGGTCTCGTCCGCCGGGCTGAGGGAGGCTTCGATCTCTGGACGATAATAGCCGAAGGGTTCCAGGGCCTCGCGGATCTCCGTCGGGGCCTGTTGGTGGAGGACCTCGATCCGCTCCGGGCTGAGCCGGGGACCGGCGCTTTCCCGGTAGAGGCTGAGGGAGGCGCGGACATTGTCGAGGAGTTCGTCCCGGAGGCCTTGAATCTCCACCGCCACTTCCGCCTCGGCGCCACAGACCGCCGGCATCAGCCCCCAAACCAGCAGCAGGCAGAGGATCTTCCCGATCCGGTAGCCTCCGCGTCCCGAGCATCCCATGCTCAACGTTCCCAGGTGGTGGAAAGGGTCATGGACTTGTCCGCCTCGCCAATGTTGGTCTCGACCCCCAGATAGCGGTTGATGTCATACCTGGCATTGAACTCGTGGGTACGGTCGAGCAGGTTGAAGCCGTACCCGACATAGACATCGGGGCGGAGATAGCTGCCGACCCCCAGCAGACGCTCCTGGCTATTGGGGCCGGAGCCGGTGAGGAGATAGGACTGGATGGCGGCGTCGTCGAGCTGGGGTCGGGAGAACAGGTTCAACTCCGGGGCCGCCGGGGTGCCGGCGAGATGCACGCCGACCGCGCTCACCTCATCGCTGCCCTTGATCTGGCGCACCGCCCGGATGTCCAGCTCGGGTTCGGTGAGCGGGACCTTGTTGAACAGGATTCGCCCCCATTCGATGTCCAGGTCCTGGCCATAGCCGCGGAACACCCCGTCGCGGATATGGAGACTGCCCTCGGCGGTGGGGATGAGATCGGCCTGACCGGGCTTCATCGCCAGGCGGAGCCGACCCCTGACCCCGGCCTTGAAACCGACCGCGTCGACGCGCACCCCCTCGCCCAGCAGCAGCTCCATATCGGCATCGACGGGCCGGGCCGTCGGCTTGGTGAGAGGGCCTTGGGGCTCGCCCTGGCGCCGACGCACCACTACATCCGCTGACGTCGCCACCCGGTGTCCGGGTACGACCTTCTCCTTGGGGGCCAGCAGCAGCATGGCCGGGTTGAGAGGGATCTGGGGGGTGATCTCGGCCTCGGGAATTTCGATACGGCCGCGTACCTTGAGTCCGCCCTCGCTCCAGGCCAGTTGCAGGTCGGGGGCGATCCGCACCCGGGCGTCCGGGGTGTCGAAGACCTGGATGTTGCGGCCCTGCAGGCTCAGACTGGCCGACTGGTTGGCCTGATCCAGCTCCCCACGCAGTTGCAAGACACCGAGGCCCGAACTCAGTTGTCCCTTGAGATCGTAACGACCCGGCTGATCCCGGCGGTCGACGAGGGCGAGCTGGATATCCCGCAGGGTCACACCGGCCTGGGGCAGTTCGGCTCCCCCTTGCAACAACTGTAGGCTGAGCCCGAGCTGGGGATTGGGCAGGGCGCCGCTGAGGTCGAGAGCCAGATTCAAGCGCCCGCTGGTGTTTCTGAGCTGGGGAAGGAAGCTGGGGAGGAGATCCAGATTGGGCAAAATAGCGGTCAGACGGCCATTGACGGCCT
Source organism: Pseudomonadota bacterium (assembly GCA_052035915.1). Classification (GTDB taxonomy): domain Bacteria; phylum Pseudomonadota; class Gammaproteobacteria; order Chromatiales; family Chromatiaceae; genus JBPOHE01. Next base: position 19,297 of record JBPOHE010000002.1, read on the forward strand.
GTTGGGGCGATAGTGGCAGGCGGGTCAGATTGGGGAGCGTTAGGTTGGCCTCCACCCGTCCCTGTTCCAGGGGTTGCAGGCTGAGGCTGGCCTGAAGACCACGGGGATCGAGGCCGAATTCCAAGCGTCCGCCGCCATGGGACAACTGACGCCCCCCGTCCGCGCTCGGGATCTGGAGCTGACCCGGTGTCAACCGCAGATTCCCGGCCCCTTTGATGTGGCCCTGGGGATCGAGCCCGGCCTGCAGCTCGCCGCTCAGGGTGCCACTGACATCCCGCCGCAACATAGCCAGACTCAACCCCTGTAGGCGGGCCGACAGCTCGGCACTGCCCGGCTGATCCCAGCGCAGCGCGGTGCATAGCCTGGCCTCGCTGCCCTGTTGGGCCAGACAGCTCTCGCCCAGACGCGCCCCATTGGCCGCCAGCCGGACCTCCACCGGCTGTTGCAGGTGCCAACTGCCCAGATCCGGGGTGCGCAGGCTCAGTTGGCCGAGCCGACCCTGCCAGGCGGAACCCTTGCTGTCCAATCCACCCTCGGCGTGCCATTCCAAGGCGGCGGAGGGTGCCAGTAGTTCCAAGTTCAGTTGTTGGGCCGAGAGACGGCCCTTACCCTGGACCTTGGCGCTCTGCAACACCAGTTCCTGGCCGCGTCGCAGCTCGCTCAGGCTGAGTTGCAGCTCCAGGGGGGCGTCTTTCGCCGTGCCCAGGAGCAGACGTCCATCCAGACGCTTGAGCCGGTGTTCCTGCCAGACCAACCCCTCGCCATTGATCTTGGCCTCCAGAGTAGGGGTCGCGGCCTGGCCGGTGATCTTCCCACCGCCGTTGAGCCGACCGCCGGCCCCCGGGACCAGGGCCCCGAGGTCCGGGGCGTCCAGGGACCAATCGAAGGCCATGGCCTCCCGCCCCAGCCGTCCCCGGGCGCTCAGCTTGTTGGGACCGGCCTTCAGGGACAGGGTATCGAGCTGCAAGGCCTGGTCCCGCCAGCGGCCCTCCAGGCCGAGTTCCAATGGCCGTTCCCGCACCTGCCCCTCAAGCTGCACCTTCCCCAGCTCGATCTCCGTCCCCCGCTTGGGGTCCAGTGTCCCCCGGCTGCGCGCCTCCAGGCGTAGCTTTCCCGGCCATTGAGGCGCCAGTCCGGCCGGGTTCAGATCCCGCCCGCTCAATTGAAGATCCCAAGACGGCTTGGGTTGCCAGCCCAGCCGACCGGCGAGTTGGACCGAGCCTTCGAGCAGACGGCCATCCAGCCCGGTCAGGGAAAAGCCCCGGGTATCCCCCTGTCCCTGTAATCGCCAATCGCCTGCTGGGATCCGCGCCCCGGCGAGCTGGGCCTGGCCGTCGAGACGGTAGTCCCGCGGATGACCGCTCAGTCCGAGGTGGCCTTTGGCGCTGGCGACCTGGGCCGCTGGCCCGGCCAGGGGCCAGGCGAGATCGTCCCAGTGCAGCTCCGCCTCGAACTCGGACTCTTCGATTTTGGGGTCGAGACGCCCCCTGGCGGACAGGGTCAGGCGGCCCTGGGTGCCCGGGAGACTCAGCTCCAGGGGCTGGATCTCCAACCAGTCCCCATCCAACCCCAGCCAGAGCGAGGCCGCCAGCGGTGTCCCTACCGGCCAGTCGGGGAGGAGCTCATGGGGTTGCAGGTTGCAGAGGCGCAGATCCAATTGGCCCGCCAGCCCGGGCCGCCATTGCAGGGCGCCGCTCCCCCGCAGCCACCCTTGCAACACCTCGGCGTTCAGCTCGACCAGGGCAAGCTCCTGGCGTCCGCCCTTGGCCTTGAGCTGCCAGTGTCCGGACGGCAGGGAGCGTCCCGCCAGCTCGAAGGCGGTCTCCAGGGCATAGTCCTGGGCGCTGCCGTTCAGGGTCGCCGTTCCCTGAGTCCGAATCTCCGCCTCGCTCCGACGACCCGGCGGCCAGTCGAGCCCGCTCCATTGCAGCCTCGCCTGCACCAGGGGCTCGGGGATTGCTCCCCAATCTACTTCCCCTTGCAGCTTCAACCGAGTCGGCGTCCCCTCCAGTTCCAGCTCCAGTCCGCTCAGGATCAATTGCTGCCCTTGCGCCCGACCGAGGAGGTGGCCTCTGAGCCCGAGCCCCGGCGGCAAGGCGGGGTCGAAGCTGCTGGCGGCCAACCCCAGATCGAAGGCTATCGCTTCGCTCCAATCGATGCGTCCTTGCACGCCGGCCCGGCCCTGGGGGGAATCCAGCTCCAGGGTGCGGAGCGTCACTCCCTGTCGATCGCCGACCGCCTCCAGGCGCAGGGCCGCCGTCAGGCGACCCGGGATGGGTTGGAGATTCAGCCTGAAGTCGTAGGCGTCCAGACGGCCCTGGCTGGTCAGGGTTCCGGCGGGGAAACGCTGTTCCGGTTCCCCCGGGAGGCGGAATTCCGGCCAATCGAGCCGGAGGCTCCAAAGCGGATCGCCGAACACATCCTCAAGGCGGCCGTGCAGATTGAGGGGGAGTTCGCCCTCGCCGTCGTGGTCCAGGCGTAACTCGCGCCCATCCCCTTGCAGGCTTAGCCGTCCAGCGGCCTGCGGACCATCCTGGAGCTGCAGGCGCCAATCCCCGCTCAGACGGATGGGATAAGGCGCTTGCAGATCGGCCTGACCCAGCAGGGAGATCCGCCCCTGAGGGGCCAGGATTTCGAGTTTCTCGATCTGGAGTCGGGCCTCCTGTTCCAGACGGGCGACCAGTTGCAGCCGATCCACCAGCCGGGGCTCGGCATCGGGACCCTGGATCTCGATACGATCGAGTTGGAGATCGGCGATCTTGACGGCGAAGGGGAGCCGCGGATCGGGAAGCACTGGCGGCCAGGTCGGCGCGGTGGCGGACGGTTCCGCCGGGGTCGCTGTCGGGAACGACCGCACCCGGATGTCGGAGGCATAGAGGCTGAGGATCTCCAGCTTGGCCTGCCACAACGCCATGGGGTTCCAATGCAGGTCGAGTTCGGCCAGCCGGACCTCGATCCCGGGGTCGCGCCAGCGCAGGTCATGGACCACCAGTCGATCCAACAGATGACCTTGTACCTCCCCGACCGCCAGGGCACCGTCCGTCATCGGCTCCGCCTGACGCACCAGCCAGCGGGTCCCGGTCTCGGTACCGATCAAGAGCCGGACGCCCAGGAGCAGGGAGGCGATCGGCAATACCAGGAACAAGAGAATCTTTCTGGCCGGACGCATGTCTCAAAAAAGGCGTGCTTTGTCTTTGTCTAACCCATCCAGCGCTTGCCGTCGGGCAGGTGCCGGGTTAGCTTCCAGCAGGTACCTCGAGCAACATAACAGGAGAATTCCGGATATGAAAAGACTTATGGTTGTCGCCTTGGTTTCGCTGGCCACCGGGTCGGCGGTTCAGGCCACCGGCTTCAACGCCGAGGCGCTGAAAAACATGCAGCAACAGGGTCAGCAGATGGCGGCCCAGGCCATGGCCACCAAGGCCTACAAGCTGCCGAGTGGGAAATGTCTGCAAACCCAGGGCGATCCGGCCAAGGCCGGCGCTGGGGTGGCGACGGCGGACTGCAACGAGAGCGCTGGTCAGAAATGGCGGCTGGACGACAAGGGACGCCTGGTCAACCAGGCGGGAAAATGTCTCGGTCTGTCCGGCGCCAATCCTGCGTTGCAGGAATGTTCGGAGGCCGCCACCCAGAAGTGGAAGCCGGACGACAAGAGCCGTCTGGTAAGCGGTGGGGGTAAGTGTCTGGCGGCGGTCGATCCCACCAAGGCCGGTGCCCCGGTGCAGGCGATGGACTGCAACACCACTCCCAATCAGGTCTGGAAGTAGTCTTTTTACCGGGCGGCCCGCGAGGGTCGCCTAGCCGACCACTCCCCATCGACAAATCAAGCCGATGGGTAGAGTTGAGTCCGGCGGTTCGCTCAGGGCAGCAGGCCGATCCCCACCAGTCCGGTAGTCTCGGGCAGGCCGAACATGAGGTTCATGTTCTGCACCGCCTGACCGGCGGCGCCTTTGACCAGATTGTCGATCACCACCAGAACCACCACCATCCCGGCATTCCGCGGGTGGTGGACGGCGATCTGACAGAAGTTGGACCCGCGCACCGAGCGGGTTTCCGGATGGGAACCCGGGGGGAGGACATCGACGAAGGGTTCGCTGGCGTAGCGCCGGGCAAACACCTCTTGCAGGTCGAGATCGGCGGGGGCGACCAGCGGGGCGTAGAGCGTCGCCTCGATGCCGCGGATCATGGGCACCAGATGGGGAACGAAGGTCAGGGACAGGGATTGAGCGGCGATCTGGTGGAGGTTCTGCCGGATCTCCGGCCAGTGACGATGCCGACTCACTCCATAGGCCTTGAAGCTTTCACCCACCTCGCCCATGAGCATGGAGACGCTCGCCTTGCGACCGGCGCCGCTGACGCCGGATTTGCAGTCGGCGATGAGACCATCTGTGACCACGAGCCCCGCCTCCAGCAAAGGGAGGAACCCCAGGGTCACGGCGGTTGGGTAACAACCCGGGTTGGCCACCAGGCGTGCGCGCCGGATCCGCTCCCGATTCAATTCGGGGAGCCCGTACACCGCCTCGGCCAACAGCTCCGGACAACTGTGGGGCATTTCATACCAGTCCTGCCATTCGGACGCCTCCCGTAGGCGGAAATCCGCCGCCAGATCGATCACCCGGGTGGAGGCGGCCAGGAGATCGGGCACCATCCGCATCGCCGTGCCGTTGGGGGTGGCGAAAAATACCAGATCGCATTCGGCCAATTGGCCCAGGTCGGGTTCGGTAAAACTGAGTTGTATCTGGCCACGCAGGTTGGGGAACAGATCGGATACCGGCATCCCGGCCTCGGAGCGTGAGGTGATGATCCCGAGTTCCACATCCGGGTGGTGCGCCAACAAACGCAATAACTCCACCCCCGTGTATCCGGTTCCGCCAACTATACCTACTCGAATCATGACCCTTGCCGCCAGAAAAATGATTAGTGAAGTAGCATTTTATAATAAAACTTATTCGCCTTTCGCTCTTATGGGCGACCCGGCGGCTGTTCTCTGGGCTGGCTGGAGAAAATAAAAAAGCGGCCTAAGCCGCTTAACTCCTCTCGTGACACTGTAGTTTTTCTGCTTCCCGTTGGGATTCAACGGGCGTCACTCAAGTTAGGGGTACTTTAGGCATTTGGGGCACAGTTGTCAAGCAGATGCAAAAACACAACAAAATTTTTACGAAGCATGAAACAGGGATACTGTGGTGTGTATTCCCATGTCGACAAACCTAGAGGAGACAAGGGATTCTCTATTCGTGGCGGCTGGAGAAAAAGTCGTGGTAAAATAACAACAAGTTGTATATGTATATGGTTATTTTGATTGGCGAGATGACCCAGCTAGGCACGGCGGATTCGATCGTTCCTACGCTGGAGCTTGGGAAGGATCGAAAGTCAAGCCGCCATTTCGAGCCGGAGGCATGACTCAGCGGCTCCGGGCCGGGACCGAAACTGGCCGGTTTTTGTTCTCATTTAGAGAACAATTCGTCGATAAATGAGGTATTGTTCTCGATCAAAGAACAAAAAATCGGCTCGGAGACCGGGTGCCCGGCGCGCCGGAAGGCGACAGAGCAGCCATGCGGTGCTCCCGTCGACCTCATCCGTTTGCCGAACACCGACGCCCCAACAGGGTTCGGGTTCCACCGGCTGGTGCGGATGAGCGGGGCCAGACGGCCGACGCCGATGAGGGAAAACCGCACGGGGATTGGTATCAGTCTGGCTCCCTGGGTGCTCCCCAGAGTCCTTCCAACAACCCGGAGGAGCGCTCCACCCGGGAGGCGAGGGCCAACTCCAGGCTGGCGGGGCTACCGAGGATGGTGACCCGGTGGCGGGCCCGGGTGATCGCGGTATAGATCAGCTCCCGGGTCAGCACCGGACTGTCTCGCTCCGGCAACACCAAGAGCACTTCATCGAATTCCGAGCCCTGACTTTTATGCACGGTCATGGCGAAGACCGTCTCATGGGCCGGCAGGCGCCCGGGCAGCAGGGAGCGGGTCCCGGTGGAGGTGGCGAAATACACCCGCGGCGTTGGGCTCCCAGGGTCCGTCAACACCAGACCGAGATCGCCGTTGAACAGCCCCTGGCCGTAGTCGTTGCTGGTCACCAACAGGGGACGTCCGCGATACATCGCCTGGGTACCGCGGATCAGGCCCTTGGCCCTGAGTCCCTGTTCGATCAACCGATTCAAACCGGAGACGCCGAAGGGGCCGTCCCTGAGGGCGCAGAGCACCCGGAAACGAGCGAAAGCGGCCAGCGCCGCTTCCGGATTTTCGGCCTGGAGATAGGGGATATAACCGGGCAGGACCTGCCGGTGCAGATACTCCGGCAATCTCTGGGCCTCCACCTCCAACAGGGCGATATCCTGGTGGCGGCCTGAGCGAAGTAAGGCGAGGGCGGTTCCGCTCTCCCCCCGGTTGACCGCCTGGGCGAGGGCGCCGATCCCGCTTGTCCCGGCGAAGCGGTAACTCTTGTCCAACACCAGGATATGTTCGGCGATGCTGGCCCGGCCCGACGGCCGCCGTGGCTGGGCCGCCATCGCCTCCGACAGGCTCGTCCAGTCCGGCCCGGTTCCGCTTCGACCCCGTCCGCAGAGATCACCGAGCACCATCCCTGCCTCCACTGAGGCAAGCTGGTCCTTGTCCCCCAGCAGGATCAGTCGGGCCTTGGTCGGCAAGGCGGCGAGCAGGCGTGACATCAGCGGCAGATCCACCATGGAGACCTCGTCCACCACCAGGACCTCCAGCCCCAGGGGATGATCCGCTCCATGGCGCGGCTCCACCCGATCCGGACGGAAACCCAGCAAGCGGTGCAGGGTCATGGCCTGGGTGGGGATGGCGGCGGCCAGCTCGGCGCTCAGGGGGAGTTGTTCCCGGGCCAGGGCGATGGATTCGCTGAGACGGGCCGCCGCCTTGCCGGTGGGGGCGGCGAGGGCGATGCGCGGGGGTTTGCCCTTGGCCTGTTCCAGCAGCAGCGCCAGGATGGCGGTGACGGTACGGGTCTTGCCGGTGCCTGGTCCGCCGGTGATGACGCAGAAGGTCCTGAGTACCGCCAGGGCGGCGGCGAGCTGTTGCCGATCCGGATCTTGTCCCTGGTTGGGAAAGAGCCGCTGCAGACCGGTCTGTAAGAGAGCGGTATCCACCCCAGCGGCCCAGAGCCCCAGGCGTTGGCGCAAGCTATGGAGCAGATCCTGTTCCAGCTGCCAGTAGCGGCCCAGATAGAGTCGGTCGGCGTGATCCAGAATGAGGGGGGCCATCTCACCCGGGCGACCCACCACCGGGGAGCGGCCTAGGGCCTGCCGCCACTCGTCCAGCTTTGGGGCCACCAGTCCGGTCTCATCTTCGGGGGTGACGAACAGCGGCCTGCCGGCATGGGCGGGCAGATCCAGACAGACATCGCCTTGTCCGCTGCGCCAGCTCACCAAGGCCGCCGCCAGCAGGAGCGCAGGATCCTGGGTGCCGGCGAAGCGCCCCATCCAGAGGGCGAAATAGCGATCCAAGGGCCGCAACATCCCCTGGTCCACCGCGCGCGCGAGCCGCTCCATCATCGGCTTCTTCCCTGGAACAGTTGGTCCAGGGAGGTGATCACCCCAAGCGAGGGTCGATCGAAAAAGACCCCGTAGGCTGGACCATGCTCGGGTCGCATCCCGCGCAGAAAGAGGTAATAGACCCCACCCCATTGCCGTTCCGGGTCGTAGGCGGCCAATCTGAGGCTGAGATAACGATGCAGGGCCAGGCTGTAGATGAGGTATTGCAGGTCATAACCATGCTGGCCGATGGCCAGCTCCATCCCGGCTTGGCCGTAGTCTTCGAGCCGGTCCCCCAGATGATTGGACTTGTAGTCGAGAAGGAAATAGCGCCCCCGATATCTGAACACCAGGTCGATGTAGCCCTTCATCAGCCCCTGGACCCGGGGGAAATCCAGGCGTCGGGCGATGGCCCGATAGTTGGGAAAAGGCGCCAGCGCCCGGTCGAGCCCGGCCAGTTCCAGGTTGGTGAGGGAGAAATGGAATTCGAGTTCGTTGCGACGATCCCCGAGCGGGATATCCCGCAACCGCAAGCCCTGGGCCTCCAGGGGGGTGTCCAGCACATTGGTGATAAGTTCCACCCCCATCGCGGTCAGATTCGCCGCCGGGTCTCCACCCCTGGCGGCTCCGAGCCGACCATAGCGGCCGAGTTGGCGTTGCATCGCCTCTTGCAGCACCGCTTCGGTGGCCTGGGGAAAATCCAGGCCGGCCAGGAGTTCATGCAGCATCTGCCCGATGGCCGCCCCCTTGGGAAAACGGAAGGGAGCCTCGACCACCGGCTCGGGTCGGGGCGCGATCCGAGTCTCCCCGGCCGCGACCCCATCGTAATCCGGCGGCTCGGGATCGAGCTGTTTTGCCAGGGACGAATAGCTGACCAGACGCCAGGAGGCCTCGATCCGACCCCGGAAGGGGGCGACCCGCAGGGCCGAGGCTGGCGGACGTGGCGGACGCCAGTAATGACCACTCGGTGCGGGCAGATCCTGCAGGCTGATCGCCTCCGGAGCGGCGGCCACCAACGCCTCGAGATCCCGCCGCATGGCTTCGGCTTCCAGATTCTTCATGCGGCTGGCGGGGGGCTGGGCCTCGGGATCGGGGTGCAACAGATAGGCCGGGGCCGAATCCTCGGTGCCGTTGATGGGCCCCCAACAAAGGATGCAGAGTTGCTTGGCCCGGGTGATGGCGACATAGAAGAGCCGCAGACGCTCCGCCAGGGACTCGGTCCTGGCCAGTTGCCGATGTGGCTCGATCTCCGCCGAACCCAGATCCGCGCAGACCCCACGGCCATCCCGGTCATGGAAGACGACCACCTTCTCCCGCTCCAAGGTGCGGTAACTCCAGGGAAAGGGGATGAACACCAAGGGATATTCCAAGCCCTTGCTGCTGTGCCAGGTGATGATCTGCACCAGGGCCTGATCGCTTTCCAGGCGCAACTGGCGGTTTTCGTCCTGGCCTTCCTCTTCCCGGATCTGATCGCTCAGCCAGCGCAACAGGGCGTCCAGACCGGGATGCTCGGTCGAAGCGAGTTGCAACAGCTCCCCTAACTGCAACAGGTTGGTCAGGCGTCGCTCCCCATCCATCCCGGCGAGCAGGCGGGCGGGGAGGCCTTCTTCGTGCAGCATGGACTGGAAGGCGAGCATGAAACCCTGATGCAGCCAGAGTTGTCGGTATCTTTGCAGGCGATCCAGCCGCTCTCCCCAGGCCACTTCATCCTGTAGGAGTCGATCCAGCTCCCGGGCGGATACCCCCAGCAGCGACCCGGCCAGGGCAGTCCGCACCAGGCCCTCGTCCCCGGGATCGACCACCGCCCGTAACACCTGACCCAGCTCCTCGGCCTCCGCGGTGGTGAAAACGCTGTTGCGGCTCAGGGTGATACTGCCCACCCCGCAGCGACGCAAGGCCGCCCGCATCGTCTCTCCTTCCTCGTGGGTGCGCACCAAGACGGCGATCTGACCGGGTTCGAGCTTCTTTCCCCCCAGGGTGCAACGGCCCGCCTCCGCCAACCCCAGGTATGTGACGATGCGTTCGGCACAGGCGCGGGCGGACGCCTCTCTGGCCGGCTCGACGCGGATACGATCGCCCTTGAGGGTGGCTATCTCCGGCCTGAGGGGCAACCACCACCATTGCAGGGGGATGGGCCGCTCGCCGTCGATGAGTAGCGGTTCCTCATCCGCCTTGGGGCCGGGACGCACCGGCAGGAAACGGATCTCCGGCTCCAGCACGAAGGGGGCACGGGCCCGTTGAAACAGGGTGTTGACCCCATGCACCAGCCGGCTGGCCGAGCGCCAGTTGGTGTCCAGGCTCAGGGACCGCCCCAGCCGGGCGGCGTCCCGACTCGCCTCCATGTAGGCGAAGATGTCCGCGCCGCGAAAGGCATAGATCGCCTGTTTGGGATCGCCGATGAGAAAGAGACCGCTTTCCGGCTGATCGAGATAGAGGCGACGGAAGATCCGGTATTGCAAGGGATCCGTGTCCTGGAATTCGTCCACGAAGGCCACCGGATAACGCCCCCGGATGGCCTTGGCCAGAGCCTCTCCCCCAGGGGATTCCAGGGCGGCGGCGAGCCGTCGCAACAGGTCCTCGAAGGCCATCTGCCGCCGCTCTTCCTTGCGTCGGGCCAGTTCGGCACGAATATAGGCGCGGGCGGCGCTGAGCTGGGCGATGAGATACCCGGCTTGCACCCGGGCAAAGTCCTGTTGCAGCCGGCCGCAGAGATCGAAACAGGGATGGCTCGGCGGACTCCGACCAGGCTTGGTTTTCTCCGCCATCTGCCCGGGCGTCAGCCATTTCAAGGCCTCTGGCAGTTTCAGGGGTAAGCAGTCTTCGCCCAACAGGGCTTCGAGAGCGGCAATGGCCCGAGTAATGACGTCTGTTTTATAGGAGAGACGATTCAGGCCCGGATCGGTGCGCAAGCATTGTTCCGCCGCCGCCCCCTGTTCCCGCCAGACTTCCCGCAGGGTGTGGAAGACCAGGCGCAATTCGGCCACGGCGTCGCGCGCCGCATCGAGCGGGAGCTGGGGCAGCAGGGTCAGATCATCCCGGGCCAGGGTGGGTCCAAGATGGGCCAACAGGGCCTCGGGACCGCCGATATGTTGGCGCAACCAGCCCGCCTCGTCGAGCGCCAGACCCTCCAGGCGGCAACGCCAGAAGTCGGCGGCGGTCTGTTCCCGCAGGCTCGTCTCGTCACTGAGCCGTTCCGCATCCATCACCTGACCGCTCTCAAAGGCATGCTCCTGCAGCATGCGTTGACAGAAGCCGTGGATGGTATGTACCGCCGCCTCGTCCAGGCGCACCAGGGCCTCTTCGAGCAAGGCGCGGGCGGCCTCCGGATCGGGCTGGCGTGCCAGCAGTTCCAGGAGCAAGGGGTCGGCCTCCAGATCAGGCTGCCGCAGTCCATTCAAGGCGTGCTGCACCCGTTGACGGATACGCTCGCGCAATTCCTCGGTCGCCGCCTTGGTGAAGGTGACCACCAGGATCTGATCCACAGCCAGGGCACGCTCCAACAACAGACGCAGATAGAGCAGAGCGAGGCTGTAGGTCTTGCCGGTGCCGGCGCTGGCCTCGATGAGATGCAATCCCCGTAGCGGGATCCGCAGGGGCTGGAAGACCCCGGGACCGGGAGGGCAGGGTTCGGCGGTCATGGAGACCAGGTCCTCATGCTTGTCTTCGATCATCCTCTCTGGAGTCATGGCGATCGCAATGATTTAGAAAACAGGCCATGATGTCATTATCCTCAAACCGCTGGAATCCGATGGCCGTTCCTCGCCACCCTCTACGCTTGAACCTCGAAGGAGCCGACTCATGAGTACGAAACATCTCCCCACCACCAAGGGCCCCTTCAAGGCCGACCATCTGCGCTCCGGGGACCCCTATGAGCTTTCCGGCGGCCACGCCATTTTCTGTCTGCCTACCGGTGGACGTGGCTCCCGCGCCAACCTGGTGGGAGGCAGCGTACTCGACAGCGACCCGGCGGTAGAGGGCGCCGGAGTGGATACCGGCTTTGCTCCCGAACCCGGTACCCTGCGGGCGCCGGATGTGGCGGTGGGTGCGATCCCCGATGTGCCGGGCTGGGTTCAGGGGGTGCCGGCGCTGGCGGTGGAGTACGCCGATTCCGGGCAGGATGAGGTGGCCCTGGCGGAAAAGATCGCCGATCTCCTGGCCGCGGGCACACGCCTGGTCTGGGTGGTGCGTCTGTCCGGTCCGCGCTCTGTCGAGGTCCACCAATCTCAGCAGCCGCTGCAAGTCTACCGGCCCGGACAGGTCCTGGAGGCCCCGGGGGTATTGAAAAATCCGGTGCCGGTGGAGGCGCTCTATGACCGCGAGGCGGCCCATGAGGTCACCTTGCGCAATCTGCTGCAACGGCGGGGCTATGCCGACCTGGAGGCGGTGCACGCCGCTGGCGAGGCGCAGGGGCGGGCCGAGGGCGAGGCCCAGGGCGAGGCCAAGGGCGAGGCCAAGGGCGAGGCCAAGGGGAGACGCGAAGGCCGCCTGGCCATCCTGCTCGAACTCCTGACCGCCAAGTTCGGCCCTTTGTCTGCCGAGACGGTCGTCCGGGTCGAGACGGCGTCCCTGGAACAACTGCATCATTGGAGCCTGGGATTGCTGACCGCCAGCCGCCTCGAAGAAGTCTTTGGTGGAGAATAGAGTCGATCTCGATAACGGCTTGGAAGAAAGGCTTGTCTGCCTGGGCGGAAGGGAGCAGTACCCGATGACCGCCGCCTCCCTTGGCTCTCCATTGGGACGGGGATTCGAAACACTCTCTTTTTGGATACATCAGTCGACCTTGGTCTCATTCCCAACCTGGAGCAACGGCGACCAGAGGCGCAAGGCCAGGGCAAAGAAGGTCGCATCCAAGGGCTCGGTACCACGGAAGGCGATCTTCACCTCGGGCAGGGCGGACTCGGCCAGCGGGTTATGTCGCCCATTCCAGGCCGTCCAGACCTCATTGGTCAGGCCCCCCGCGCGGACATAGAGCAGGGAGGTCTCGGGGAAAAAGGGCAACGGTCGTTGCAGACCTTCCTCCCGCAGGGCGAGCAGGTCTCGCAGAAGATCCTCCGCCCTGTTCACCGGCTCGAGTCGGAAGTCCTGTTGTTCCGCCAGGTGGAGGCTGTGGGGCTCGATGCCCCTTGGTGCGGCGACGTTCAAGACCAGATGCCGCGCCCAGAGGCGCAGCCTGTCCTTGGCGCTGAGCCGGCCCAGTCGCCAAGTGACCAGACCCCTCTCCATCAGCCCCTCCAGCCGACCACGCAGCCGCCACTTCCCCAACGCCAGGTCGATCTCCAACGGCTCCTGCGCCTGGCCGCCCAGGGCCTGCCAGCGGGCGAGAAAGCCCTGGACCGTCCTGGTGTGTTGCCGCAGCTCCAACTCCCCCATGACGCCATGGGGCAGGAGACCAGCGGCGCGCAGGGGAGTGAGTACCTTCTCCGGTCCAGCCCCCGAGCGCAACTCCGCCAGGAGTTCCTGCTTGAGGCTGTATTTCTCCAGACCCTCGAGGCGGAAGGGCTCGGTGTCCGACAAGGCGGCTTCCTCCGCCGCCAGCCGTAACCCCAGTCGCTCCTGTAGGAAGGCCTTGGCCGGCGACTGGAAAAAGCGCACCAGATCCTCCAGCTCCACCTCGGTGGGGCTGTTCTCGGGCCTCGGCAGCGACTCGACGACAAAGGCCGGATTCTGTCCTTCCAGTTCCGCCCGGGCGGCCTGCCACCATTCCCGGGAGTAGCTGAAGAGCCCAGAATCAGGCTCGAAATAGCGGCGGCTGAAGGGTTGCAGCGGGTGTTCCCGACAGATCCGCGGCAGGATCTCGCCGCCATCCTCGGTGACGTAACTGCGTTGCACCGCGTCCAGCAGTTCGCTTACCACGGCGGAAGGGAGCTTGGGGCTGTTGTCCCGGATATCCCGACCGACATAACTGAGGATGAGGCTGTCCCGCGCCGAGATCAGGGTCTCCAGAAACAGATAACGATCCTCCAGGCGCAACGAGCGGTCCCCACGCCTGGGCTGTCGGGCGATAAGATCGAAGGCCGGGGCGTGGGGGTGGCGGGGGAAGTCCCGATCGTTGAGCCCCAGCAGGGCGATCACCCGGAAGGGCAGGCTGCGCAAGGGGACCAGGGAACAGAAATTCACCCCTCCGGCCAGAAAGTGCCGGGCCCCGGGGATCTGCTCCAGGGCGGAACCGAGCACCGCCTGGATCACCGCCAGCCCCAGGGGTTCGTCGAGTTGCGCCCTGTCCGCCTGTTCCAGGAGATCCCCCAGCGCTTGGCGCAACACGGAGAGCAGGGCCTCCTCCGCCTCGTCGGGGTCGAAAAAGTCCGTCAGCAGCCGCTGGATACGCTCCTGCCAGCCGCTGGCCGGTAGTGGCTGGTCGAGTTCCCGTCGCCACGCCAGCAGTCGATCCAGCAGCCATTGCAAGGCACCGAGATCTGCCGCCTCGCCACCCTCGACCTCGCTCCAGGGCAGGACCCCTTGCCACAACCCGGCGCCGGTCGGCAGCGCCAGGCCGAGGAAGAGCCTGGCGAGACCGAAGTCCCAGGTATTGGCGTTCTCCGCCGGAAGGCCCAGCTCGGCGCGCATGGTCCCGTCGCCGCCCCAGCGGATACCGCTGTCCCGTACCCAGGCCCGGATACGTTCCAGCCCGGCGGTCTCGAGTCCGAAGCGCCGTTGCACCGCTGGCACTTCCAGCAGCGACAGCACCGCCGAGGCCTCGAGTCGGTTGGCGGGCAGATCGAGCAAGGCAAGCACAGCGGTGGCCAACGGCTGGTCGACCCCGACCTTGCGATCGGCAATGGTCCAGGGGATGGACCAGCGATCTTTCGCCGCGCTGAACACCACCTCCACATAGGGGGCATAGAGGTCGATATCCGGCGCCATGACCAGGATATCCCGGGCTTCGAGGCCGGGCAGGCGCTCGAACAGGCGCAGCAACTGATCGAGCAATACCTGCACCTCCCGCAAGGGGCTGTGACAACTGTGCACCTGTAAAGAAAGGTCATCGGCGGCCAGGGGGATCCGTTCGGCGGGATCGCTCCGGCGCGGGTCTCGCAGCTCCAGGATATCCTGCTGCAACCGCGCCAGGAGTGTTCCCGCTCCGGGATCGACGAAATCCTCCCGCTCCAGCGCCGGCATCTCCAGCAATTGGTCGAAAAAGGCCTGCCCCGCCTGCCCCATGGACGCCAGCAGCGGATTTCCCAGATCCAGCAGTGGGATCAGCCAGTCTTCCTTTCCCTGACGCAGTCCCCGGGCCCGGCGGCGTTGCTTTCCCTGGTCGTCGAGGATATCCATCCAATACTCGCGGCAGGGGTTGAGAAGAAAGAGGTGCAGATCGAGCGGACGCGACAGGGCCTCCAGCACCTTGAGAAAGGAAGGGCTGAGCCCCTGGACGGCAAAGAGGCTCACCCGTCGGGGCGGGGCGGCGCTCGGGGTCACTCCCCGCTCGATGAGGGAGAAAAAGTGTTGCGACACCCGCGCCCAGTGCCATCCCGGGGTGTCGGCCAGGACCCGGCGCCAGAGCCGGGCCTGCCAGTGCTCATCCTTCCCACGCTCCCAGTCCAGGATCATCTCCGGGCGATAGACCAGATATTGGTCGAACAACTCAGCCAGGCGCTGGCTGAGCTGGTAGCGCTTGATCCCGGTTCGGTCGTCTTCGAGATAGCGGCGTTGTTCGGTGAAGGCCGGATGATCCAGGAGATCGGGCAGCCGGCTATAGAGGCGCCAGCGCCACGGCTCCTTGGCCAGGGGCGATTGCAGCGGGAGATCCCGCATCCAGAGCCGGAACATGCGCCAGACGAAGGCCGCCGGCAGACAGGCGTCCAGATTGCAGGCGATCCCGCTCCGTTCGGCGATCTGCTGGGATAACCAGCGCCCCAGGCCCGGATGGGGCACCACGATCAGCTCGGGGACGAAGGGGTCTTCCTGGGGCTCCTCGACGAACCCCAGCAGATGCTCAAAGAGGATCTCGACCCGGTTGCTGTGATAGAGGTGCAGCATGCTTCACCAATCCGAATCCCTACAGGCGGATGACGTAAATGAGGGTCATCATACCCCGGCTGACCAGCCTTTCTCACCGGGAGTCGGACGCCAGTCCCGCATTCGCCGCTGAGAGAGACCCGTCAGGAACCAGTGAGCGCGATCACTGGTTCCGGGCCTGGGCGGAAAATGGCCGGTTTTCGTTCTTCTGAGGAGAACAATGAGCCAGATTTAAGAGCATTGTTCTTTCTAGGAGAACGGAAAACCGGACTGAAGCGCCTGGCCCCGGAGCCCTGATGTCCGCTCCAGATATCAGATTCGTAGATCGGACACGAAGGTGTCTGACAAAGCCTTGGTCCTTTCCGCGAATGTCGGACTCTGACGAGCCCCGCCTACCCGGCTAGACTTGCCTCAATGGTGTAGATACATGGTTACCGGTAACGAATGGATTAGGCAGGCGAAGGGCGGGCGCAACCTGCTATTGCGATTAGAATGTAGGCTTGTTTGTTCAGGTGGGCGGTGCCAACCACCAGGCTGGTGTTGATTGTACCGCTAAAAAAGGCTAATAAAATCATTGAGATATTGCTATAGCACGGATTTTATGGTAAACAGGAAGAAACTCAATAATTATTTGTTAGCGAATGCAAGAATCAATGAATAAATTAGACCTGGACACCATGCAAAGATATTTTGACGAAGAGTCGGGAGCGCCATTGGATCTTTGTTTTGATGATCACAAAGTTGAGCTCAACGGAGTTGCAGCCTTTCTTGAAGGCGTTCCACTGCTGAAAAATCACAATACAGGTGAAATTTATTACCCAAATAAAACAAAAGATCTTCTGCATTATTATACAAACAAGTCATTCCAAGATGGTGATTATGAAATTATTCTCAAACCAAAAGAGAGGCAAGTTCGATATCCATATTCGGAACAGTTCAATTTTTTATATTCGCATATTGATTATGAATACATACCAGGCTTAATGCGTCCGTGGGGTGATGGGTTCCTAACGCCGGTCTTTTTTAATTTGGCTGTACTAAATAAATATACTCAACATCCTGATTACAAGCTAGAGTTGGCCTGTGAATCATATGGAACAGTTTATCACAAAGATGATTGGTATATATCATTTGGGATATCAAAATCTAAAAAAGTAATTATGTGGCTTGGCGATATCGACAAACTACCTGAGAAAGAAAAATATTATCTTCGATCCGAAAATGTCGAGTCAGATCACGATATACATTCAGAGTTTTACGATGCGCAAATAGACGTAAAATATTCGGAAAGATCAGTATTGGGTGAAGCTATTCATCAAAGAAAAACAATAAATGAATTAGTTAGGCGAGTTTATGGCTTTGATCTTTACGTGTTGCACGGAGAAGTAAGTGAGATTCTAGCCAACTTAGACAAGCCTGTTTTTTGGGAAGAAAAGCATGTGTCGCCAGTCATAGAATCTTTAAACAGGATCTTTGTTGAAAGTCTAAATACCAACGAAATACGTAAAAGCATCAAAGATTCAGGAAGTAGCACCGACACCAAATCACTAAAGGGAAATAAGCTTTTCCAGCTTTGGCTGAGTAATGTGCTAGATATTCAAAATGCCGACTCTTTGGCATGTCCATTTTTTGTACTTTATGACTTTAGGGTAATGTGCACTCATTTGCTAAGTGGAGACAAAAAGAAAGAGATATTTTCATTGATTTGCAAACGACTTGAGTTAAACCAAGTAACAGCAAGTTTAGAACAATTATTTAATGAAACATTGAAAAGAGTTGTTAAATCATACTCCAACATCAATGAGTCGCTAACTCGTGTTTCAATCTGACCGCCCAAAGCGGTGTATCGCTACGCTACACACCACTTTGTGCGTCAGGTTAAACAAACGTTAGGCTGTAGAAGCAACGCACGTCATGCGGTTCCTTTGATCCAGCAGAAGAAGTCATGGCATTAGAAATTACGAGAATCGTATGGCTCGAGGATATCGTAGAAAAACTACGCTGGAAACATAATACCATTTCCTATTAGTTTATCCGCCTGAAAGCCATAGGGTAGGCTGGCGATGAGCGAAGCGAATCCCAGCTACTGAGAAGCTGGGTTTCAGCGCTTCGCGCCTCAACACCAGCCTACGAATATCGATAATACCTATCGAGAAATGGTATAACATCGAGGAAAGCGAAGTAATCGAAGTGCTGGAGAACTATCCGCGTTTTGTCCGGAAAGAGGCTGGTTTTGTTCCCGGAGAGGACGTTTACGCGGCTTTCGGGAGAACAAACCTAGACCGCCCGTTGAGCGTGTTCTTTGTCTACACTAGAGACAAGAGAGCAATAATCGTATCCGCGAGAGATATGACTGAAAGAGAGACTCGGAGATATGCCAGATAAAACGTCTGTTTCCGATGCCAGTAGCTATCAAGAAATTGGAGCATACTGGGATAGACATGATGCGACTGAATGTGGCGAACAAGAACCTGTTGAGTTGGATGTCCACATCCATTCACAACGCCATTACTTCCCGGTCGAAGGCCAGCTCTGGCAGAAAATTCGGCGGTTAGCAGACCAACAAGGCGTTAGTGAAGAAACCTTACTGAACATTTTCCTGAAAGAACGAATTGATCAACTTGAACGAGGCCCGTAGGTGCGATTAGCGTAGCCTAATCGCACGCATGAAAGCGCCATTCCCCCGATTACGCTGTCGCTAATCGGAGTTACGCGGGCTGGGCGCGCTGCCCGAGCGGCGGAGGTTTGGTTTGATCCCAAGAAGTCGAAGGCCATCACGACTGGTCCGTCTTTCTCTCAGCGCCTCCGGGCACGGGCGCGTTGGTTCGGTTTCAATCGGGGCCGACCAAAAACCCGGCTTCATGATGAAAATCGGGCTTTTGGCTTGGATGGGTAAGCGCCCAGTAGGACAGGCGCCCCCTGACTTCTTCGATCACCGCGGACAGGGCCAGCCTCCAGTCGGAGTCGACAGAGGTCTCCGCTATCCCTTCCAGATCCACCAGGGCCTTGAGTTCGAGTTGCTGATCACCCGGCCTGGAGGCCTGCGCCTCGAGGCGCCGGATGGGCGAGCATGGGTCATGCCCCCAGTTCAGGGCTGGGGCAGGCCAAATTCGCATAACGATGGGTTAACACCCATCTTACGCCTGCTATCCGTCCGGGCTCATCGGGACCAACTCCTATACCTCCTGATAGATCCGCCCACCTTCCTGGATGAATTCCTCGGCCTTGGACTTCAGACCCTCCTGAATGGCGGTCTCCATATTCTCGATCCGGTGGGCCTGGGCATAGTCGCGCACATCCTGGGTGATCTTCATGGAGCAGAAATGGGGACCGCACATGGAGCAAAAATGGGCCACCTTGTGGGCCTCGTGGGGCAGGGTCTTATCGTGAAACTCCCGCGCCCGTTCCGGGTCGAGGGAGAGGTTGAACTGGTCCTCCCAGCGGAACTCGAAGCGAGCCTTGCTGAGGGCGTTGTCCCGCACCTGGGCGCCGGGCAGGCCCTTGGCCAGGTCGGCGGCATGGGCGGCGATCTTGTAGGCGATGATGCCGTCGCGCACGTCCTGCTTGTCCGGCAGGCCCAGATGCTCCTTGGGGGTGACGTAACAGAGCATGGCGGTGCCATACCAGCCGATGTTCACCGCCCCCATGGCCGAGGTGATGTGGTCGTAGGCGGGGGCGATATCGGTCACCAGCGGCCCCAGGGTGTAGAAAGGCGCCTCGAAGCAATCGTGCAATTCCTTGTCGACGTTCTCCTTGACCAAGTGCAGGGGGACGTGGCCCGGTCCCTCGATCATCACCTGGACGTCGTGCTTCCAGGCGATCCCGGTCAGTTCGCCCAGGGTCTCCAGTTCGGCGAACTGGGCGGCGTCATTGGCGTCGGCGATGGAACCCGGACGCAGCCCGTCTCCCAGGGAGAAGGAGACGTCATAGGCCCGCATGATCTCGCAGATCTCCTCGAAGTGGCTGTAGAGGAAATTTTCCTGGTGATGGGCCAGACACCACTTGGCCAGGATGGAGCCTCCCCGGGAGACGATGCCGGTGACCCGCTCGGCGGTCAGGGGGATATAGCGCAACAGCACCCCGGCGTGGATGGTGAAATAATCCACCCCCTGCTCGGCCTGTTCGATCAGGGTGTCACGAAACAACTCCCAGGTGAGTTCCTCCGCTTTGCCGCCCACCTTCTCCAGGGCCTGATAGATGGGCACGGTGCCGATGGGCACCGGGGCGTTGCGCAGGATCCATTCCCGGGTCTCATGGATGTTGCGCCCGGTGGAGAGGTCCATCAGGGTGTCGCCGCCCCAGCGCGCCGACCAGACCATCTTTTCCACCTCTTCCTCGATGGAGGAGGTGACGGCGGAGTTGCCGATGTTGGTGTTGATCTTCACCCGGAAATTGCGCCCGATGATCATGGGCTCAAGTTCCGGGTGGTTGATGTTGGCGGGGATGATGGCGCGCCCCGCGGCCACCTCCTCGCGCACGAATTCGGGGGTGATGAGATCCGGCAGGCAGGCGCCGAGGGGCTCGCCGCGATGCTGACGCAGCAGTTTCTTATATCTGGGGTCTTGGCGGAGTTCGTCCAGGCGCTGATTCTCGCGGATGGCGACGAACTCCATCTCCGGGGTGATCAGGCCCTGTCGCGCATAGTGCATCTGGGTCAGATTACGCCCGGGTTTGGCCCGCCGCGGTGGTCTGATATGGGCGAACCGCAAGGCCCCGAGGGCGGGATCGGCCTGCCGTCGGCGACCGTATTCGGAGGTCGGTCCGTACAGAATCTGGCTGTCTCCCCGCTCCTCGATCCAGTTCGCGCGCACCGCTGGAAGCCCCAGCAGGAGGTCGATATCGGCAGCCGGGTCGGAATAGGGCCCCGAGGTGTCATAGACATAAATCGGCGGATTCTCTTCGAAGCCGCGGGAATCCCGGGTCGGGGTCTGGGTGACCTCGCGCATGGGGACGCGGAGATCGGGGCGCGATCCCTGGACAGAGATCTTGCGGGAATTGGCGAAGGGCCGCCGGACCTCGGCGGACACCTGACTGGTCTTACGGATAAAGTCTTCGGGAATGGCGCTCATGAATGCTGACCTCGGGGGCGGAAAGCCGGGTGGGGGAAAGGCCCGGGCTCCATTCCGTCTCCCTTACGCGGGGGAATTCGGCTG
The DNA here is from genome assembly GCA_052035915.1 of Pseudomonadota bacterium. Lineage (GTDB taxonomy): Bacteria > Pseudomonadota > Gammaproteobacteria > Chromatiales > Chromatiaceae > JBPOHE01. The sequence goes on from JBPOHE010000002.1 coordinate 39,904, forward strand.
GTTCGGCCTGTCTGATCCGGATCCTCGGACGGCTACCGGCAGGCTGGTTGTGTCTCGGGCTCGGGATACTCAGAACTTACCCCAATGTGTTCCGGCATTGCAACTCTCCAGACCCTTCAATCCATGAGTGAAACCAGCAAAATCAAAACCTTAATGATACTTGGCGAGCATGACGCCGGACGGGCGCACCCACAACCGCACGGCGCACCTTGCTGAGCGGCGGAAGATGATGCAGCTATGGGCGGACTATCTGGACAGGCTCAAGGCGGGGGCCGAAGTCATCCCTTCGTCGTGGCGAACATAAAGACAACCAGCCGATACCCGGCGATAGCCGAACGCCCCACTCAAACCCCCTCGCTTCCAATTTGCACTGGATGAGCCCATCCGGGAGCCATCTTCCAGGTGTCGCGCATCCGGCTGTGCAGCAGATCGGTTTGTGGTTCGAACAGGCGCAGGTGGGTCCAGAAGCGGTGGCTGTGGTTGCGCTCCAGGGTATGACACAGCTCGTGCATCAACACATATCGCACCAACTTCGGCGGCAGAAACAGCAGTTTGGCGTTCAGGCTGATCACGCCATCAGCCGAGCAGCTGCCCCAGCGGGTGCGCTGGTTCTTGATGACGATCCGGCTGAAACGCAGGCCATTCTCGGCGGCCAGCGATTCCAGCCACGGCGTCAATGTTTCCTTGGCGCGTCTGGCCAGCCAGCGGCGCAGGGCAGCCTTGCAGCGTTCATCGTCCGTTGCCGCGCCATAGACCAGGATGCGACCCCGCTGGTCGGTGCGCGCCCCCGCGGTTTTGCCCTTGGTGATCCGATATTCCACCCGCCATGACTCCGCCAGCGCGGGCAGCTCAAAGGCCTCCGGCCGGGCGGATGGCTTATCGATCAGTAGATGCCGCACCTCCTCGAACTGATCGAGCTTCGCGGCGATCCAATCCCGCTTGCCGGTCACCAGTTCGACTACCCGCCTCTCATCAAGCCCATTGGGCGCGATCACGGTGAGACCCTCCCGCGCCGTCATCCTCAGGCGTAGGCCGCGGGCCTTGGCGGAGGAACGGATCTCGTAGTCGAGTTGCCTACCGTCCGGCAACTCGACAAGGGCGTGGCGAATCACTCGGCGTCCCCGCTTCCGGGCTTGTAATGTTTGCGCTTGAGCACCTGCACCAGTTGGCCGATGAACTCCATGGTATCGCCCGCCAGCAGCCCCAGAGCGGAAAAACGCTGCGCGAGCAGCAGAAGCAGGGTCTTGGAGAGTTCCGGGTCTATTGAGCTTACATTCCACCAGCCGGGGAAGCAGTGCCTGTCCGCCTCTTCCAGCACGGCGGCGGCCACCTCGGCGGCCTGGCCCTCGCTCAACGCCGCGTTGCGATTCTTGACCCGCAGCGCCAGTTGCTGGGCGATGGGGCGTTTGGTCTCTTCGACCGCCGTGCGCACCGCCTCGGTGAGGGATTCCAGCTCCTCGATCAGGGCGATGCCCGCCAAGGTTCCAGCCCGCTTTTCATCGATGAGGCGTTGCAGCTTCTCCGACAACGGGCGGAATACCTCGTCCTGATCCAGCCGGATGCGCAGCTCCGCGGTGAGCATCGCCTCGATATCGAGGGCCTTGGCGTCGGGCTTCTTGTCCTTGAGCTTGGTGAGAAAGTGTTCGTCCAGCACATAGGTGGGAAACTCCCTTTCCAGCTCCTCCACGTCGATATGCTCGCGAATCAGCTCCTGGGTACGGGCCGCATCTTCATCCGTCGCCTCTAGCGTCGCATCGGGATAGAACTTCTTGCGGTAGAGCATGTAGAGCTTGGTCAGCCAGGCATAGGGGCGCACGTAGTCGCGTAGCTGCTCGTCCGGTTGCAGCGCCTCGTAGAGCACACGCAGATTGCGGTAACCGGCATCGAAAATCTTTTCCGCCCCCTCCTCGTCGCGCAAGATCGTCATGGCGGTGATGAATGCCGCGTGCGAGCCATCCCGCGGCACCGTCTCCTCGGGAAAGAGCGCCCATAGGGTGTCGAACTGCTTGCGGAAATGCTCGCGGATGCGCTCGAACGGAAAGGCGATGTCGCCCAGCTCCTCGGGCCGGTAGTTCAGCGCCTCGTTGAGGTTGTCGAAGATGCCGTAATAGTCGAGCACCAAACCGTTCCCCTTCAGCTCGTTGTAGGGGCGGTTCACGCGGGCGATAGCCTGAAGCAGAGTGTGGTCGCGCAGGCCCTTGTCGAGATAGAGCGTTTGCAGTATCGGCGCATCGAAGCCGGTGAGCAGCATGTCGCACACCACCAGCAGCTCCACCTTGCGCAGCTCCATATCCTGGTGTTCCTGTTCCTCTGACTGGGCGGGAATCAGGAACTCGTTCAGCAGCTTCTTGCGCTGGGCCTCGCCCAGGTAGAGCGCCTGAATCCCCTCGGGGTCGTCCCGCGGGGCCTCGGAGATCACCGCCATCACCGTCCCGGCCCCCAGCCGCGCCCGCAGCGCCTCGGTGTAGAGCCTCACCGTTTCCTTGTCCTTGCAGACCAGCATCGCCTTGAAGCCGTTGGGCCGCACATGCTCGCCAAAGTGTGCCACCGCGTCATCGGCGATCTGCTCGATACGCCTGGGCAGTTTCAGCAGAACGTCCAGGGTGGAAGACTGGCTCACCAGCTTGTTCTGCTCCGCCTCGGGCAGATGGCCGAATTCCCGTTTGAAGGCGAGATCGAGTTTCGCCCCGTGGAGCTGCCAATCGATTTTGCGCGGTTGCCAGTGGATCGGCTTGACCACACCGTCGCGCAGGGCGTCGGTGACGGTGTAGGGGCGGCCCATGTAGCGCTCGATGGTACCGTTGTCCTTCACCTGGCCCCAGGCCAACGGGGTGTTGTGGTCATCCTTCTCGATGGGGGTGCCGGTAAAGCCGAACATCGATGCCCCCTCCACTGCCGCCCGCATGTAGGTGCCCAATTCCCGTTCTTGGGTGCGGTGCGCCTCGTCGGCCATGACGATGACGTTCTGGCGCTGCTTGGTGATCTGCTTGGGCATCCCCTCGAATAGGTGAACGGTGGTGAGGATCACCCCGCGATAGTCGCCCGCCAGCTTCGCCTCCAGGTCGCGCTTGCTGGCCGCCACATGCACATTCTCGGTGCCGGTGGCCATCAGCTCACGGTCCATCTGGTTGCCGAGCTGCTCGCGGTCCACCAGCAGGATCACCGTGGGCTGGTTCAGCTTCGGTTCCTCCCACAGGCTGCGGGCGGCGTAGATCATGGTCAGGGTCTTGCCCGAGCCCTGGGTATGCCAGATCAGTCCGCGCCGCTTCTCCGGCGGCAGGCTCAGGTCGGTGGCGCGGGCGAGGATGTCTTTCACCGCCAGATATTGCTGGTAACGCACTACCACCTTGTCGGTCTTACCGTCCCTGGTGACGAAGACGATGAAGTGGCGGATGAAGTCGAGCATGTTGGCCCGGTCGAACAGGCCGTAGAGCGAGACCTTCATCTCGTCGAACTCGTCGATGCTGTGCGGCCAGGGGTCGCGCCATTGCAGCCAGAATTGCAAACGCCGCCCCGGCACCCCGTACATCATGCGGGTCTCGTTCACCCCCACCCCGTAGGCGTTGGTGTAGAAGAGCTGATTGATCTCCGCCGCGTACATCCCAAGCTGTTGAGCGCCCTCGCGCCAATCGGGCTTGTTGCGACTGGCGGTCTTGGCCTCGATCACGACGACGGGAATTCCATTGATCAACAGCACGATATCCGTCCGCCGGGCCGAGTTGCCCTCCACGGGGAACTGATTCGTCACCCACCACGCATTCGCATCGAGGTCGTCGAAGTCGATCAGCCGCACGTCCCTGGCTTTCTCTGACGGGTCGAACGGGTAATTGACGCCGCTACGCAGCCAGGCCAGCCACTGCTGGTTGTCGCGGCAGGCGCGCAGCTTGGTGATGATGGCGTCCACCCGTGCCTCGTCGGTGAGGATGGTCGGGTTGAGCTGCCTGAGCTTTTCCCGCAACAGCGGCAACAACAGCACCTCGCGCTCGTCCGGGCGTAGCGCGGTCACCTGTTCGCGGGAGCGGTAGGCCCAGCCCAGCGCCGGGGTTTGCAGGTGTTGGATGATCTCCCGCTCGACGGTGGTCTCCTCGTTGAACAGGCGGATGACGGTGTAGGGTGTGGGGGGTCTTTCGATCGTGAGGGAGTCCGCAAAACTCGCATCCGTCATGGTCTGATTCCTTGGACTATTGGTCATTCAGCGCTCGGGGCGCAACGATATCGGCAAACTGCCTCACGCTGACGATGCGTGTTTGCAGCAATGATTGCGCCTCGCTGAAATCGCCATCCCCGGTAATCAGGTAATCAGCCTTGCCCGCAGCGGCGCAGATCAGAAACGGCGCATCTTTGCGGTCGCGTGGAAAATCGAGCGTGACCGTCGGTCGGATGACGCGGGTATCCGCCGCCAGCAATTCCAGCCACCAGGTAGCCGTCGCCCTGGGTAGCGCGAATTTGGGTCGCTGGATCACCGCGCTGTACTCGGCCATTACCGCTGGAGTGACCAGCCATTCGACTTCGGGATTGCCCAGGCACCAGAGCAACACATGTTCCGGCAGGCGGTCTCGGATCACCGCCGACACCAGGATATTGGTGTCGATCACCACCCGCATTACTGCCCGCTCCGCTGGGCGTCGATCTCGGCGGTGATTTGTTCGTCAGTGATGCGCTTGCTCTCCGGTAGACTCTGCACATGGCGCATCAGCGCCCGCCAGCTTTCGACCCGCTCTTCGGGCTGCTGGCTCTGATCCACCACCAGCACCTCCAGCAGCGAACCTTCGGGAAAGGGTAGTCCTTCCAGCACCAGGCGGCCGGAGGCATCGATCTGGACATAGGTCTTGTAGGTGTTCATGACGGTCTCCTCAACTGGGATGGCGGGCATTTCGATCTCCCCTGGAAGGGGGCCTCGATGCGGCAATGTCGCCGGGCCTCGGGGGCCAGGATGAAGTCTGGCGCGTCATCGATGATCTGGCGGATAGGGTGCATCGTCATTCTCCGTGTCAGGGATTCGGGGCCAAACTATTCGGGGGAATACGGATCTTGCCGGTGAGCAGGTTTTGCAGGAGGGATTTTTTGACTTGCTGGAGGGCTTCAACCTTCTTCACATTTGCCTCGATGTTTGTGTCAAAAGCTATCAAGGTCTCAGCGATTTGGTCTTGCTCATACCTTGATGGTGTAGGGACAACCACATTTCGGAAGTCCCGTTTCCCGATATTTTTCATGCTGTCACTGGTTCCGGTTGCATTTGCTTCAATCTGTCTACGCGCATGCGGGTGTTTCAGCACAGCAACCAACCAATCCGGGTTTGCGTCTTCTTTCGGGTGCAGCCTCCACGTCTTGTCGCAAAGCAGCAACCTTGTGTAAAGAGACTGGACCCGATGAACTGCACCGCAAAGCTCTGTGGTGTTAGCACGACTGACGATGATGTCGCCGACTCTAACTTCGGCATTTACGTCAGGCTCTATAGTTGCGGGAAGCGCTTTGTTTTCCATCTCTTCAAAGCGATCCCAACTTACAGCGCTGACCTTCAGTACGCCCCATTGTCCAGGCTTTGCAGGGTCCGATTCGCACATTGGGCTTGAACCCGCGTCCATACCAGTCAGCAGGTGTTTGACGCAAACCAAATTCCAAGTGCTTGGATAGGACCAGAATTTCGACACAATCAGTTCGGAGCTGCCCAGGCCAGATTCGAGGGCTTTGTGCGCAAATGACCGCTTCAACTCACTCGTCGCCTCCAGCTCGGCCTTGGCCTTGGCGATGGCGTCGTCGGCCAGCTTTAGAGCGGAGGCAATGCGGCGTTGTTCATCGGAGTCGGGTAGTGGAACCGCCAGCCATTTCTTCAACGTGTCTCGGGTTATGCGAAGGCGTCCGGTTGAGCCCTCCATTCGAGATACGAGCCGTCTGTGAAACGGCCCGGCGGTCACAAGCGAAAACAGGAATTCCGGCTCCACATTTGACAAGGGGGAAAGCACGAAAAATTCGGTGGAACCAATCCCATATTTATCCGGCAATCCTTTAACCAGCGCAGCTTTTCCGTTCTCAGCGCACGGTGTGATTTTTCCAAGAATGATGTCGTTTTCTGAGAAGCGGCAAAGCCCAGAGCGATCCCAGACTCTGTAACCGAACTTGGATATACCGCCAAATCCCTCTTGGACGGATGCCATCTCAACGAACGGATATTCACGTCCGACTTCCAACTCGTAAGGCGGATCAATTTTTGCCAAGTCTGAGATTGGTTTTCTCGGCCACTCTTGCGGGGCTTCTTCGAAGCAATCAACCCACATGGCCAAGTGCTCCAAATAGATTATCGAGCGTTCTCAAAGCGTCATCGGAAGCAGTTCGTGTCTGCGTTAGTCTCTTCAAAGCATCAGGAAGCGGAATCACTTCCTCAGGCTCAAAGGTATCCACGTAACGCGGCAGGTTGAGGTTGAATTCGTTCTCCTCGATCTCGGCCTTATCCACCACGACGAAGTAGCGCCGCGCCTCGTCGGGATCATCCAGAATCCGGCGCAGGTCGCCGGACGCTTCATTCAAGTGGGCAATCTCGCGCTCGGCGGCGAGTCGGATCTCCTGCTCGCGGCTGTCGCGCTCCTCTTGCAGTTTGTTCAGGTCCTTGATCGCTTTGTTGAGCTGCTTCAGGTGCGCCTTGATGGCATCGACGAGTTCTTTGCGGGCGTCGGTGTAGCTAGCCTTGTACACCCTCACCCCCGGCCCCTCTCCCTCCGGGCGAGGGGAGTCAAGTTTGAGTGAGGCCAGGGGGTGAAACCAGGGGTGATCCGGAGAAACCGCTTCATCCACCGCTTTCACCTTCAGGTCCAGCGCATCGAGCTCGGCCCGCTCCGCCACCAGCCGTGCCAGCGGGGCGAGCACCGGCCCGAAGGCGTCTTCGATGTCGGCCAGGCGCTGCTCACGGTTCTCCTCCACTTCGCGGATGAGTTGCGCGGCGTGGCTGTCCACCAGGGTCTTGGCCTGTTCCAGGTCGCCGAAGGCGCGCCAGGGCACCAGGATGCGCATCAGGTCCGAGGGGCGCAGCAGGTTTTGCGGGTTGGCCTTCTGGAAGTGGCGCGAGGCCCAGATCATCAGCGTCTTGCCCTTGCGCGTCTCCGGCTTGTTCTTGTTGAGCAGCAGCAGACAGGCGGGCACGCCGTTGCCGTAGAAGAGCTTGGAGGGCAGGACCACGATGCACTCGATCAGGTCCGCCTCCACGAAGCCGCGGCGGATCAGGTATTCGGCATCGGCCTTCTGGTTTTGCCCGTCCTCCTCCTCGGTCTGTTCCGGCTGGCCGCGAAACAGCACACCCTGGGACATGACCACCATCCCCTTGCCCGCCTCGCCGGTGGCCGGGTCGAGTTCCTTGAGCGATTTGGCGATCTGCTGCAACCAAGCCCAGTCGCCATTGGAAGCGGGCGGCATTCCAAAGGCGAGACGGCCGAACTTGTCGCCGCTGGCCAGGGTGTCGTAGCCCCAGTCTTCCAATGAAAACGGGGGATTCATGATGATGCGGTCGAATGGCTTGAGACGGTTGGCGGCGGTCAGGTGGCGAGGGTCGCGCAGGCTGTCGCCCTGCTTGTGCTCCCACGCCGGCACGCCGTGCAGGATCATGTTGATGCGCGAGATGTTGTAGGTGGCGACGTTGGACTCCTGGCCGTGCAGGAAGAGCCGGCGCACGTCGCCGCCGTGCTTTTTCACATAACGGATACACTGGAGCAGCAGGCCGCCGGAGCCGCTGGCCCAGTCGCAGAGGCTCATGCCCGCCTTGGGCTCCAGCATCTCGGACATGAGAAAGCCGACCTCAGCGGGGGTATAGAACTCGCCGCTGGATTTGCCGGCCTTGCTGGCGAAGTTGCGGATCAGGTACTCGTAGGCGTTGCCGAACAGGTCGTCGGAGACGTGGGCGCGGTCGAAGGTTTGGCTGCCGAAGTGGTTGATGAGGTTGACCAGCTTGTCGCGGGGCAGCTCGTCCTGCTTGTTGAAATCGATCTTGCCGGTGAGGATGCCATCGAAATTGTTCTGCCGATGGGCGTTGGCCCGCTCGATGGCGAGCATGGCGTCATTGAGCGCCTGGCCAAGCTGGCCCTTGGCGGTGCGGGCAGTCTTGTACCAGGCAGCCGACTCGGGCACCACGAAATGGTGCAGCTCCGGGCGGCGGGCCAAGTAATCGGCCCGGTCTTCCGCAATGCCCGCCTGCTTCAGGCTGGCGGCCTGGGTGCGCACCTCTTCCTCGTAGCAGTCGTTGATGCGCTTGTAGAACAGCAGGGCGAACACATAGCCGCGAAACTCGGAGTGGTCGGCGTTGCCGCGCAGGATGTCGGCGGCCTTGTCGAGATAGCTCTCCAGCTCGCCCTGGGTCATGCGGCGGGTGGGACGCACCACGATGGGCGCAGCGAGCCTGGTGAGAAGTTCAGTCAGATTCACGGCTCCTCGATCCCCTAATCCATCATTAGCTTCTGGCCATCATCGAACAATCGGCTCTGTTCAGGAATAGCGATTCCATTGCGCCCGCAGTAATCCCGAATCAGCACTTCCACCATGTTGGCAATGGAACGATGCTCGCGCACGGCGGCGATGCGCAGCGCCTCTTTCAGGCCCGGATCGATCCTAAACGTCAGTGTGGCGGTCTTTGTGGTGGCCATGGCTCCCCTGTGAGTGCGCTTGTACTGCGTAAGGGCTGGAATGTACCGTAACAGCCACGACTGTCCAAATTCCATGAATCTGGGGATACAAGATGCACAACTTATAAGACAAGGCGCGACTGACCGCCAGGTCAATCATCTTCCGACACGAAGCGGTCCTTGAGATTGCAAAACGTGTCTGCCGGCCAGACGAAACAGAGAAAGACAGTGCCAATCGGGTTAGCCACCTGCTTATACCATTTCTCGATAGGTATTATCGATATTCGTAGGCTGGTGTTGAGGCGCGAAGCGCTGAAACCCAGCCTCTCAGTAGCTGGGATTCGCTTCGCTCATCGCCAGCCTACCCCATGGCTTTCAGGCGGATAAACTAATAGGAAATGGTATGAGCCGCTACGAAACGCACCTTGACCGCAAGTTCGAGCGCACCTTGGCGATGCTTTTGAAGCTGAAAGAGATTCGCGGCGCTGGGAACCGGGCGGGCTGATTGCCCGCGCAAGGCCTGTATTTATGCGGTATCCGGGTAAGTTCGATTGCCTCCATTCAAGTGCGCGCGGAGGCTGACCGCGTGGTCGGTGAATCGCTCGCAGGCATGGCGCGGCGGTTTGAATTGCCGGGCAGGCTCAGGGATTGAATCTGTTTCGCAAAAACGCGAGTTACCCGTCAGTTACCCGCCGCACAAACAAAAACGGCTTGCGTTGGTGCAAGCCGTTGATTTCTTTGGCGTCCCCAAGGGGAGTCGAACCCCTGTTACCGCCGTGAAAGGGCGATGTCCTAGGCCACTAGACGATGGGGACCGAAGCGACCGATAAAAACAAAATCCGGTCAGAGCTTCTGAACCGGATTGTTTTGTCTTGGTGGAGCCAGGCGGGATCGAACCGCCGACCTCAACACTGCCAGTGTTGCGCTCTCCCAGCTGAGCTATGGCCCCTGCAGCGAAGTCGGCATGGTATTAAAAGCGTCCTTGCTTGTCCAGACTCATGTGTAGGGAGCAAATAAACTGTCCGGTGTTGTAGCACGTGATCTGTCCGGTGTAGTGGGTGCCGAGGAGGTACCCGATGAACCGAACGAAACTGTTACAGGAGATCCGGAAGATGAGATTTGAAGAGGCCTATGCGGGGTGGCAAGGCGGGCGATTGAGGCAAGAGGAAGCCGCTCGGCTGTTGGGGGTGTGCGAACGGACGTTTCGCCGGTATGTGGACCGTTACGAGGAAGAGGGCCTGCCGGGGTTGATCGACAAGCGCTTGGAACAGGTTTCACACCGCCAGGCGCCGGTGGACGAGG
>JBPOHE010000106.1:0-11957 GCA_052035915.1 Pseudomonadota bacterium
TGAGGGGGGGGCGGGGGCGCTTCGGCGGTTCGGTCTGGGTCTTGAATTCCAGGCTCTCGGGGGCGGGGGGAGGGGAGAGGGGCTTCTGCCGGGATTGGATATTGGCCTTGGCCATCTCCAGGAAACGGCCCTGGGGGTGGGTTCTGAGATAGGCTTCATAGCAGGGGAGGGTGGCGCATTTGTCCGCCGACAGCCAGGCGGCCCGATCATCGTCCAGGGCGGTGGCGGTCTCCGTCTGGGGCGGCGAGGTCGGAAGGGATTCGGTCGGCGAGAGATAGACCTTGCCGAAGATGATCCCCTCCTGCCAGGGCAATTGTTTCTGGTTGCCGCTGGTCAGGTAGACTTGTTGGGCAACTTGCTTGAAGGCCTCTTCCACCTGGAGACCCGGGGTGGCCAACACCTTGAGCAATTCCCCGGTGAAGAGGCCGTTGCGTCCGCCGGGATTGTCCGAGGCTGTCGCCCCGGGTTGGGCCGCGTAGAGCACCAGGGTTCCGCTACTCGGCTCGACCCGGGCAAAGCCTCGATCGGCACCGGTGGAGCGGCTGCCCCGAACCGCGAAGGGATTATCCCGGCAGGCGTCCAGGATCACCAGATTCACGGCCTTGTCTCGTCCGCTGGCCATCCCGTCGAGCAGCCGATCCAGGGCGATGGCCTGATCCTGGACATCCCACTCTTCTTCTATCTTGGCGTCCACCGGCAGCAGGTAATTGGCGCCCTTCATCTGGATACCATGGCCGGCGTAATAGAACAGACCCATGGCGTCCGTGCCTTGCAGGCTTTTGACAAAGGTTTTCACCGCCAGGTTGAACTGATCCCGGGTGGCGTCTTCCACGGCGGTGACCTGAAACCCCAGACCTCTGAGCATGGCTACCATGTCCTGGGCATCGTGGCGGGTGTTGGTCAGGGGGTTGGCTCCCCGATAGGCGGCATTGCCCACCACCAGAGCGAGTTTTGCCGGCGCGGCCGCCGGCACCAGCGAGATCCAGCCGCCGAAGGCCAGCCAGAAAATGATGAGTAAAGGAATTCTGTTCACCCGCCGCATAGATGGCTGCCTTGCTGCCAGCCTGGATCCACCAGGGTTCGGCACTTATTCACTCTTCTTTGCAAGAGGCATTGGCCCGACCTTCCCTCTCACTACCCTACTTTCCCCTTCAAGTAACCCCCAGTTAGGTTTTCCGTGATTATCAGCGGAGGGGCTGGTACCTGAACCCGCCGCCGATGAAATCATACAATGTCTTCAGAAAAAGAAGGGGCTGGCGATGGGCGCAACGCATTCCGCTGCCTCGGCCCATGCCAAGCAACCGGGTTTCAGCGCTTGGCGTCCTGGTATTGGCCGAGTCCAATCCGGACCTTGATGGCTGGCTCTCGGGCAGGGGGTCTTAGGTCTGGTTTTTGTTCTTATTTAGAGAACAATTGGTCTAGATATTGATTCATAGTTCTCTTAAAGAGAACAAAAAATGAGCATTTCCCGTCGAGGCCCGGAACGACTCCGAGCCTCTAGACCAGTTCCTGATCGGTTTGTATTCCTAGCGGCGGATTCGGGGGTGACGCTCGAGCCTGAGCGGTCGGAAGCCAGAAATGTATTCGGAAAGGTTATTACGAACGGGAAGAGCGGAACTCATGGAGGTGAGGTCTTCAGGCTTGACAAAACAGCCGATATCCATACAATTAATAATATTCTAATATATTAACTGTAAGGTCATGCCATGAATATCTTTGCGTCGCCTGGACGGATAGGTCTGAAACATCGTTTCGGCCTGAGTCTGCTTCTCTTGTTCATCCTGGCTTCAGTGAGCGCGGTGATTCTAGCCACCATCGAGTCGGGCCTCGATGGTCTGATCGCCACGCTGTTGATCGCGGTGTATCCGGTGTCCGCTTTGTTTATCCTGGCCATCCTTGGCTGGGTGCTGTGTCGTCTGGCTTCCCGTTTCGGGCTGACCTGCCCGACCCATTGAGCCCGCTTCCGGCCCGGCGACCGAGCGCCGGGCTGGCGTTTCCCATCGGACCTGTTCCTTCTCATCCCGTCGATCCGCCCTTCGGTCTGGTTGCGGAGCCTTCCTGGCTAGCCCGGTTTTTTCCGGCACAGGTTCCCCGAGCGACTCTTTCCGGTCCAGGCGGCGCCAGGACTTTTGCTCTGACCAAGCTTTCTAGGCATATAAATATATGCATTTTTGCTGATCTAGCTCAGTGTCTGTTGCAGAAGATTGGGAGATACTGAGCGCATCTTCATTGCAGCCAAGCGGGCGAGAACAACATGAATGGGCTGCAAAATTTTGAAAAATAATATGTTTTTGGAAGTGTCCGGGTTCGGCGGGTAGTTCGTTGCTGTCTTGGCCAGGATTTGGCGAGGGTTCCGGCCATGGAGTAGGGCGTAGATAAGAACCCGGGTTTGGCAGCGGATACCTATCCGGGCGCCAGGCTTCCCCCCATATCGGCTCTGGGGTGCCGAGCGGAATTCGTAGTAATCCCACTGCGATCTGCCTCCGAGACACCGGCTCGATTCGGCGTCTTCGCTGTGCAGTTGAGATCAATCGACAATCTTCAGGAGGATGGAGCTATGGCTTGGCAATTTCCCAAGCTGTCTCGCCGTACCTTTCTCAAAGCTTCCGGATTAAGCGCGGCTGGCCTCGGGTTATGGCAACCCAAGGCCATGGTCGAGGCCATCGCCGGCACGACCGCTCCCGCTGGTGGTGAAGACAGGTTTTACAGCATCTGCAACTTCTGTTCGTCCCTGTGCAACATCCAGGTCACGACCCAGACGATCAACGGCAAACGCCGCATCGTCAAATTGGACGGCAATCCCAATTCAACCCTGAACCGCGGCAAGATGTGCGCCCGCGGCCAGGCCGGATTGCGTCAGACTTACGACCCCGACCGCTTCCGTCAGCCCTTGATCCGCAAGGAAGGCACCAAGCGCGGCGAGTGGAAGTTCGAGGCCGTGACCTGGGAGCAGGCCTGGGACTACATCGCCAAGAAGGTAAAGGCGGCGGACATCAAGCCCTGGGAATGGACGATGATCGGCGGCTGGACCTCCTGCGTCTTTTACATGAACTGGTCGGTCCCCTTCGCCATGGCCAACGAGATCCCCAATATCGTGGCTTCGCCCATGCAGCATTGCGTGACTACCGGGCACCTGGGCACCGACGCCGTCACCGGCAATTTCAACATCCACGACGAGATCCTGCCGGACTACGACAACGCCAAATACATCCTGCTGATGGGCAACAACGCCTCCATCGGCGGGGTCTCGACCTGCCGGGTGGTACGCTTCGCCAAGGGGCGCAAGAACGGCGCCAAGGTGGTGGCGTTGGATCCCCGCATCTCCGAGACGGCGGCCAAGGCCGACGAATGGTTGCCCATCCGTCCGGGCACGGATCTGGACTTCGCCCTCGCCATGCTCAAGGAGATGTTGGACAAGGGCTACTACGACGCCGAATTTCTGCGTTTCCATACCAATCTGCCCTTCCTCGCCTACCGCGACGACAAGGGCCAATGGCAACTCTATCGCGACGCCCAGGGTCGGCCCGCGGCCTTGCAGGAAGGCACCACCAACCTCCGCAGCCTGCCGGGTTACGCCAACACCAACGCCAAGGACGCCGACGGCCATACCTTCTACCCGGCCATGGAGGCGCCCCAGGATCTGACGATCGACGGCAAGCAATTGATGACGGTGTTCCAGGCCCAGCGGGAGGAAATCAGGGAATGCACCCCGGAATGGGCGGAAAAGACCACCGGCATCCCGGCGGCGACCATTCGTCGCATCGCCTATGAATTCGGCACCACCCGCCCGGCCATCATCGATCCGGGTTGGCACGGCGCCCGCTACGGCAACATCCAGATGACGCGGCGCGTCCAGGCCATGATCCAGACCCTCAATGGCGGCATCGACAAGGAAGGCGGCTGGCTGATGAGTGGGGAGTTTCACCATAAGCTCATGGCGACCCACAAGGCGAAGGCTGAGAGCCGGGAGCAACCCGCGCCCCTGACCACCAAGGCCGGCATGGAATTCGCCCAGATGGTGATCGGCGCCGTCTCCAAGCCGGAGAACTTCTCCCACGGACACCCCGGTTTTTCCTGGGCCTATGCCCAACAGCAAAAGACGGCGGGCAAGGAATGGGTCGCGCTGCCGGCAATGGCGGACGAGGGGCTCAAGGAATCGGTCGAAGGCCAGTTACACTGGCAAGGGAAGCCCTACCTTACCCGCGCCCTGTTCATCAACGCGGCCAATCCGGTACGGCACTATTACCCCGACACCTACTGGAAGGACCTGATGCAGCACAAGAATATGGCGCTCATCATCGCCCTCGAAGTGCTGCCGTCGGATACCACCCCCTATGTCGATGTCATCCTGCCCTCCAGCACCTATCTGGAGCGCAGTGAGCCCAACCTCTACGGCAACGGCGTCAATCAGGATCTGGCCATCACCACCAGATACGCCGCCATCGAGCCGCTCTACGACACGGGAGAGGCGCCGGATGTGCTGCTCAAGCTGACCGAGGTGCTCAACGGTAAGCCGGAGCGACTGTTCCAGTTCATGGACATGTTGACCGGGCTGCCCGCCGCGGCGGTGCAGGAGGCCCTGGCGCAACACCGTAAAGCCGGGCACAAAAACCCCTTCAGCCTCGCCTGTCGGGATGTCAGTTTCGCCGAGACCGCCAAGCGCCTGCATGTGAGCGTGGACAAGTTGGACAAGGTGCTGCGGGAAAAGGGCGTCTATCACGAGGAGGATTGGCGGGATCTGCTCACCCACGCCTCCATGCCGAGGATCTTGCCAGCACTCACCCCGAGCGGACGGCTGGAATTTTTCAGCGGCCTCTTCGACAGTCTGCGCGGCATGGGTGCCACCTCGCCGCACTTCAATGTCCTCGCCGGCCACTTCCCGGCGGCTTGCCGCGCCGGCAAGGGTATGGATCAACCCCTGGCGGACGATGAGTTCTATTTCACCTACGGCAAGACGCCGACCGTGTCCTATGGTTCCACCAACAGCAACAATCCGGTGATCGCGGCCATCAACACCCTGAAGAAGGACATCTACACCGGGGTCTGGATCCATCCCGACAAGGCGAAGAAGCTCAAGATCGCCCAGGGAGACAGTATCATGCTGACCAACACCCTGTCCGGTCAGCAGGCCAAGGGCCATGCCTACATAACCCGCCAGGTCAGGCCCGATACCCTGTTCCTGCATTCCTCCTTCGGAGTCGAGAACCCGCAACTCACCCGCAGCTTCGGCATGGGGGGCACGGCGACCAATAAGCTGATTCCCCATACCGTCGAGCCGGTGGTGGCCGGGTTCCGTTCCCAGGAATTCACCATCCGGGTTACCAAGGCCTAAGTTGGGGGAGGACGAAGACAATGGCAAAACATTACGCAATGGTCATCGATCTCAACACCTGCGTCGGCTGTAACGCCTGCATGGCGGCCTGCGCCATGGAGAACCAGACCCCGGTGTGGAGCAACAAGTGGCGCACCTATGTGCACGACATCGAGACCGGCAAGGGCGACGAAGTCCGCCGGCGCTTCTTCCCGCGCCTGTGCAATCACTGCGACAACCCGCCCTGTATGAGCGTCTGTCCCACCGGTGCCACCTACAAGATGGACAACGGCATCGTCATGGTGGACGACAACCTCTGCATGGGCT
The DNA here is from genome assembly GCA_052035915.1 of Pseudomonadota bacterium. Classification (GTDB taxonomy): domain Bacteria; phylum Pseudomonadota; class Gammaproteobacteria; order Chromatiales; family Chromatiaceae; genus JBPOHE01. The sequence continues at coordinate 5,639 of JBPOHE010000106.1, forward strand.
GCGCCGCCTGCGCCATGGCCTGTCCCTACGACGCCCGCTATGGCTACACCTACAGCGATGTCTCCGAGGCGGAGAAGTTCTTCGGCGCCTTGACACACCGCAGCTCACCCAGCGTGGACAAATGTTCCTTCTGCTTCCACCGGGTGCTCGCCGGGCTCAAACCCGCCTGCGTGGAGACCTGCGTCGGCTCGGCGCGGCTGTTCGGGGATCTCAACGATCCCAAGGACGAGGTGGCGCGGCTGGTGGCCTCCGGGGTGGCCAAGCCCCTGTTGGCGCATCTGGGCACGCGGCCCAACGTCTTCTACATCGGCGACGTGGAACGGGGCTAGGAGATAAGGCATGTATTACGCAACGCAAGACATCTGGACCTGGTGGCTGGCCATCTATCTGTTCTTCGGCGGCATGGGGGCGGCCTCGGTATCGGTGACCTGCCTCACCGACATGTACCTCAAGCCGCATCGGGAGCTGGTGCTCTGGGGCAATCTTTCCGGCTTCGTCATGCTCAGCCTGGGTTCCTCCTTGTTGTTCATCCACCTGCTGCACCATACGGCGGTCATCAATGTGCTCAACCCCATGGTGTTGCTGCGCAAGCCCGACGCCTGGATTGCCTGGGGTACCCAGTTCATCACCTGGATGATGATCTGGAGCTTGGTCTACTCGCTGCCCTATCTGCGGCAGACCAAGCTGTTCATGGAGATGCCGCTGGTCGGCAAGATCCTCGACTGGGGGCCGGTGATCTGGCTGGCGAACCTGGCGTCCAGGTTCCATAAGCCGATCGGCTGGTTGGCGACCATCAACGGCGTCGGCACCGTGGTCTACACCGGCTTGCTGCTGCAATCCTTCCCAGCGGTGGCCCTGTGGCACAATCCGGGCGTGCCGGTGCTCTTCACCATCTCCGGCTTCTCCACTTCCCTGGCCTTTCTGCTTCTGATCCTGGTGCTGGTGATCCGGGATGAAGCCGCGACCCATGAGATCAAGATCTTTTACGAGCGGGCGGACGTCATCCTCATCGCCGCCGAGCTGGTGGTGATCTTCTCCTTCTTCCAGTACATGAAGCAGGGCTCCGAATCGGCCCGCCACTCGGCCACGCTGCTCTGGACCAACATGGGCTGGCTGGTCGGCTTCCTCATCTTCGGCCTCATCGTGCCGCTGCTGATCGAACTCAAGGGCGTGGTCAAGGGTTGGCGCGGCCATGGGGCGATCGCCGTAGCGGCTTCGCTGGTGCTCTGCGGCGGCTATCTGTTGCGGTACTACATGCTGGAGGCCGGTGTCTATGAACGGCCCTATCCGCCCCATGGCTACAGCTCCTATCGGGATCCACCCTCCGGGGCGGCGGATCGGACCACGGTGCTGGTGCCGATCGAGAACCGTCAGGTGCTGACGGCGAAGCATGGCGATGGCTGATCCGCGGGCGGCGGAAGTCTTCATCCTCGCCGGGTTGCTGGCGCAGCCCGGTGAGGAGTCGGCGGTCGCCGTCGCCGAGGTGGCCGAGGATTATCCCTGGCTGAAGGAGGCCGCCGCGGAACTGGCGGCCCTCCCGCTGAGCGACTGGCAGGTCGAACACACCAGGTTGTTCATCAACGGCCAGCCCAAAACCTGCTGCCCGCCCTTCGCCTCGGTCTATTGCCAGGGCCGAATGCATGGCGAGAAGACCCTGTTGGCGGAACGACTGTTCCAGCAACTCGGTTTCCAGGCCAATGCCGATTTGCCGGCGGATTACCTGGGTAGCCTGCTCGAATGTCTGGCCTGGATGCTGGAACAGGGCGTAGGGGAGAGCCCTGCGGCGCGGCTGTTGAAAGACGAGTTGCTGGCCCCCTGGTTGTTGCCCTTCGCCCTGGATCTGCAACAGTCTTCCTCTTTGCGGATCTACCGGGTGTTGGCGGAACGGTTACCGCGCGTCCTGGATTGAGGGGGCGGTCATGACCTCTTGGCGGATCTTCGCTCCCGAGGCGACCGATGAGCAACTCATCGAAACGATCCTCGATGTCTATGTGGATCTCTATCGTCGGTATTTCGTCGGGGCCTTCGGCATCAATCACCGATTGCCCATCGAGATCCGCGCTTTTCGTTCTTTCGAGGACTGGCGCATCCTTTTGCTGCTGACCCCCTGGCATCTGGCCCGTTTCTTCTTCCCCAAAACTCCCCCCGAACTCGAAATCCCTCCCGGCTGGGACAGCGAGTCGCGGACCTTGGCGCCCTATGAGGTCATAGGTCCGGCGCTCAGTCTTCCCCTGTTGCGCAGCCATGAACGGGCCCACCTCAACTATCACCCAAAACTGGGTCATTATCTGCTGCAACCCCTGATCCAGGCCCTGGCCAGCTATCAGGACGCGGACTCGGTGTTCGCCGCCTGGGACCAGGTGATCCAGGTGCGTGATCGCAACATCGCGGAACATCGGCGCCGCTGCGACTGGCAGCAGGAGGTCTCGCGGCGAGAGCTGCTCGCCGGGCTGTTGCGTCGTGCCAAGTCACAAGGCTGAACCGGTGCGCCCGAGGCCGGGCTAGCATCGCCGGGAAGGTAAGCCCCTTGACGGCAAAAATCCTGTCTGATCCTATTTCCCAAACGGTTGTTGCTTGTTGCGCGACGGGGTTTGTAACCCCGGCGCTAACGTTTGACATAAAGCCGCGTAGGGCATGCACCGCCTACCATTTCCTTGGGTTATTCAATTTATCGCGAGAGTAGTCGATATATCCGCCCCGAGCGGAACGTTTGGGTTGTGACAATGATCGGTGACAAACCAAAAGCTCGGGACGAGGTTGTAAACCCTGTCCCGCAGCAGAACAAGGGCGGCGCTGCGCTTGCCCTCGTCCTGCCGGTGATGCACAACGTTAGGGTAGAAAAAAAGCCGAAACTTTTTCAACTTGACAAATCGCCGAAACTACCCAGTTATTACTGGAGCGAATCTACACAACGCAATTCAGAGAGCTAAATTGCCGAAAATCGTGTCCGAAGGGGAAATGGAATGTCTGATCAGAATACCTACAAAATTGTTCGCTATGGCGATAGAAAATGGATAGAAGTTTTCGTCGAAGCTGTAAAACAAGGTTTTTTCGGTCAGGTTATATTTAGCGGAATAAGCGGCATCGCCGCAATGACGGTTAACGATCCCGATGAATTTCCGGAATTATTGAAGTATATTTTTGAGCAAAACGCAGGTGTGCTTCGTTCCGTCAACGCCAACAAATCAGGTCTGAGTGTATCTGTAGCTCGTATCGACTCTCCCTTGTATGACGAGTTGCGATTCAGCTGGAACCAGCAAAACCAGAAACCGCTGTTATCTGATAAAGAAAAGGTTGTAATAATTTCCTGGTTCACAACAAAGCTTGTACAACTAGATCCAGAAAGAGGATTGTTTTCCGGAACAGATATTGCTGAAGCTGCTCAGAATGAGCTAGCGTTGCGTAGTGCCACCATAGAACGCCTTGAGCAAGTGCAAGCGAAACTTGCCGAGGATACGGCAGCCTTTAACAGAACCATTCAGGATAACTATCTGGCTGAAAAAGAGAAGTTGCATACTCAACTCGAAGAAGAGAGAAAAAGCCTTCAGAAAGAGTTCGATGATAAAAAGGAAAACCTCGACAACCGTTCATTAGAACTTGATGCAAGGGAAGCTAGCATTGACGCTTCCGATAATACCGCTGCCCGTCGACAGATAAGGAAAGACTTGTTGGCCGAACTGCAAAGGCGTTCCGAGAAATTTGCCCTGACGTCCGGAACGAAGCATTTGCGCTGGCCTGTGCACATTGTTTCGTTGGCCATCATTACCGCTGGCATGGTTGGCGCTTACTTCTTTGGTACAAAATTGCCCACGTCAGACAATGCTAGCGGAATTTCTTACGGAATAGCACTAGTAAAGCCATTTGGTCTCACTTTTGTCGCAGTCGGTACGGCCTTTTTCTATCTTCGATGGCTTAATCGCTGGTTTGAACAGCATGCTCAGGCCGAATTTAAGCTCAAGCAATTTCAGCTAGATATTGAGCGTGCCAGTTGGCTTGTTGAAACTGCTCTGGACTGGGACGCAAAACAAGAAAAGGAGTTACCGAAAGAACTACTAGAAGGACTATCACGTAATCTCTTCAGCTTTGACGACGAGAAGATTGATCAAGTTCGACATCCTGTTGATGAGCTTGCTTCAGCACTTATGGGAACCGCATCTAGGGTAAAGCTCAATCTAGCTGGTAACGAAGTAGAGTTGGACGGGAAACGATTGAATAAGGCCGCAAAATGAGGGCCGTAGGGTGCAATAGCGAAGCGTATTGCGCCGCATGATTAAAACTTACCATTTGGCGCAATACGGCTCACGCCTATTGCGCCCTACCGCGCTAAACCTTCAGCCGATCGGCAGTTTGGCAAAAGCTTATCAAGTTAGACATGTCCGTACTGTCATCCTCAAGTACAAGCTTGGTGACTTACATGGCGGCTAAGTGCGAAATCATCATCTACTGGAGCGAGGAAGACAACGCTTACCTCGCGGCAGTGCCGGAGCTACCCGGATGCATGGCTGACGGGGAAAGTTATCAAAAAGCCCTGGAAAATGCCGAGATCATCATTCAGGAGTGGATCGACACGACGCATGAGTTGGGACGTCGGATTCCGGAACCGCACGGTAAGTTAATGTACGCCTAACAAGGCGCTGCAGCGGATCGCGCCTGACGTCGCAGCTGCTGAGCTTGGACGTTAGGCCTTTACCAATTCTATTCACGCCCATAAGGAAATATACGCAATGGACATCCCACGGATATTCAACATCACGGAAAGTGCGCACCGCATCCATAACCCATTCACACCCGATAAGTTCGCTACTCTCGGCGCGGCATTGCGTCTGGAGCCAGGGGCACGAGTGCTTGACCTTGGTAGCGGTTCGGGGGAGATGCTGTGCACCTGGGCACGCGATCACGGCATTATCGGCACCGGCATCGACATGAGTCCGTTGTTCACCGAACAGGCGAAACAGCGTGCTGAAGAACTCGGTGTTGCCCATCAAGTCAAGTTCATTCACGACGATGCGGCAGGTTACGTCTCTGACGAGAAGGCCGACGTGGTAGCTTGTGTCGGTGCTACATGGATTGGCGGAGGTGTCGCTGGCACCATCGAGCTTCTGGCGCGCAGCCTGCGAACCAGCGGAATCATTCTGATCGGCGAGCCTTATTGGCGGCAATTGCCGCCAACGGAAGACATTGCTAAGGAGTGTCTTGCCAACTCAATCTCCGACTTCCTCATTCTTCCAGAACTTATCGCATCTTTCGGTCAGCTCGGCTACGACCTTGTTGAAATGGTCCTGGCTAATCAAGACGGCTGGGACAGGTACGAAGCGGCCAAATGGCTCACCATGCGTCGATGGCTTGAAGCCAATCCCGACGACGAGCTAGCTAAAGAAGTTCGAGCAAAACTAACCTCGGAGCCTAAACGCCATGCCGCCTACACGCGCGAGTACCTAGGTTGGGGTGTGTTCGCCCTCATGCCGCGATGAGCATTGGCGTCTTGGTCGCCGTCTCGTCAAAGCCGACTTTTGCGCTTCGGGCGTTGGCTGAAAATACCCATTTTTGTTCTTATTCTGAGAACAATAGATGGCTATTATGATGAACTATTCTCTATAGAAGAACAAAAACCGGACCAAGGAGCCCAGGCCCGGAAGCACGTAGCCTGGATGAAATAGCGTTTTAGACAAATAGCCGAAGCCAACCGCTGGAATTACTCCGGATAAAAGTCGGTCGCGAAAATCTGCTCCTCCGTCCAAGGACACTCCTCGGGGAACAGATCCAGTTCGGTGTCATCGACGGCCTTAGCGGTGGCATCCGCCCAGACGCCCTCCCGCCAGTTGGGATCGGCGAGCGCGGCCTTGAGGCTCGGTGTCTCGCGTAAATGGGCTTGGATGCCTCGACGCTGCTCTTTTATGGTCCGCCGCCAACTGCTGCCGCGGCGTGCTGGTTGAAACTGCCATTTGAGCAAATGAGCCAAGAGTACCGCCATCCGGCTCGCCAGTTCCCGCCGCTCGCTCTTGCCCACGTCCTCGATCTCCTCAGCGATTCGCGTCACATCGATTTCCGTGAGCCTTCCGGCGCGCAACAAAGCGGCTTGCTCGTTGGCCCAGGCGATGATGTCAACTTCGTAGGCTGTACCCATGGTTTTTGCTTGTATTGCCTTACTGGATTGTATTTTATCGACATATAGAGAAGCGACAAACCTCGGCAAGTGATCGTGTCCCCGGACGTGGTGTAAGAAGCGATCAGAAGGTCATCGACTCTGGCAAGGAAGGGAAGGTCATCAGTTTGCGACCGCAGGCAAGCTGATGTTGGGATTCTCGCCGAGATCGGTGAG
>JBPOHE010000032.1:0-3299 GCA_052035915.1 Pseudomonadota bacterium
TCGGGGTAATGATTCGTGGCTCCTGTAGGGGCGATTCGTGAATCGCCCGTTCAGGTGTCGCTTTCACGGGCGACTGGCTGGTCGCCCGTACGGGCGCACGGCCGTGCGCCCCTACACGCCCCCCGCCCAAGGCCCCGACCACTACGGGCGACCTGTCCGCGCCTGGCTTCTCAGCGGCCGGGGCGATGGCGGACGCCTCATACAAGGCCGCCCGCTCGCTCGCCTCCATGCGCACCGCCGCCGCCGCGGCGGCCCGTTGCGCCTTCAACCAGCGCTGCTTGTTCTTCTGCCACTCCGCCTTGGCGTCCGCGTCCCCGAACCCCAGCGGATCGGTACAGGGCACATCGGCGATGAATCGCTCATCGAGGCCGTAGACGCTGATCGTGTCGTGCAGGTGTTTGGGGTCGTAGTAACAGAGCAGCTTGCGCCCGGCATGGGGCGGGAGGGCCTCGTTCCAATAGCGGTTGTCGCCCTGGGGTCCGCGGCCGATGGACAAGGTGATTTCGCCGGTCTTTCGATTCGCCATCACCACCTCGGGCATCAGGAGCAGCCGTCGGCGCAAGGCTTCCGAGGCGCGCTTGACCGGGTGGTGGGTCAAGCCTTCCGCCCACACCTGATCGAAGCTGCGTCCGCCGCAGACGCCGCCGGTGCGACCGGGTCTCGCGTTGAAGCGCGTCACCTCGGCGTCCAGCACGGCGCTGAATTCGGGAAAGGGGATGGCGGTCTCGCGGGAGAAACCGCGGTCGATGAAACTGGGGTGATTGGCCACCGCCTCATGCAAGCCGCCGGTGCCGAACGATCGTTCCACGCTCTTGCTGGCGGGGTTGTGGGTGCGGGTGTCGGGGTCGGTGAACTGTACATCGATGCCCAAGGACGGCAGGTGCCCGGTGGGATCGAGGTCTTGATCCTTGAATCGCTTGCGCCCCTTGGCCCCGGCGGTCATGGCCTTGTTGGCGGCCACCCGGGTGTTGTCGATCCGAAGGGTTTCGGGCAGGCAGACCGCCACCAGGTCATAGGTGGTGAGCCGGAAGAGTTCGGTCGATTCGGTCTTGCCGGCGCGATGGGCCAAGAGCTTCCCGGAGTATTGGTCCTGGTAGACCCAAGCGGTGGTGGTGTTCAACACCTCGCCATCGGCGAAGGCGATCCAGAGGCGATCGAACTTAAGCCCGTCGCCGACCACGATCTGCCCGCAATGCAAGGTGCGGTAGTCCATGCGTGCGGACGGGTAGCCGTCGCGCAAGGCCTCGTGCCCTTCGCGCAGAAACCGCACCTGGACCCGGGGCACCTCGCGGCGGAGTTTGCGCCGCAGCGTCTCCAGGCTGGCCAGCGGCCAGCCCCGGGCCTGGGCGATCTCCTGGGTGCGCCGGTAGGCGTCGGCCCAAGTCGGTTGACGGCGGTTCAAATATTGCCCGCAGAAGAAATCGAACAGCCGCGGATCGACCTCGGCGAACACCACCCGCCCGGGATACCCAGGACAGAGCGCCGCCAACCAGTCTTGGCGTTCATACAGCCGACAGCCCGGCCGCCCGCGCCCGTACCACCAGCCTTCCAGGGTGGCGACGGGCACCTGATGCCGTTCGGCGGCTTGGGTCAAGGCCGCTTGGCGCGACAATCCCGCGCGCAAGGCGGTGGCGAAGTCGAGCACCACGGCGAGACGCCGCTCCGCCTGACGCTTCTTGCTCGCCGGTTGGCGCGCGTACCAGTCCTGAAGCTGGGCGGGGTCGTAGGTGAAGGCGCCGTCTTTCCCCTCTACCTGTGGGAGAGGGGTAGGGGTGAGGGTTTTGAATGTGTCCCGGTCTCTCCCGGAGGTCACGCCTTGTTGTTTACCCTGGTCCATAGTCAGGTATCGCAGGGATGGAGTGTCAGCGTCTTCTCCGCTGCATGCGTTGCAAGCCTTAGAAGAAGAAACCCCCGCCGCCGTCGATAAGGGAGGGAAACCGGCGGCAGAGGAACCGTCCACGGGAATGGACGGGCCAGCGGAGGAATGGGTGGACACCGCTGGGTGATTGAGACTGGTTGGGGTGAGGGCGTCATTCTTCCCCTCGCCCGCTGGCGGGAGAGGGGCCGGGGTGAGGGCTCTTCCCTGCCGGCTCAGAATCGCCACCTGGAGTTCCAGCGGCAATCCAGAGAAGAGGTATTCGCGTCCGCCCCCGCGACCGGCGCGGGGACGGGAGGGCCAGGAGTCGCGGAGGGCTTTATCTCTCATCCGACGTTCGGTGGTTGGCAGACCGGAGAGATCGAAGGCCACCAGCTCAGCGGCGGTGTACGCCTCGCCGATCATTCGATCTGGCCCTCATCGGCATTGATGATCATCGCGAGGCCTCCAAGATCTGTTGCACCAAGGCGGTCGCTTTGGGCCCTTTCCATGTCCCCAAGAGCGCCTTTCTGGCGTTCTGCCGGTTCGTCCCTACCGATAAACAGAATTTATTGAAGGTGGTCCCTTTCAGGACAAATCCGGCCCGCACCTGGCGCGCCAGATCAGGACCCAGAGCAGGCGTTTCGTTCATCGGCGTGGTGCTAAAATTAGTATCCATGGCGGATAAGTATCTCGGAAAATTGTCCGCATTGCAAGACTATATTCCGCGTCCGAGTTCAAATCCGGAGGATTATCCGCAAAATGGACGAGAAAGAAGGAAAAACAAGCGGTTATATGAACTCGGACGCTAAGCCAAAACGTCCGAGTTCACGTCCGAGTTCACGTCCGAGTTCAAACTTGGAACTTGGACGTTTTGGAGAGCGGGTTACACAGCTTGTTGGCTCCACTCCAGCGCGGAGTTTTGCCCGCGCCGTCGGAATAGACGAAAAGTCACTGAGGAATTACATGGACGGAAAGACAGAACCTTCTCGGCGAGTTCTGGTGGCTATCGCCAAACACACAGGCGTAACCGTTGACTGGCTCGCCACCGGCGAAGGCCCGATGCGCCCCGAAGAAGGGGGACAAGAAAAGCTGGGGAATCCGCCGCCAACCCAAGCGCCGCAAGGCGGAGCGGTGGATAAAGAAGCAGACAGAGAGGCGGGAACCGGGGCGGTCGAGGCGCTGCTCGACAACCGGGAACTGGTCGCCATCCTCCAACTGGTGGCGGCCTTGAGCCCCGATGAGCGGAGAGAGATATATCAGGTCGCTGCGGAAAAGAAACGCCTCACCGACCTCGAAGACCAGGTAGCGGACCTCCGTTCCCGCCTCAAGTCAGATACACAATAGGCTGTGGCGACATCCGGTCGGCTTTTGTCCGGTTTTTGGCCCTTTTTCGGTCTTTTTTGTGTTCTATTGACAAATCAGACACTTATAAATCTGTAAA
>JBPOHE010000077.1:0-54166 GCA_052035915.1 Pseudomonadota bacterium
TAGCCAATATATGGGAGCTATTTCCAATAATCCATGAATCCTTCTTTGAAGTGTAGATAATCCCAGCCCAATGATTTGTTAAGTTTCTCTATATTTGGCCTGATAACATTGGCGGATTCAACCTCCAAGTGCACCATGGGGGGGTAAGGAGGGCACCGTGAAGAATCAGGTAGGATTGAGGTTACTCAAACCAAAACCTACGGGAGCCTCACGATGCCCTACCATCATCTTACCGAATCCCATCGTCGCCTGATTGAAGATCTTCACCGAGCTGGAAACTCCAACCGGGCCCTTGGCCAACGGATGGGGCGATGTCACACCACGATGGGTCGGGAGTTGAAGCGCCATAGTCAGTTGAGTAGGTCGGGCAAAAACACGGTGTTGCCCGACATCCCATAATAGACGTCGGGCACAGGTGCCCGACCTACCTGGCTGCCCGGGACGCCAAGTGGTTTGAGTCACGATGGTTTCTTTGCTCATGAATAATCAAAACCCACCGAGCCGTGCCAAGGGGCTCTTGACCCCCAACGGCCCCTGGTTCATCACATGGGCGGAGATCATGGTGGTCCGCACATCGCTGTGACCGAGGAGCTTCTGCAGATGGGTGGCGAAGCTATGGCGTAACCTATGACAACGGCCGGGCTTGTGAATGCCGGCGGAGAGGATCGCTGGCTTGACCGCCCGTTGGATGACCCACTCGCCAATTGGGAGAACAACCGCTCGATCTCGCCGCGGTCGAACACGCTCGGAAGACGTTCGGGGCGCTTGGCGGGGGCGATGTTCGCGAGCTCCAGGTCCTCCCGCCCCAGGACCTGTTTGTAGAGAAACACCAGCGCGTCGAGGGCCTGGTTCTGGGTGGAGGCGGCGACGTTCCGGGCGACGGCCAGATCAGTGAGAAAGGCGACGATTTCTGGCGCGCCCATGTCCCTGGGATGCTGTTTGCCGTGGAAGAGGATGTAGCGCTTGGCCCACTCGAGGTAGGCCTGTTCGGTGCGAATACTGTAATGCTTGCGGCGAATGAGGTCGCGCCTCTCGCCGAGCAACCTGGAGCCGCCGACGATCTTGTCCGTGTTTACGGGGACATGAGCCTCACGGCGGCCTGTCCCAACCGGGTTCATCTCTGCAATCTTCCTTTGATGTCCTTGATGTGGTTCGGATATTAGCGGCTCGCCGTCGCCTGGACAATAGCCGCTTGCGTGTCAGCGGGTCGGCGAGGAAGGTTCCAGAGATTTGGAAAAGGGCGGAGAAAGGGGATTTTTCTGGCCTGGAGCCCCGCCACGAGGATGGTTTCGTCAGAGATTTTGCCGCTGTGCCCCCCCCTCGATCCCCCCTTATCAAGGGGGGAAGCAGACTGATGGGTGGTAAGCTCTTTGTTGCCAAGCCGAGGTGAATTCCGTGAAAAAACATACCAAAGCGCCTTATCCCCCCCTACGCCGAGCGCCAACAGCGTTCAATAGCAGAATACCCATCAAGAAGTGGTATAGAGGAACACGATGATAAAGCTTCATTTTTATTCCCTCACCCCAACCCTCTCCCGAAGGGCGAGGGAGCTTAATGTCGCTTTATCACCTCGCTGCTCTATATCAAAATGGATTCGGCACAGGCATGAGGTCCTGCGTCCTCAAGCGCCTTCTTGGCCATGCCAGACCCGCATCGGATCCAATTCCTGCCAGCGATTGACGATGGCGCAGAACAAGGCCGCCGTTTGCTGGGCATCATAAATGGCCGAATGCGCCTCGTCGGCCTCCCACTCCAGACCCGCTACCTTGAGCGCCCGGGCGAGCACCGTCTGGCCGTAGGCCAGGGCCGCCAGGGAGACGGTATCCAGGGTGCTGAAGGGATGGAATGGGTTGTGCTTGCAGCCTGTGCGAGCCACCGCCGCATTGATGAAGCCAAGGTCGAAGAAGGCGTTGTGCCCGACCAGGATGGCGCGTTTGCAGCCGGTCGCTTTTACCAGGTGTCTGATCGGCGTGAAGATCTGCGTCAGCGCCTGCTCCTCGGGAAGCGCCTGGCGAAAGGGATGGGTGGGATCGATGCCATTGAATTCCAGCGCCTTGGGATCCAATTTGGCGCCTGGAAAGGGCAATACATGCACAAAATGGGTTTCCAAGGGATGGACGAACCCATTGGAATCCATGTGAAGAGTGACCGCGGCCACCTCCAGCAAGGCATTTCGGGTCTGATCGAAGCCGCCCGTCTCCACATCCACCACCACCGGGAGAAAGCCACGAAACCGACGCGCTATGGCTGAGTGAGACAATGGCTTGATACTCGAGATAGGGATTGGGGGAGGGAGGATTATAGGGATAGGTGCCAGCCGGGTATAGATCTTCGGACGAACAAACTTGATGCCGATAAATTCTATGATATGGCCAAGCCAACAATCTAGGATATGGTGAGCAAAGCGAACCGCATCCTACGAACTGGCAACAACGCTCATCTATATGAATCCGGGTCGCTCTATTTATTAGATGATCTTATCGATAATATAACGTGGTCGTGCCTTGATCTCCGTATACATCTTCGCCAAATACTCGCCGATGATGCCGAGGCTCAGCAGTTGGATACCGCCGAGAAAATAGATCGGGAGCGCGGTGGAGGCCCAGCCCGGAACCCCTTGATCGGTAAAAAAGTGCACCCATAGCACCCACAAGGTCACCATGAAGCTTCCCAAGGAGACCAAGCCACCCACCGCGGTGATCATACGTAAGGGTAAGGTGGAAAATGAGGTGATTCCTTCCCAGGCGAGGGAGAGCATCTTGCGTAGCGGGTACTTGGATTCCCCGGCCATACGCTCGGCGCGATCATAGAATACGGTCGTGGCCCTGAATCCAAGTTGGGGAATAATGCCGCGCAGAAAGAGATTCACCTCATGATATTCGCCCAGGGCCTCGATCGCTCGCCGGCTCATCAGACGAAAGTCGGCATGGTTGAAGATCACCTCCACCCGCATCAAGCGTAACAAATGATAATATCCCTCGGCGGTGAATCGCTTGAAGGGGGTATCCACTTCCCGTCTCCGGCGCACGCCGAAAACGATGTCATGATTGTCGATATAGGCCGCAAGCATGGCCTCAATAGCAGTTATATCATCCTGCAAGTCCGCGTCGATACTGATGACGACCTCCCCGGGAACCGTCAATAATCCGGCCAAGAGAGCCTGTTGATGACCGCGGTTGCGGGACAGTTTGATGCCATGCACAGCGGGCCATTGATGCGAGAGTCGTTCGATCGAGGCCCAGGTACCATCCTTGGAGCCATCATCGACGAAATAGATCCGGCTCTCGGGAGAGAGTATCCCCCTTCCCCGCAGGTCCTCGATGAGACCGCCCAATCGCTGGGCCGTAGCAGGAAGAACGGCCTCCTCGTTATAGCAGGGGACAACGATACTCAGTGCAATCATCTAGCCACCTTGATGGAACGCCTGCTGGAGTATGGACCGGAAGTCCCCACGGGCCAGCCCCGCGGGGGAGGCTTCGATCCATAACCCAAGCCTTGCGGGGGAAACCGTGGAATTAGCGCCAGTTCATCACCGGCACGGCGGAGATACTGTTTTTCGGCGAGCCTTCGATGACCCGGTCGCTGTAGGTGAGATAGACCAGGACCTCACGGGCTTTATCATAGAAACGGACCACCTGCATGGTTTTGAAGATCAGGGAAGTGCGTTTTTTGAACACCTCTTCGCCATCCAGGCGTCCGTTGCGGACCTCCTCGGGAAGACTGATGGGACCGGTCTGGCGACAGGCGATGGAGGCATCCGAGGTATCCTCGGCCAGACCCACGGCGCCCTTGATGCCGCCGGTCTTGGCCCGGCTGAGATAACAGGTGACCCCGGGTATCATGGGATCGTCGAAGGCCTCCACCAGGATCTTGTCGTTGGGTCCCATCCATTTGAATTTGTAACTCACGCTGCCGATCTCCTCGCCGCCGGCCAGCCAGGGCCAGAGCAGAAGGGATGGGAGTAGAATCAAGCTGATGTTCATATTCCGCAATCGCTTTGGAAAAATGGGGGATGACGGCGGGCCGGGGCAACGCCGCTCCCAAAAAATTCATTATCCCAAGGGCCGTTTTCCCTGTCATGGTGAAGCAACCGAGCGGCCCGGGGAAGCTTATGGGGAGGCCGCCGAATCCCATGTTGAACAGCGCAGACCCTCGTGAGCGCCCGACCGGAGTGATCCTGGCGGGAGGACAATCCAGACGTTTCGGTGGCGAGGACAAGGGACTCCAGCTCCTGGGGGGGCGCCCCCTGGTGGAGCATGTCATGGCCCGCCTGGCGCCTCAGGGAGGGCGGGTGGTCGTCAGCGCCAATCGTCATCTGGAAACCTATACCGCTCTGGGGGTGGAGGTAATCCCGGATAGCCTCCTAGGCTATCCAGGCCCCCTCGCCGGGATCCAGGCGGCGTTGACCAAGCTTGAGACCGGCTGGTTGCTGACGACCCCCTGCGACAATCCCTTCCTGCCTCGGGATCTAGCCCGACGCTTGCTCGATACCCAACGCCAGACCCGGGCCAGGCTCTGCGTCGCCCACGACGGCAGCCGCTTGCAAGCCCTCTATGCCCTGGTCTCCAGAGACTGTCTCGCAAGTCTCACCGACTACCTTGAGTCCGGCCAACGGCGGGTAGAAGCCTGGTTCAGGCAGGAAGGTGCTGGTATGGCCGACTTCTCCGATGGCCCCGACGACTTCATCAATCTCAACACCCCGGAGGATCTGGCCAGGGCACATTCGCGCCTGCTCGCGGCCTGATTCACGAGGGCCAAAGGTTGTGGACGCCAGCGATCCCCGTTAGGCTGGGCTCAGTTTTTCTGCCAAACCAGGATTTCCCGGCATGTCGAGCGGCAAACTCGTGCTCCATCCCCAGCTACCCCAGACCTTGGAAAGACAGCCTCTGGTGGACAAGCTGCGCGACCTGGGTTTTCTCGGTGCCGCCTTCGGGACAACGGCCATCCAGGGCTATTTTGCCGGAGAGCGGTTCCTCCAGCTCATCACCTTCATGGGCTGCTCCCCGCATGTCCGTTTCGAGCCCCGGGACGACCAGGACACCGGCTTCTGTCACCTGAGTATCCTGGGGCCCTGGGAGCGCCCGCGACTGCTCATCGGCCCAGCCTCCAGGGCCCCCAGGTGCCCGGCCTGTCGCACACGCCTCGAGCCCTGGCCACTCTGGCGTCCGCTGCTGGAGGCCCAGCCGGAGACAGCCTTCCCCTGCCCCGCCTGCGGTCTGGCCTCCCCACCCATCCGCTGGAATTGGCGCCACCAGGCCGGCGCCGCCCATCTTTTCCTGCTGGTGCACAATATCTTTCCGGGGGAGGCGGTGCCGGTCCCCAGTCTGCTGCACGAACTGGCCGGCCTCGCCACGGGGGAATGGGGCTATTTCTTCCTACCGGAATGAGGCGATCGGATCACAAGCCGAGTTCGAGCCCGAGCGGAAGCACGACCTCCATCGAGACCGGCAGATGATCGGAGAAGGGGTAATCGAGGGCGCGGGAGAATCGGATATGGAGCGAGGAGGAAACCAGGATGTGATCCAGGGTCCGTCTTGGTCGCCAACTCGGAAAGGTCTTGAGATGCCAGGTCGGCCGATGCAGACCCAGACGGTCGATCAGGCCCCGCAACGGCTCGGAACCCGAGTCACAATTCAGATCCCCCATGATGATCAGATGGGGGTAACTGCTGAGCAGATCGCCAACGAAGGCCAGTTGTCGCTGTTGTGCCCGTCGGCCCAGGGCGAGATGGAGGACACAGACCATCAACTCCGGAGCGACACCGAAGCCGGCGAGCAAGGCACCGCGACCGGGTAAGCCCGGCAGTTTTTCTTCAAGGATGAAACTGGGCTGGAATCGGGAGAGGAGCCCGTTACTATGCTGGGCCAGCTTCCCCAGCCGCCGGTTGACCTGCTCATACCAATAGGGAAAGCCGGCGAGGTGGGCCAGGTATTCGGTCTGATCGATAAAACCGCTCCGCAGGCTGCCGGAATCCACCTCTTGCAGCGCGACCAGATCATACCTGGTGATCATCATGGCGATGCGGTTGAGGTTTTGGAGTCGCTCCCGGTGAGGCAGCACCTGTTTCCAACTTTGGGTGAGATAGTCGCGATAGCGTTGGGTATCCACCCCGGCCTGGATGTTATAGCTGAGGAGTCGGAGCGTCCTCTCCGCCCCGTTCCACTCCAGTGTCGGAAGCGGTTCTAAGTAAGTTGTGATGGCCATGTTCTCATAGGGTCTCCGGCGTTACCGTCTGAGTGTAAGAGAAGGTTGCCACATTGCAATGTCCGACCCCCAGCCGCGGACCATCGAGGCGGGATGACAGGCAAAACGCGGGCCACGGCCAAGCTTCAGAGCTGGGATAGAGACAACGGGTTTCAGGATAGCCCGCTCAGGGACTCCTGGCCGTTTTATCCCCGAGCCTTCGGACAGGCTTGACCGAGCCCGCCCGAAGGATCAAAGGGCCAGGGTTTCGCGGATGAACACTGAACTCAGGGATGCAGGCCCTGGATATACTGAGCGACGGCGAGGATTTCCTGATCGGTGAGACGGGCGGCCACGCCACGCATCATGCCGTTGGCATCGTTGACGCGGGCACCGGCGCGGAAATCTTTCAGGGCCTTTTCCACATAGGCCGCATGTTGACCGCCCAGGGACGGGAATTGGGCCGCGGCATTGCCGGTCCCCGCCGGACCATGGCAGGCGGAACAGGCGGCGACACCGGCCGCCGCGTTGCCCCCGCGGTAAATCCTTTCGCCGACGGCGACCTGCTGAGGATCCGTCGTCCCAACCGAGTGTTTCTCGGCGGAGAAATAGGCCGCCAGATCGGCGATGTCCTGATCGCTCAAGGGAGCGGCCATGGCGGTCATGGTCGGATCCTTCCGCTCGCCCTTCTTGAAGTCCATGATTTGCTTGGCCATATAGGACGGGTGCTGACCGGCAAGCTTGGGCCAGATGGGATTGACGCTGTTTCCATCAGCCCCATGACAGGCGGCGCAGGTGACGGATTTGGTCTTGCCTGCCGAGGCATCACCCTCTGCGGCCTGAACGCCGGCAGAGATGGCCAGGGCGAGGGAAGCGAAAACGAGCCAGTGTTTCATGATGGTATCTACTGCCTCAGGTGGATGCGGCATGGGGATTGTCTGGAGTGATCGCAGACAGATTCACCCCAGACAACCGGGCTACTTCAGACCGGCATAATAGGCGGAGACATTCTCGATGTCGGCATCGGTGGCCAGTTGCATGGCCATCGGTCCCATGATCGGATTCTTGCGCTCGCCGCTTTTGAAGGCCTTGATCTGGGCGGCCATGTACTCGGCCTTCTGGCCCTTGATGTTCGGGTAGATGGGCTGGGTACCGATGCCGTCCATGCCATGGCAGGCCACGCAGATTTGTTGTGCCTTGGCCTTGCCGGCCTCGACATCGGCCGCGAAGACAGCGCCGACAGACAGAGAGGTTACAAGTATGGTTCCCACAATCAGAATCTTTTTCATTATCCACCCCATAGGATTGAGTCTAGGTCGCATTGGCGTTTGTCAGCCGGAGCGGGTTTCGACGCCGCTTCGCCCAAAGGCTTGATGCCGAGCATAAAGCTTTGAAAAGGTATCAAAAAGTCCTATCTTCCGTCAAACGGAATAAGTACCTTCTGATAGTCTGAAAATACTCCACCACAGCCCGGGAAAGGGAACTCCCGGATCCCCGATCCAGCGTCATGGCTGATCCAGTACGGAAAAGCCACCCAGGCCGAGGGGCGAGCCGCTCAAGGAGGCGTGATGGGCGGGGAAGAACCGGGACGGAGGGTCGCAAAACGGTAAGGGACGGCCAACAGCCCCCGGGACGTGGTGATCAGCACCTCGGCCTCCCAATCCATCCGCGCCCGAACACAGACCGGCAACATCCCCTGGCCCTGATAGCGCCCCGGCTCGACCGATTGCAGGCGAACCCGGTTGTAGCCCATGTTCATGCCGATACCGCTGAAGTCGACCTCGACCTCGTCCGCCGGTAGAGATTCCAATCTCACATGCAGCCGCAAGGGTTGGACGACGGGGATGGGACGGGGCTCGATCTCGAAGGTCACCGAGCCGCCAGCCGGAAGTCTGGTCGAGCAGGGACCCGCGGCGAGATCGCACGCCGGATCCCAAGGCAGCAACAGGGTCGGTTGGGGGAACAGCACCAGCGACAACCTGTAGCCCCCCCACGCCAACATCACCAGCAGGAGCAACAGTGCCCCCGCCCATAACCAGTTCCGAGACCCCGTCATCACCCTCTCCTGTACCTGTCCTCTCTGGTCGACCAAGAGCCTCGGCGCCCCAACCCGAGATCACGGATTTTCGCATCCATCACCCCGACGTTGCGACAAGCCACGGCATTTCCGGATAATGGCCGATACGATTCCACTTGGAGTACGCCATGGACCTCGCCCCGCTCTATCTCTACAAGAATGAAGAACGTCGCCTGCGTGGCGGCCACCTTTGGGTCTACAGTAACGAGGTCGACAACGCCCTGTCCCCACTGGCCGGCTTCAGTCCGGGGCAACAGGTCAATATCCTCACCCATAACGGAAAAATCCTGGGTAACGGCTATGTCAACCCCCACAGCCTGATCTGTGCCCGACTCATCAGTCGTGACAGCCGATATCAACTCGATCGTTCGCTGCTGGTGCATCGCCTGCAAATCGCCTTGGCGCTACGTCAACGCCTCTTCGACGTCCCCTATTATCGCCTGGTGCATGGCGAAGGAGACAACCTGCCGGGTCTGATCGTGGATCGCTATGACGATATCCTGGTGGCCCAACTCAATACCGCGGGCATGGAGGCGGTCAAGACCGCCGTGGTCGAGGCCCTGGAACGGGTACTGCGCCCGAGCGTCATCTTCTTGCGTAACGATTCCCCGTTACGAGCCCTGGAAGGCCTGCCGCCATCGACCGAGGAGGCCCTGGGCACGGTGCCGGAAGTCGTCGGCTTGGTGGAGAACGGCGCCCGCTTCTCCGCCCCCATCCTCTCGGGGCAAAAAACCGGCTGGTACTTCGATCATCGGCAGAATCGGCAGCGGGTCCAGAGATATGTCAACGGTCACCGGGTGCTCGATCTGTTCAGCTATCTCGGGGCCTGGGGATTGCAAGCCGCCATCGCCGGGGCCAGCGAGGTGGTACTGGTCGAATCTTCCGCCAAGGCCCAGGCCATGGCCCTCGAAAACGCCACCAACAACGGCGTCGCCGGGCGGGTGAGGCAGATTGTGGGAGATGTGTTCGTCGTCCTCAAAACCTTGCGCGAGGAACAACAAAGGTTCGATATCGTGATTGCCGACCCACCGGCCTTCATCAAACGCCGTAGGGATTTTGCCGCCGGGCTGGAGGCCTATCACCGGCTGAATCGCATGGCGATGCAGGTGCTCGCCAAGGATGGTCTGCTGGTGAGCGCCTCCTGCTCCTTCCACCTGCCATGGGATGAGCTGCGGGCTTTATTACTCCGTTCCGCCCGCCATCTCGACCGCAATCTCCAGATTCTGGAACAAGGCCACCAGGCCGCGGACCATCCGGTTCATCCGGCGATCCCGGAAACGGACTATGTCAAGTGCCTCTTTGGCCGCGTGCTGCCAGCGGCCTGAGCCGGACTCTCGTTGCGGCCAGAATGGATGTGACGTCGGGGCAATGATACGAGAGAAAGGACTTGGTTCAGCGGCTCATGCCAGCTCGGGCCCATGCGCCTGAGCTGGATTTTTGTTCTCATAAAGGCAACAATAAGCCGTCAGAATAGGACTTCTGTTCTTATTTAGAGAACAAAAACTACCTCATCACGACCCAGGCCCGGAGGCTTTTTTCTTCGGGTCATATCGGCGGAGGCCGACCCTCAGCTACCCAGGCCCTTCCAGACGAGTTGGATCACCCCGATCCCCAACAAAGCCGCCAACAGATCATCGGCCATGATCCCCAGCCCGCCCGGCAGGCGTTGCTCCAGCCAGCGGATCGGCCAGGGCTTGAGGATATCGAAGCCGCGAAATACCAGGAATCCGGCCAGGACCCAACCCCATCCCGGAGGGACGAAGGCGAGCAGAAACAGGATGCCGACGATCTCATCCCAGACGATGCCCGGATGGTCCCCGCCGCCGAGACGCCGGCTCACCAGATCGCACAGGGGGATGCCGAGCAGAAACATGGCCCCGACCAGGACCAGGTACAGATCCCCGCGTAGATGGCTGAGGAGCGGATACATGGCCAAGCCGACCAGGGTTCCCATTGTGCCCGGGGCATAGGGGGAAAGACCGGCGCCGAAGCCCATGGCAAGGAAGCGTAGCGGATCGCGCCAGAGGGGTGCGGCCAAGGGGAATCAGCCCAATTGTCCGGCCACCAGGGCCATACGGGCGGCCTCAGCTGCCGGCGCCAAAATGATCATAACTGTTCGGGAGACGGTCGAAGTGTTTCCCATCGGGCAATACACAGCGTAAACCCTTGGCGCGTTCGATGAGGCCGACCCAGGTGAGGCGGCAATCCAGGGTATGGGCGATGGCCTCGACCTGCTCCTGATGATCGGCGGAAAGGGTCAGACAGAGTTCGTAATCGTCCCCCGCCGCCAGGGGTAAAGACCAGTCATCCGTGGCTGCCACATAGTCGGCGACGGCCTCGCCAAGGGGCAGGAGATCGACGAACAGGCTGGCGCCGACCCCGCTGGCTTGGAGAATGTGGCCGAGATCGCCCACCAGGCCGTCGGAGATATCGATGGCCGCCGAGGCTATCCCCGCGAGGGCCTTGCCGGCGGCGATCCTGGGTGTGGGCCAGTCGAGCCGGCGGCGGATACCGGATCGCAAGGCCATGGGCAGATGCCGTCCGCGTCGCGCCAGCAGCGCCAGACCCGCATCCCCCAGGGTGCCGGTGACATAGATCAGATCCCCGGGATGGGCGCCGGAACGACGCATCACCCGCTCGGGAGACACGAATCCGGCCACCTGGATGGTGATCGACATGGGACCCCGGGTGGTATCGCCACCGATCAATCTCACCCCATGGGTCTTGGCGAGCTGACAGAGCCCCCGGCTGAAGGCTTCCAACCAGGACTCTTCCGCCTGGGGCAGGGTCAGGGCGAGGGTCGCCCAGGCCGGTTCGGCCCCCATGGCGGCCAGGTCGCTGAGATTGACCGCCAGGGACTTGTGTCCCAGGGATTCGGGATCCACACCGGGGGCAAAGTGCACGCCGGCCACCAGGGTGTCCGTGGTCATGGCCAGCAGGGATTTGGGGGGAGGATGCAACAGGGCACAGTCGTCGCCCACGCCGAGCAGCACATCCGCGCGAGGGGCGCCGCAGGCGACAAAGTATTTGGCAATCAGGTCAAACTCGGACAGGGCCATTCTCAGAGGCTCCCGGTTCTGGGCATCGGCGCAGGGGAATCAGCGCGCGCCCTGCGCCTCGGCCCGTCGCACCTGCTGGGCCAGTCGATCCAAGACCCCGTTGACGTATCTGTGACCTTCCGCGGCACCGAAGATTTTGGCCAGTTCCACCGCTTCATTGATGATGACCCGGAACGGGATCTCGCTGTGATAGAGCAGCTCGTAAGCGCCGAGTCGCAGGATGGCCCGTTCCACCGGGTCGACCTTGTCGATGGTGCGATCGAGGGTCGGGGAGAGATGCCGGTCCAGTTCCCCAAGATGGGTCGGCACGGCATGCAACAGCTCCCGATAGTATTCGATGTCCAGTTCGGCGAGATCCTGCTCGGTAAGACTCAGGAGGTGTTCCTCGATCTCTCTGAGATCCTGTCCGGTCATCTGCCATTGATAGATGGCCTGGACGGCCGACTGACGCGCCTGCCGACGCTTGCCGCGCATGGCCGTCAACCCAGTTGTCGCAGCAGATTGACCATCTCCATGGCCGAAATGGCGGCCTCGGCCCCTTTGTTGCCCGCCTTGGTGCCGGCGCGTTCGATGGCCTGTTCGATACTATCCACGGTCAGCACGCCCATGCCGATCGGGATACCGTACTTCAGGCTCACCTGGGCCATCCCCTTGACGCATTCGCCGGCCACATACTCGAAGTGGGGCGTCCCGCCGCGGATCACCGCTCCCAGGGCGATGATGGCCTCGTAACCACCCCGGGCGGCGAGGCGCTCCAGGGCCAGGGGAATCTCGAAGGCGCCCGGGACCCGCACCAGGGTCAGATCCTCATCGCGGGCACCGTGACGACGCAGGCAATCCAGGGCTCCGGCCTCCAGGCTGTCGACGATGAAGCTGTTAAAACGCGAAACCACCAGGCAAAACCTGGCCCCCTGGGCATTCAGTGCCCCTTCGATGCAGTTCAGACTCATGATGGCGTGTCCTATCCTCTGGGTTGGGTGGCCGGGTGACCACAAGCCGCCAGGTCGATGGCCGGCGGAGGAATGGTGAAATTCTCAATCATCCCGGCTTTCACTCGCACTGCGCGTACTCGGTCACTTCGAGACCGAAGCCGGAGATCCCGTAGATACTCTTGGGGGCACTCAGCACCCGCATCCGCCGCACGCCGAGATCGAGCAGGATCTGGGCGCCGATACCATAGATGCGCAACTCCTTGCTGCGATCACGCACCCCCGGATCTTCCCGCCGGCTGGGAAACTGGAGCTCACGGATGCGACGCACCAGATCCCGCGGGGTATCGCGATTGCGTAGTACGACGATCACCCCTTCACCGCTCCGGGCGATCTGCCCCATGGCCCGATGCAGCGGCCAGACACAAGTCGGATGCCGGGTGGCAAAGAGATCGCAGAGGCTGTTCTGCATGTGCACTCGCACCAGGATCGGCCGTTCCGGCTCAGGATCCCCCTTGATGAGGGCGAAGTGCAGCTCATTGTCCACACAATCCTGGTAGGCGACGAGCTGGAAATCCCCATACTCGGTGGGCAGGATACATTCGCTGATCCGCTCCACCGTCTTTTCATTGCGAATCCGATAGTGGATGAGATCGGCGATGGTGCCGATCTTGAGCCCATGGCGGGCGGCGAATACCTCGAGTTCCGGGCGGCGGGCCATGCTGCCATCCTCGTTGAGGATCTCGACGATCGCCGCCGCCGGCTGCAACCCGGCCAGGCGGGTGAGGTCGCACCCCGCCTCGGTGTGACCGGCGCGGACCAGCACCCCGCCGGGCTGCGCCATGAGCGGAAAGATATGGCCGGGCTGCACCAGGTCCTGGGGCTGGGCGTTCGGCCTGACCGCCGCCAGGATGGTGGTGGCCCGATCAGCCGCCGAGATGCCGGTGGTAACCCCTTCCGCCGCCTCGATGGAGACGGTGAAGGCGGTGCCATGGGGCGACTCGTTGGCGTTGACCATGAGGGGTAGCCGCAGTTGCTGGCAACGTTCCTTGGCGAGGGTGAGGCAGATGAGGCCGCGACCGTAACGGGCCATGAAGTTGATGGCCTCCGGCGTGACCTTCTCGGCGGCCATCACCAGGTCGCCTTCATTCTCGCGTTCGGCGTCGTCCATGATGATGACCATCTTTCCTTGACGGACATCCTCGATGATCTCTTCGATGGTGTTCAAAGGCATAGGGGGCAACTCGGGGCAGGGGAGGATCAAGAGAGGGCAATGTGGAACGGTTAAGGCGATTGCCGGAAAAAGAAATACCAGAATGCGCCGGCGGTTCGTTCGCCTTCCAGGCGCGCCAGCCGGCGCAGAGCGAGCTCTGTAACGGCTGGCGGAACACCGAAGGCGGACGAACAGACCCGCAGGCTGGTATTTCTTTTGACAGAAATCGCCTAAGCCCGGGCCAGGCAAGGAGCGGCAGTCTAACAAAACCCTGGGCGAGAACAAAACGCGCCATAACCTAAATCTTCCTCCGGCGCGTTCCACCGGGGGGGGAACCCCGGCTAAGGTCGTGTGCTCGTCGTCCCGCTGGAAAAGCCGCCGGCTGAGATTCGCCACATTCCCAGGGAGCTTTGAGCGGTCGCATGGAGGACGATACATCTTCGGGGAATCGCCCTATAAGTTATACCCCTTTCGAATACCTTTCAGGCTTCCGACTGGTCAGACCCGGGCGCCGCCCGCGAATCCGACGCTGGGACTATAGACCGATCAGGAATCGGCCTTGGTGATCAAGGTTGTTCCGGGCATCGACCGGAAAGGGCCATTTTTCGTTCTTCCGAAGAGAACAATAGTTCCATGAAAGCGACATTGTTCTCCTTAAGAGAACGAACAAGCGATGGAATTGGTAGGTTGGGTGAGGGGTTTCATCGCCCAACCCAACCTAGAGGACGGCACCGAAGCCATGAGGGAGAGCCAGAGGTTCAACCCGTGGTAAATCCAGTCAGGTGGCGATAGGGCTGGGATTCGCACTCCAGGTCGGTGACCCCTGCCCCGGGTGGGCCGTGCCTGAGCCAGTCGCGCAACCGAGTTACGGCCTCAGCCGGACCGCAGGCGAGCACCTCCACCCGACCATCCGGAAGGTTGCGTGCCCAGCCGCAGACCCCGAGACGCTGGGCCTCGCTCCGGGTCGAGGCGCGAAAGAATACCCCCTGCACCCGGCCGCTGATCAGACAATGCAGACAGATGGTGTTGCCTGCGGCGATTTCGTTCATCCCTTCTTCCTCATGCTTGTCGCCGGCTCTCTAGGGACAGAGTCGGAGTCGGGGTGCCGTGGCCTTTCCGGACGGGGCGAGGAATCCCGTCCGGTTTGGCCTGGGCGCTGACCCGGATCGACTAAGGATAGAGGTCAGGGTCATGGTAATGGTGATGTCGGTACCTGTGTCGGTACGGCGGATGATAGTGATGGCGCTCATAGACCACCAGATGCCGGTGTCGCCGATGGTGATGATGATCGGTGGCGATGGCCGCCCCGGCCGCGGCCCCCAGGGCGCCTCCGACAATGGCCCCTGAACGACCATTGACCTCTGACCCCACGTAGGCGCCCAGGGCTGCTCCCAAGGCCCCACCCAGAACGGCGCGACCGCGCTCGCCGGCCTGAACCGACGCCGTAGTACCCAGCGCCAGGACCAAAAAGCCGATTGGAAGCCATTTTCTCGTCATGCTGGTATCCCCCATCTGTTGGATGTCTTGAGGGATAGCTTGGTGGTTTCTGGCTGAACATGAACTGAACGAGCTGGGAGACGACCCGAGTGGCCTCAAGTTTTGCGATCCGCTTCGCTTTTCGGGCTTGAGTTTATGGCCGCTCACCAATCAACTCCCTCATCCGACTGAGGAAGGTTTCGGCGCTAAAATGCCGGGCCTGGCGTTCGCAGGCCGGACGCATGGCCTCGGCCCGCTCGGGTGGGAGATCCCGGACGGCCTGGATCAGATGTTCCAGGCTCAGGTCCGGGGGAAGCAGGAGGGCGGTCTCGCCATGGATCAGGGTCTCCAGCAGTCCGCCTTCGGCGACCCCGATCACGGGTTTGCCGGCCGTCATGGACTCGACGGGCGATAGGCCGAAGTCCTCATCCCGGGGGATGTAGAGGGTGGCGATACAACCATTGATGAGATCTTGCATGGCCCGATCATCCAACCAGCCGGTGAAACCGATGTTGGGGGCGTTGGCGGCCATGGTGCGGAGACGTTCGTATTCGCTGCCGCCGGAGGCGACCAGGAGCCGCTGTTCCGGCAGTTGACGGAAGGCCTCGACGATCAGATCCACCCGTTTCAATGGCTCCAGACGGGCGGTGGACAGGTAATACCCCTTCGCGGGTTGCCAATGCAGCCCTTTGGCTATCACCGGCGGGTGGATGATGAGGGGTTGGATGCCCAGGTAGGTCCGCATCCGTTGGGCCACGTTGCGGGAATTCACGATTACCTGGTCCATGGCCTCGACCGCCGCGGCGAACTGGGCGCGAACGCCCCGGGTGAACAGCCTGAAGACCGGACGGGCCGGGGCGGGAAGGCGTTGCAGATAATGCTCTTCGAGATCGTAGGCGAAGCGGGGCAGGGCGTGGCAGTAAAGCAGATTGGGTCCACGGGGATGCTGGCGCACCGCCGCCGGGGCATAGAAGCCGCTATAGATCACCCAGTCATAGTCGGCGAGAAAGGCGGTTTGGTGTCGGAAGGCGTGCAGACAGCGAAGTGCCCGCCAGGGCGGCCAAGCGGCCCGCACCCCCAGATCAAGGACCTCAGCGGGCCGATTCGTCAGGAGATCCAGCACTCCCGGTTTCTGGAAGGCAACACAGAGAGGGGCGTCCAGGCCCTTGGCGAGCAGGCCACAGGTCCGCTCGGCGCCGCCGGGGACCTGGAGAAAGTCGTAGAGCACCAGTCTCCGCTTGGCTTCGGTGTGGCGGGGATGGGATGTCAAGATGAAGCCGGTCTCCTCTTTCAGCGATACCTGAAAGAGTCTACTCCAAAGTGCCTGGCGGTCTCGCTGATGCCTTTTTCTGGGCGGAAGGAGTTGATGGATCACCCAAGGAAAAGGCCGGGCGCCTTGCGGCGACCGGCCTTGCTCAAGAGTTCAAACCTATAGGCTAGGGATCAGGGTGCGGCAACACAGGTGAACTGGACTGTCAAGTGCCAATTTGAAAGGCTGGTCTTGGTGGCCGTCACACTGCATTGGGTGGATGAAAGGAACTTGAGTTCATTCAATGTGGCATTCCCTGTCCCACCGGTGGTGTAAAAACCGCAACCCGCCACACGCCATGACCCAGTGGAGGGCGGTGCTATGCCGGCGCAATCCCCGGTGACGGTTTTTGTCGGGCTGAGATTGGATGGGCCGGCGGTGCTACCTGAGATGTACTGCGCCGTGTTGGCACCGGTCGCGCCGGTCGAACCCGTGGCGCCGGTGGCACCTGTCGGGCCGGTCGGGCCAGTGGCGCCAGTGGCTCCGGTAGCGCCAGTCGCCCCTGTGGGGCCAGGCACTGTTGAGGCGGCACCGGTGGCTCCGGTTGCACCTGTCGGACCGGTCGGGCCTGTGGGTCCGGTAGCGCCAGTGGCGCCAGTGGCTCCGGTCGCGCCAGTGGCCCCGGCACCTGTGGGACCGGTAGCCCCGGTCGGGCCCGTGGGGCCGGTCGCGCCGGTCGCGCCTGTGGCCCCGGCACCCGTGGGGCCGGTGGCGCCGGTCGGTCCGGTCGGACCTGTGGGGCCGATGTCACCCGTAGCGCCGGTCGCGCCGACCGGCTTGGTGAAATTCCAGATGACTCGTGTCAAAGGACCGTTGTACAACCGGATGCGGAAATCATCTGTGTCAGGAATTGTGTCGTTTGGCGCCTGTCCAAGGTCGACCTCCAGGACATGGTCGTCACGAGCGACGATGGCTTTGGATTCCTCATCGCCGTTCTGGTTGACCCCAACCCCGACGTTGGTCACGTTGACGTCGAAGCAGTTGCCGTAGATGTAGAGATAGGGGCCGGTGCCAATACAGTTTGCTTGAGCTTGAATCTCACCGCCATTCTCGACTTCACAAGCAGGTACCCATTGGACCTGGGTGATGTTTGTACCTGCGCAATAGGCGGCGGCCTGTTGGGGCAGTGACGCCAACACCCCCATGACGGCCAGCGCGGATACCGAAGCGTAAGTTTTCATCTTTCCTCATTCTCCCGACATTATTGATTCGATGCCTTCGATCCTTACAGATCAAACCCCTAAGCCACCACATCCCCTCAGGGAGGGGATGTCCGCAGCCGTATGTACGCCAATACAACAGAATCCGAAAGTTACCGCCATTATTTGGAAGGCTCTTGGAACAGCCAGGTAGCGGTTTCAGCGCATGATACGCTGAGTTTGTGGATGTTATTGTGAGTGAGCTCCTGATTCAACCAAATACAACGACGACTCTTTACCTGGATCGGCGACAGGTTTCAAGTCTTCGTTGGTCCTGTATCCGACTGGAAAGAAGATTGCTTGATAGAGTTCTCAAACCGATATGGGATTGGGGAGGAAGCTTTCCGCTCCATTGCTTCCTTCTTGCTTGTGGAGAGGGGCGTCGAACCCTGAACGGCAAACGCAATTTCATAGGCTTGTCTCTCGCTCGAAGAGGCTCCGGCAAGCTCTCGAGAGACTGATCCTGGGTGTTCGAGCCGGGGGCGGCAAGGCACCCGACACCAGCTGGTGAGGGTACACAAAAACACTGTTGCCGTCCCGGCCCTAGGTTCTGTTGACACAAGAATTTATCTTATTGATTTAATACGCTTTTTAACGAAAAGGGCCAACTCCGACCCGTTGATCTAAAAGAGCTTATGGGCTTATGTCAACAGAACCTAGGCGGGCGATGAGCGAAGCGAATTCCAACACTCATGGTCACACCAAGGCGGCTGGTCCCCCGGCACCGGCACCAGTCTCTAGCCTGGCCCGGTCAGCTGTGCCAGCAGCTTGGCGATCTTCTCCACCCGCGTGGCGGGAGCGGTGAGATCCAGGGTGAACCTGAGTTTGTCGCCGTTCTCCAGCTTGAGTTCCCGCGGACGACCTTGGATCAACTTCACGATGTGCCCGGGGTCGATGTTGGAGTCGGCATCGAAGAGTAGGCGTCCGCCCTGGGGGCCGGCCTCGATCTTGCGGATCCCCATCGCCATGGCCTGGAGCTTGAGTTCGGTGACGGCAAAGAGATTTTTCGTCGCCTCCGGCAGCAAGCCGAAACGGTCGATCATCTCCACCTGGAGTTCGTCCAGCTCGCTCCGGCTCGCGGCGTTGGCGATGCGCTTATAGAGCACCAAGCGGCTGTGCACGTCCGGTAGATAGTCGTTGGGGATCAGGGCCGGGAGCTGAATGTCCACCTCGGTTCCCTGATGCAGGGAACGCTCCAGTTCCGGCCGCCGACCGGCCTTGATCGCTCGCACGGCGCGGTCCAGAAGTTCGCTGTAGAGGGTGAAACCGATTTCCTCGATACGCCCGCTCTGATCCTCGCCGAGCAGTTCGCCGGCGCCACGGATCTCCAGGTCATGAGTAGCCAGGGTGAAACCGGCCCCCAGTTCCTCCAGGGAGGCGATGGCCTCCAGGCGCTTTTTGGCATCCTCGGTCATGGCCTGGGGTGGCGGGACGATGAGGTAGGCATAGGCCCGGTGGTGGGAGCGGCCAACCCGCCCGCGCAACTGGTGAAGTTGGGCGAGGCCAAGCTTGTCGGCGCGATGGATGAGGATGGTGTTGGCGCTGGGGACGTCGATGCCGCTCTCGATGATGGTGGAGCACACCAGGATGTTGAAGCGCTGGTGATAGAAATCCCGCATCACCTGCTCCAGTTGGCGTTCCCGCATCTGCCCATGGGCAACGTTGACGCGGGCGTTGGGCACCAGACGGCCGACCCGTTCGGCCATGGCATCGATGCTCTCCACCTCGTTGTGCAGGAAGTACACCTGACCGCCGCGCTTGATCTCCCGTTGGCAGGACTCGGCGATGAGGGCGTCGTTCCACTGACAGACGAAGGTCTTGATCGGATGCCGCTCGAGCGGCGGGGTGGCGATGATGGAGAGGTCCCGCAGCCCGGACATGGAGAGATTGAGGGTGCGGGGGATGGGGGTGGCGGTGAGGGTGAGGATGTCCACCTCGGCCCGCAGGGCCTTGAGCCGCTCCTTGTGGCGCACGCCGAACCGATGTTCCTCGTCGATGATCAGCAACCCCAGATCCTTGAACCCGACCTCGGGTTGCAGCAGTTTGTGGGTGCCGATGACGATGTCCACCTGACCCTGTCGCAGACCCTCGAGGATCCCCTGCTGCTGCCGTGCCGAGCTGAAGCGCGACAGGCTCTCCACCCGCACCGGCCAGTCGGCGAAACGATCGCTGAAGTTCTCGAAGTGCTGCTGGGCCAAGAGCGTCGTGGGGACCAGCACCGCCACCTGCTTGCCCCCCTGTACCGCCACGAAGGCGGCCCGCATCGCCACCTCGGTCTTGCCAAAACCCACATCGCCACAGATCAGCCGATCCATGGGTCGCGGCGAGTGCATGTCCGCCAGCACGCTCTCGATGGCGGTCTGCTGGTCCGGAGTCTCCTCGAAGGGGAAAGAGGCGGCGAAACTGGCGTACTCGGCCTCCTGGGAGGGGAAGGCGAACCCCGGCTTGGTCGCCCGGCGGGCATAGAGGTCGAGCAATTCCACCGCCACATCGCGGATCTGCTCCGCGGCCTTGCACTTGATGCGCTCCCATTGATCGCCGCCGAGACGGTGCAACGGGGCGGCCTCCTCCGAGGCGCCGGCATAACGGCTGATGAGGTGCAGCGAGGCGACCGGGACATAGAGCTTGTCGCCCTGGGCATATTCCAGGGCGAGGAACTCGGTCTCGAGGCCGCCGGCCTTGAGGGTCTGCAAGCCCAGGTAGCGGCCCACGCCGTGTTCTTCGTGGACCACCGGCGAGCCGATCCGCAGTTCGGTGAGGTTGCGGATGATCTGCTCCGGATCCCGGGCCGCCTGACGGCGGCGGCGCCGTTCCTGTCGGACCCGTTCGCCGTAGATCTGGGTCTCGGTGATGAGGGCGAGTTCTTCCCGCTCCAGCCAGAGACCCTGTTCCAGTGGGGCGACACAGAGCGCCTGCTGGTCCTGTCCGCGGAGAAAAGCGGCCCAATCGGCGACCAGCCGCGGACGGAGGTCGTATTCACGCAATTGCTGCAACAAGAGTTCACGGCGTCCGGCGCTCTCGGCGACAAACAGCACCCGGCGGGGGCCGGTGGCGAGAAACTCCTTCAGGGCCGCCGCCGGCTGGCCGGCTCTGGCCTGGAGGGCGAGGGGCGGCAGGGGAGCGGTGGCGAAATTGGCGTAATCGGCAAAGCCGCGGCGGCGTTCTTCCAGGGGCTCGGTGTGCAGCTCGATGGCGGCTCCATCGAGCAGCCGACCGCTGAGTTCGTCTTCCCGCAGATAGAGTTGTTCCGGCGGCAGCAATGGGCGATCCAGGTCATGGCGGCGCTGTTCGTAGCGATCCCGCACCTGGGCGAGGAAGTATTCGGCCTGGGGGCGGACCCCGGCGGAGAAGATGTTCAGACGCCCGGCGGGGAGATAGTCGAAGAGGGTGGCCGTGCGCTCGAAAAACAAGGGCAGATAGTATTCGATCCCGCCCGGGGCATTGCCGTTGGAGATTTCCCGGTAGATCAGGCGGCGTTGCGGATCGCCTTCAAAACAGGTGCGAAAGCCCTGGCGAAAACGGGCGATGCCGGTCTCGTTGAAGGGAAACTCCCGCGCCGGCAGCAACTGGATGGTCTTGACCTTCTCCAGGGAGCGCTGGGTCTCGGGGTCGAAGGTGCGGATGCTCTCCACCTCTTCATCGAAGAGGTCGATGCGGAAGGGGGTGTCGTGGCCCATGGGAAAGATGTCCAGGATCGAGCCCCGGACGGCGAACTCGCCATGGATCATGACCTGGGAGACGCAGGTATAACCGGCGGATTCCAGGCGTCGTCTGGTATCCGTGAGGGAAAGACGATCGCCGATGTCCAGCAGCAAGGTCTGGGCATGCAGGTATTCAGGCGGGGGCAGACGTTGCAGCAGGGTGCCGACGGGGATGACCAACACCCCTTTGGACAGATTCCCCAGGCGATGCAGGGTACGCAGCCGCTGGGAAACCAACTCTGGCAAGGGGGAAAAGATGTCGTAGGCCAGGGTCTCCCAATCGGGAAAGCCGAGCACGGGAATGGATTCGTTGCCGAGAAAGAATCTCAGCTCCTGTTCGAGAGAGTTGGCCGGCTGCACATCCTCCGCCACCACCAACACCAGGCCCGGCCATCGACTCGCCGCCGAGGCGATGGCCAGGGCCTGGCCGGCATCGCTGAGACGTCCCCAGAGCAGGCGTTGGCCGGCCTTGGCCGGGAGCGGCGGATCGAAGGGAGAGATCAGCGCGGGAAGAGCGGTATCAGCGGCGGTCATGACTGGACTGAGGTAGGGGAGCGTGCGGGGATTGTCGCATAGATCTCCGGGGTTCGGTCTGGCGGCCCGCGGCCACTCTAGGGGGTGGTAATAGCCCGGCTCAGGACGGCGACCAGCAGGGATTCGTCCAGGCGATGCCCGGCATCGGGGACGAGCTGGAGTGCGGCGCCTGGCAGGGCGGCCACGAAACGTCGCGCCAGGTCCGGATCACAACCATCGTCCGCCGCCCCACTGTAGATCTGGAGCCCGCCCCGAGGGACCGGGAAACTCTGCGTCTCGGCGAGCGTCAACAGGCGCTTGGCCCGCGGCGGCCAGGAGGCGAACATCCGCTCGCGGTTCATGCCCACCCCCAGCACCGGGGAAAAGAGTAGCACCCGCCCGGGACAGGCCGGGAGTTCCGCCAGGCCGTGCAAGAGCAGATAGGCGCCGTAGGAATGGCCGATGAGGAGCGCCTGGGGCGACCAGAACTCATCGAGCAGGTCGCCCTGGATGACCGCCAGTTGCTCGGCGAAGGCGAGGCGGGTGAAGTCCCCTTGCAGTTCCCGTCCCCGGACCTGGCCCCCCAGGCGTTGCACCAGGGCCCCGATCCCCTCCCCTTGGAGCCGGTTACCCCGACCGGGGAGGTAATAGATGAGACTCATGCCGGACCTGGGCGAACCTCGGCCAGGCCGAGAGGATCGCTATATTCCAGACCCAGGGACTCCGCCACCCCGGCATGGGTCAGCCTGCCTGCCGCGAGATTGAGCCCATTCCGCAGGTGAGGATCGGCGCTGATCGCCGCTTTCCACCCTTGTCCCGCCAGCGCCAGCACAAAAGGCAGGGTCGCCGCATTGAGCGCATGGGTAGAGGTGCGGGGAACCGCCCCCGGCATGTTGGTCACGCAATAGTGCACCACCTGCTCCACCACGAAGGTCGGCTCGGCATGGGTGGTGGGACGGGATGTGGCGACACAGCCGCCCTGATCAATGGCCACATCCACCACCACCGAGCCGGGTTTCATCCCCCGCACCATGGCCGCGGACACCAGCTTGGGGGCCGTAGCACCCGGGATGAGCACGGCGCCAATGACCAGATCGGCGGACAGCACATGCCGCTCGATGGTCTCGCCGGTCGAATGCAGGGTGGTCAGCGCCGGACCGAATTGGGCGGCCAATTGACGCAGTACCTCCAGGGAACGGTCGATCACCACCACCCGCGCCCCCAGGCCGAGGGCCATCTGGGCGGCATGGCGACCCACGGTACCACCGCCGAGGATGGTCACCTTCCCCGGCGCCACCCCGGTCACCCCGCCGAGGAGGATACCCATACCGCCGCGTTCCTTCTCCAGACAGGCGGCCCCGGCCTGGATAGCCATGCGTCCGGCGACCTCCGACATGGGCGCCAAGAGGGGAAGCCCTCCGCTCGCCGCGGTCACCGTCTCATAGGCTATGGCGATAACGCCGCTCGCCTGGAGCTCTCGGGTCAGTTGCTGGTCCGCCGCCAGGTGGAGATAGGTGAAGAGTATCTGCCCTTCCCGCAACCAGGGTCGTTCCGCCGGTTGGGGTTCCTTCACCTTGACGATCAACTCGGAACAGCTGAACACCTCCTCGGCGGTCTCGACCATCCTGGCCCCGGCGGCGCGGTACAACCCGTCATCCGCCCCGATCCCGGCGCCCGCCCCCTGCTGTACCCAGACTTGGTGCCCATGAGCGATCAGTTCGCGCACCGCGGACGGGGTCAGGCCGACCCGATATTCGTGCACCTTGGTCTCTTTGGGTACCCCGATCAGCATGCCTGCTCTCCTCCGCCTTGGCCCGTGGGCCGAAAACCCTTCAGGATTCGATCATCTCTTCCAGCGATTGCCCCGGACGCACCATGGGCAGGACGTTCTCGATCTTGTCGATCCAGACATCCACCAGTACCGGACCCGGCTGCTCCAGGGCTTGGCGTATCCCTTCCCGCAAGGCGGACGGGTCCCGGATACGCAGGGTCTTGAGGCGCGGATAGACGAACTTGAGACCGGTCAGGTTGGGGATCTGCCGCCGGCAGCCCTGATCGGTATCCGTGCAGTCGGGATCACAATGGGCATTGCGGGCCAGACAGGTCTCGTAATGATGACCGCCGTCCATCATGTCCTCCCACTGGCGAACCATACCCAGGTAACTGTTGTTGAGCACGAACATCTTCAATGGGATGGCGTTGGCCACCACCGTGCCCAGTTCCTGGATGTTCATCTGGAAACTGCCGTCACCGTCGATCAGCACCACGGGCTTGCCGGGATCGGCGAACCAGGCGCCGATGGCGGCGGGCAAGCCAAAGCCCATGGTGCCCAGTCCACCGGAACTCACCCACTGCCTGGGTCGGCTGAACTCGTAGTATTGGGCCGCCCACATCTGATGCTGCCCTACCCCGGTGACCAGGGTGGCATCGCCCCGGGTCAGCTCGGAGATGACCTGGATCACCGCCTGGGGCTTGATGACGTCGGTCATGTCATAGGCTTTCGGCAGGTGCCGACGCCACTCCCTGACGCGCTCCCGCCAGGGTTGCTGATGCTCCACCCGAGGACGCTCCTGGGCGTGGGCCAGGAAAGTCCCCAGATCCGCCACCAGGGACAAATCGGTGCGGATCGCCTTGCCGATCTCGGTGGGATCCACATCCACATGGGCAATGCGTTTTCCATTGGCAAAGCCTTTGACGGCCACCCGATCGTCGAAACGCCCGCCCAGGGTGAGGATGAAATCCGCCTCCCGTAGGGCATAGTTGGCGGGGATGGTGCCGTGCATGCCGGGCATGCCGAGATTCTGTTCCAGGGCGAAGGGTATGGCCCCCAGTGCGTTGAAGGTAGTGGTGACCGGTACATCGAGATGCTCGACGAAGGCGCGCAGGGCCGCGGCGGCATTGGCGCTGATCACCCCACCCCCGGCCTTGATCACCGGCCGTTCGGCTTTGGTCATGGCCTCCAGAATGGCGTCGGCACGAGCGGCGTCGAAGGGGATGGGTTGCCGACGTCTGAGCCGCGGTGGATTGTTGCGACTGGTCTGGCTCAACTGCGCATTCTTACAGATATCCACCAACACCGGCCCGGGGCGACCGCTGGAGGCGATGCTGAAGGCCTCGCGCAGGCTCCATTCCAGGTCGTGCACATCCTTCACCAGGTAATTGTGCTTGGTGATAGGCCGGGTGATCCCCAGGGTATCCACCTCCTGGAAGGCGTCGGTGCCGATGGCGAAACTCGGCACCTGGCCGGTGATGAACACCGTCGGCAGGGAATCCTTATAGGCATCGGCGATGGGGGTGGTGAGATTGGTGGCGCCGGGACCGGAAGTGGCCAACGCCACGCCGATACGACCACAGGCCCGGGCATAGCCTTCCGCCGCATGGCCGGCGCCGCCTTCCTGGCGAAAGAGCACGAACCTGGGCACCGGTTCGCCACGACGTAGGCGTTTATTCAGCTCCACATGCAAGGGAATGACCGCCCCGCCGGTGTGCCCGAACAGATACTCGACCCCAAGTTCAGTGAGGACGTCGAAAAAGATGGCGGCACCGGTTTTGGGTATGTGACGCATGCTGACCCCCGCGGGAAGCGACTCAGTGAAAACCCTATATCATACGACCAGGATGGCCCAGGAGTGTTTACCTAAAAAGCGGGCAAGAGAAGTGGCTGGCATGAAGTCTGCGCGATGGCATGTCCCTCCACGAAGTCCAGATCGGTCCCCAGGGGCGGTTGGTTCTTCCCGCCCCCGTGCGTAAGGCGCTCAACCTGCGACCCGGCGATCGCCTCATCCGGTAGGGCGGTGGATCATCCGAGTTGTCACCTTGAGGCGGTAGCGTCCCAGGGCCATCGCGCTATCTGGTCCCGTACCTAGGGAAACTTGCAGAGGCGGATCCCCCATGCTTGAATTAAGCCAGATGAACAATAAAGAAATCTTATAAAAAGTATCCTTTTTGATGTTGATCTCATCCCGGTCTGCCTCCCCTCCCCTCTCTCCCGAAACACGAAGGATTGGATGCAACAGACCGGTTGGCGCGGGTTCGACGAAGCTGGAGGCCTGAGATGATGCTGACCGATCTGGATTACACCATGTTGGGGCGAGCCTTGCTGGCTGTCGTGCTCGGCGGGCTCATCGGCTGGGAAAGACGGTATCAACACCATATCGAGTCCCAGATCCGCACCTTTGCCGCAGTAGCCCTGGGCGCCTGTACCTTCGGCATGGTGTCGATGCTCGCCGCTGGCGACAAGGCCCCACCCACCATGATCTCGGCCCAGGTGGTCAGTGCCATCGGCTTTCTCGGTGCCGGGGTGATCTTTCATGATCGGGATCGCACTACCGGCCTGGCGACGGCCGCTTTACTCTGGGCGACCGCCTCCGTTGGGCTGGCGCTGGCGCATGGGCTCTATATCCTCGGCGTGGGGAATGCCCTGGCCATTTTCGTGGTACGTCACTTTCCCTCTTTTTTCAGCCAGAAATATACCGAGGACAAGCCCAAGCCCGCGGGCGACCAGGATTCCCCTGGAGCCTGAGCCTCTGTCCGCCTACCTCTTTCGCTTTCAACCCCAGGAGATACCAAGATGAAACGGCACCAGGATCTGGAAACGCTGAAGCCGGGTGATTTGTTCAAAGTGCCGGTGGAGAAGCTCCACCCTACCCAGTTCTCGGTAGGCATGGTGTCTGCCGAGTGCAAGCGGCGATCCATCGAGAATAAGTTCGAGAAGGGCGAGCTGGAAAAGTTTCTCTGTCAGGAGGGCCATCTCGTCCCCGTCATCATCGGCCCGCCGGAAAAGACCTTCTATTTAACGGATCATCATCACCTCTGTACCGCTTTGTGGCGCGCCGATATCCCCAAAGCGGAGAAAGTAGCGGTGGCTTACGTCCTGCTCGACTGGTCGGACAAAGACCTGGATACCTTCTGGAAGGATATGGTGAAGAATAATTTTGCCTGGTTGAGGGACGAAAAGGGGGTGGGTCCATTGAATCCCAGCCTGTTGCCACGGCATGTCGGGGAGATCCTCAATGATCCCTTCCGCACCCTTTCGCGCTGGATCCGGGATGCGGGCTGTTATTTCAAGGACGAACTCAAGGATAAGGATCGCAACCTCTGCAACCAGGAGACATTCCAGCCGACCAAGCAAAACGCCGCCTTTTTCATCGAATTCCGCTGGGCGAATTTCCTGCGTGAAAATGTCGAGCTGGATACGGACCCCAATATGTTCTATCTGCCGTGCGACCGTCATCCCACGGACTCGGATACCTTCCAACACGAGATCCAGACCATGCAGAAAGCCTTGCCCAGGGTGATTCAACTCATCGGTTGCCGCCAATTGGCCGATGTCAGCTACGATCGCCGTGGCTGCCTGAAATCCTCCACTCCCATCGAGAGTTGAGCCTCCCATGTCCCGGAGAGATTCAGCCGAAAAGGGTTCGCCGATCGCGGATGGTTCGGGCAACCAGCGTCTGGATGCCGTGGTGGCCGCGGCCAGGCGCGCCCGGGAGGAACGCATGCAAGGTTATCGGGAACAGGCACTCAAGCTGTTCCCTTGGGTCTGCGGTCGTTGCGCCCGGGTGTTCGATCAGAAGAATCTGCGGGAACTCACGGTTCATCATAAGAACGGCAACCACGACCACAATCCCGCGGACGGCAGCAACTGGGAATTGCTCTGCCTCTACTGTCACGACAACGAACACCGCCGTTACGAGGATTTTACGTCCGCCGCCGGTCAGAACCTCGGTACCCCCGGACAGGAATCGGCCCAGAGCACCCATCGCCCCTTCTCCGACCTCCTGGGGCTGTTGAAAAAGGATTGAGCCCGGCCACGCCCAGCGGAAGTTCCCCGGCGGAACCGCCATCCCCGGGGACCCACCGCTGGGTCTTTTCGCAACCTCCCGCCCTCTCGGACGCCGAAGCCTGGAACTTGCTGGAACATTGAAGGGATGGGAGATCCCTTCGGGTCCGCGCCTTGGCCTGTTCGGATACCACACCCAAGCAGAGCCGCCCCTGACCACCCAGCTCATGGGTATCACCGATTCTCTACCTGGTCCGCCAGGTTATCGCCTAATCAGGATAAACCCCCTCGTCGAGGTCGCTTGAAATGTTGGCCTGATGGGATCAACCCAACCCCACCGCTCCGGGCATCGACGGGAAATAGCCAATTTTGTTCTTTTTTCGAGAACAATTTAATGAATATAGGTATATTTGTTCTCCATAGGAGAACACTGAACCGGACGAACAGGCTGTGGCCCGGGTTCGACGATGGAGGCGGCTCGCGGCGCTCATGGCCTCCTCGAAACCGAACCCGGCGCTGGGTTCCAGAGGTGAGAGCGGATGAGTGACTCCCCTCATCCGCCGCTGAAGGACAACCTAACTACCAGGGATCGGTGTCAGGTTAGGCGATTACTGTCAAAAGAAATCGCCTTATTGGTTGGGTTGGGTCCACCAACAGGGATGGAAGCCACCCATGGGACCACCACCACCTGGGCCGAAACCGGGTCCGGCCTGGTTCGCCCACCGGCCCCGAGGTCCTCCGCGTCCCTGCCAAGCCGGAAACTCCTCGGGGCTCAAGGAGCCATCGGCATTCCTATCCAATTGGGCGAAGGGCGGCCCCATGCCGGCGTGGCGCATCGGATAGCCGAGTTGGGCACGCTGGGCCATGCGGTTGCTGTGATACTGGTTGAGTTCGTCCGGGGTGATGACGCCGTCCTTGTTGGCATCCACGTCGGCGAAGTTCGGGGGGCCGAAGGCCGGACCGGCGGCGGGGGCCGGTTGGGCGATGGCGGAGGCGGCCAACACCAGGCCGGCCAGAGTGCTAAGAGTGAAAAAGAGGTGACGCGGTTTCATGGGATCTCTCCTGTTCGGGCGTCCCGGTTTCGGTTCCACTGAAAAGGGGCGCCAGCTGTTCTGGGTGAAGGCCCTTTCACCTTGGCTTTCACTCTCTAGGATAGGTGCCCGAGCTGAAATCAAGCTGAAAATCCGTCAGTGAGGGGAGCCAGGCGGCTGGTTCGCTATCAGTCGCGGTCGGTAAAAGGCGACGGCGTTGCGATACAACAGCCGCTCCGCCAGCCGGGAGGGAAAATATTCCTGGATCAGCGCCACATCCCCATGTTCGAAAGGGCGAGGCGCCCGGGTCGAGGGGAGATCGGTGCCGAACATCAGGGCCGCGGGGTTGAGTTCGGCGATCCTCCGCATGGCCTGTAGGGGATCGAAATCGAGCCGCCCGAAACCGCTCGCCTTGACCTTCGCCCCCTGCTCCACCAGGCGCAGGAGATTGGAAAACCCGGCCTGCCGCAGCCCCAGATGATCGATGGAGAGGGCCGGCAAGCGGGTCAGGAGGGGAAAGAGTTCCGCCAGGGCGACTGAATCCACATAGAGTTCGATCGGCCAGCCGGCGAGATCGAATACCCGCCTGGCTAGGCGCTCCAGATCCTCGATCCCGGCCGAGCCGCCACGGGCGAGATTGAAGCGCAAGGCGCGCACCCCGGCGGCGTCCAGGTGCTGAATCTCCGTATCACTGACACTGGCGGGTAGCTGGGTGACACCGACGAAGCTCGGACCCAGTTCCGCCAGAGCGGCCAGCAGAAAGCCCTGATCGAAGGCCTGGAAGGACCCGGAAACCACCACCCCACCGAGGATCTCCAAGCCTTGGGTCTGTCGGCGGTAATCCTCGGCTACGAAGGCCTCGGGGAGATAACCGGCATTGGGCACCAGGGGAAACCTGGGGTCGATGATGTGGAAATGGGCGTCGAAGATCATTGAGGTGAAGGCTCGGCATCGGCTTCGTCCGGTGTTTCCGGGCCATCTGCGGATGAATCAGGGCCAGGAGCCGTCTCGGCCTGAGGCTGGGCATCCGCCATGGCCTCGAGGACGAGTGCCCTCAGGCTCAAGCCCTGGATCCGCTCCGCGGCGGCCTCTTCCATCGCCGCCAGGAGGTCGTCCACCACCGGCTCCTGATGCAGTCGCAAAGCGCTGAGACGGTCGTTCTCCCCACCTTGGCGCAGGGTATGCAGCAGATCCAGCACTCCCATACGCTCCAGGTCGTAGGCGGGCACATAGCCCCGCTCTTCCCCTTCGGCCTGGATCACCAGGCCCTGTCGCTCCAGGAGCTGGAGCACGCACTGGAGCGCCCCGATGGGCATCTTGATCCAACGCGCGAGTTCGTCCAGGCCCGGTGGCGGGTGACGGAGATAGAAATCCTTGCTAATCCGGAACATCAACATGAGCCCCACCCGTTCCCGTAACTGGTTGCTCAGCGGCCAACGGCCCTGCCCGGGCAAGAGACTTTGGGGGTTCTGGCTATGAAAGGCGACGCTCGCCCCGAACAGCAACACCAGCCAGCTCACCTGCAGCCAGATGAGAAAGAACACCAGGATGGCGAAGCTCGAATAGATGGCGGTGTAGTTGGTCGAGTGGACGATGAAGAGGCTGAACAACCAGCCGAGGGTCTGCCACAGGGTCCCACCCACCAGTCCCCCGAGCAGAGCTGGCAGGAAGCGCACCCTGGTATTGGGCATGAAGATATAGACGAAGGTGAAGGCGGCGATGACCAGCAGATAGGGCAGGAGCTGGACAAAGCCCTGGACCAGGGTACCGAAAGCCTCGATGGTCTGGAACCGCTGCACCCAGGAACTGTTGAGCAGGGAGGCGGTCAGCCCCAGGGCGCTGAACACCAGCACTGGTCCGATCAGCAATACACTGATGTACTCGCTGATGCGCTGGGTGAGGTGACGGGCACGCTCCACCTGCCAGATGAAGTTGAAGGCCTGTTCCACCTTGGCCAGCAGCGAGATGACGGTGTAGAGCAACAACACCAATCCCAGTGAGCCCAGCACCCCCACATTGACGTTCTCGACGAAGCCGATGATGCGGTGGGTCAGTTCCACGCCCTTGTCGCCCAGGGGCTGGAGGAAATTGAGCAGCGCCGGTTCGAGTTCGTTGTGGACACCGAACCCCTTGAGCACGGAAAAGGCCAGAGCCAGCAGGGGCACCAGGGACAGCAGGGTGGTGTAGACCAGGCTCAGTGCCCGCAGGCTGAGTTCTTCACTGGTCAGCACCCCGCCGAAGACGCAGATCACCCGCAGCAGCTTGACCCAGAACGCCTGCCACCAGGGTAGGCGCTCCGTATCCAGCTCCCAGAGCTGCTGGCGCATCGCGAGACCCCGTTGCCACCAGGAGATGGACATCAGCCGCACCCCGGTCGGGCAAGGGCGGAAACAGCCCGGGCAAATAGAAAAATACTATTGAGCATCACTTGTTATAAATTTGCTTTATTTTTTGTTCATGCCCCAGTCATCCAGAGCGGCCGGGGGTGCCAAACTTATTCCCCGGCCATGAAACTCAGCGCAACTTGAGCTTACCACCGCCGGGTGCCATCGGCGGCCCACCAAAGGCACCTCCGCCGGCCTCCGGAATGATGAGGGATGAGGCGGCTTCGCGGCGAAGTTCCTGCAATTCTTTCATCGTGCTTTCGAGGGCCTCCTGGGCGGCGGCGGCAAAGCCCTTGACGGCCTCGGCCAGGGTGCGAGCTTCGATCTCGAAACTCAGTGGCAACGCCCCCACCGTGGTCAGGATCTGGGCCTGACCGAGAAAAAGCTGTTTGCGGCGGCCATCGATAGCGCCTTCCGCGGTCACCGGGGTAAGCTGGCGGATACTTCCGAGCTTCCGGTCGGTGTACACCTCCTCGCGATACAGATCCGCCCCATCCATGGCGAATTCATCGGTAGTGTCTTCAAGTCTCATCACAGGCCCTCCTGTCACATTCAACAACTATTTTTCTCCGTGCGGCCACTCGGCAACCGCCCCCCTTGAAGCCCGGCCTCAGGGCCGGAGCCCCAGAGCCTTTCATGGCTCCAACCGACAGGCATGGCTTGCCACCGGATGGCCGATAAACACGGGTGAACAAAGTCTGTTGATCTTAATCCTTCGGCGCAGCAAAATCCGCGCCTGTCTCTCGGATCGGCCTGGGTTGGCCGGATACTGGTTCGATACGGCTTTCACATCAGATAAGGAGCTTTTCCATGCGACTCATTCTTTTAGGCGCCCCCGGCGCAGGCAAGGGCACGGTAGCCAAACGGCTCACCCAGTTGGACGGTTCGGTGCAGATCTCCACCGGCGACATCCTGCGCGGCGCGGTCCAGGCCGGCACCGAATTGGGCAAACAAGCCGAGGCCTATATGAAGGCCGGCGATCTGGTCCCGGACGATCTCATCCTGGGTATCATGGAGAAGCGTCTCCAGGAGCCGGATTGTCAGCAGGGCTTTCTGCTGGACGGCTTTCCCCGCACCATCCCCCAAGCCGAGGCCCTCAATGGCATGCTCGCCAAACTGGGGATCAAACTCGACACCGTGGTCAACATCGACGTCCCCCGCGACGTTATCCTCGATCGACTCACTACCCGCCGCACCTGTTCCAACACCCAGTGCCAGGCGATCTACAACGTCAAGAGCAACCCGCCCCAGGTAGCCGGTATCTGCGACAAGTGCGGCAGCCCGGTGATCCAGCGCGATGACGAGACCGAGGAGGCAATCAGCAAGCGACTGGATACCTACAACGCCAAGACGGCCCCCCTGGTCGACTTCTACGGCCGAGAGGATATGTTGCTGACCGTGACCGCCACCTCCAGCGACGCCGTTGTCAACGCCATCCAGGAGCGTCTGGCCGGCTGAGCGGCCGCTTCCTTGCCTGACTCCCTGGCCGGCGATTGTTTCGTCGCCGGCCAGCCTGACTCCCAACCCTTTCTCCTCTGCACCCTGCCGCGGGCCGCGCCGCACGGCCTTCTTCGGCTGGGAGTCCAAGATCGAAAGCCATGAGTACGGATGAACCTCCTCCCACCACTGAAGCCACCACGGCCTATCGACTGGCCTATGAGGATGTGGATTTTATGCAACGGGACGAACTCAGGTC
This sequence comes from Pseudomonadota bacterium, assembly GCA_052035915.1. Classification (GTDB taxonomy): domain Bacteria; phylum Pseudomonadota; class Gammaproteobacteria; order Chromatiales; family Chromatiaceae; genus JBPOHE01. The sequence continues at coordinate 32,553 of JBPOHE010000077.1, forward strand.
CGTCCGTTTGCAGTTGGAACTTCTGAAAGCCGAGCTCATCCAGCGGGATCTGGGTATCCGCTCGACAGTGGTGATCTTCGGCAGCGCCCGTATCCCCGAACCCGTTGCGGCAAAACAACAGTTACAAACACTCCTTGAACAACGGCGAGCCAGGCCGACCGAGGTCGGGCTGGCTGATCGAATCCGCATCAGCCGTCGCTTGGTTTATAAATCCAGATACTACGAAGAGGCCCGTCTCCTCGCCCAGCTGATCACGGAACAGAGTCAGGGGAAATTCGTCGTCACTACCGGGGGTGGACCGGGCATCATGGAGGCCGCCAATCGGGGCGCGGCAGAAGCCGGTGGTCTCAGCATCGGGATGAACATCGCCTTGCCCGTCGAGCAGGCACCCAATCCTTACATCACACCGGAACTCCGCTTCCAGTTTCACTATTTTGCTTTGCGCAAGATGCACTTCATGCTGAGGGCCAAGGCCCTAGTAGCCTTTCCAGGAGGGTATGGGACCCTGGATGAGCTGTTTGAGACCCTCACCCTGGTGCAGACCCATAAGGTCCGGCCGATCCCCATTTTGCTCTTCGGTCGAAGTTTCTGGGACCGGATCTTCGATTTCGATGCCCTGGTGGATGAGGCCATGATCTCTCCGGAGGAGAGAAAACTGGTGCGCCATGTGGAGCGTGCGGAGGAAGCCTGGAGAATCATTCGTGACTTTTATGGTCTAAATTGACCATCGATTTTCCATTCCCCTCCGGCCTCGAAGTCGCCCGAGTGTCGCAAGGAGACGACTCTGTCTCGCCATTGTCTCAGGAATCTCCCGAAGGGTCGTCAAAAATTGCTTTGTTATACTCGCCGCCGGTAACCATGGGGGAGCCAAGGTAACCGGCTCCCACGCCAAAGTATTCAACAAGAGCGTTTCCTCGGGAGCCTCTGTCGTAACCAAGGCCTGGCTAGGTAGCACTTGTGGTCAGGCCCATAATCAAGGGGGGATTCTTGTCAATGAGGCGATGGATTTTTTTGTGTCTATCACTGTTGGCGACCTTGCCGGTGCTGGGAAAAATCGAAAGGCATCACTTCGATACCGGCAAGCTCGGATTCGGTGTCCAAATCGAAGATCTCGAATCCTCTTATCAGGTGCTCGCCCTCTTCGTGCTGCCCGGCGAACGACTGCGGATCCGCATCGAGGATACCAATCCGGCTTCCAGTTTCCGTACTCTGGGCAAAGGCGGGATCTGGGGGCATGTCGGCTTCAGGTATTGGCAATGGACGGCGCCAGAGCGCCCCGGACTCTATTCGCAACGTATCCAGCGTGAACAGGATGGAGCCGAAATGCTCCTGAATCTGGTGGTAATGGTGCCCCAGGAAGAAATGCAAAATGGTTCGCTCGAAGGCTATCGGATCGGGCGTTACCCGAATCCGACTGGCAACCGAGACCTTCCCATCTACGACCCTCCGGCAGGATTCATCCGCGTCACCGACGATCTTGTCGACCTGCGGATTTCCCCTCACTTTACCCTGGGCCAGTTCCTCTGTCGTCAGGAAGGGGATTTTCCCAAGTTCCTGGTATTGGATACCAAGTTATTGCTCAAGCTGGAAATGTTGCTGGAAAAGGTCAATCATCAGGGTATTCAGTCCAGCACCTTCGAGGTCATGAGCGGCTATCGAACGCCCCATCACAATGCCAGCTTGGGGAATGTGCGTTTCAGCCGTCACCTTTATGGCGGGGCGGCGGACATCTTCATCGACGAAAATCCCAGGGACGGACGGATGGATGATCTGAATCGTGATGGTCGCATCAATGCCAAAGACGGCCAGGTGTTGGCCAAGATCATCGAGGCGATGGACGAGGACCCGGAAACCCAGCAATTTGAAGGGGGTCTCGGTTCTTATCGGAAGAAGTCACGCCATGGCCCCTTCGTGCATGTGGATGTTCGTGGCTATCACATCCGCTGGGGTGATTCCATGATCGTCCGAACCGCACGCCGCTGATCCGTCTTTCTCCCCTAGAGATTCGATTCCCTGATCGCCCCTGGAGGCTGAATTGACAGCTCCAGGGAAGCTCCGAAACACTCTAAGAGCCCAGGCATGGAACCCGACCTGGGCACAAAAGCCCGGGAAAGCATCACCGAAGGCGGGGAACTGCCTGCGGAAGATGTGGTCTGACCGCTCTAGATGAGGGTAGAGGGCTTTCCTTGCCTTCGAGAAAGATTCCCGCAAAAAGATCCGTATTTTGCCGATCCGGCATGGAATGTTTTGTTGGAAAACAACAACAGGGTTGCCGTTTTTCCAGTAAGCCTGTAAGGTCTTCATGGGCGAACCAGAATGAGTCGAATCCAGTAAGCATGGCGGTTCTTCCAGGTTCAGGAGAGAAAACGAGAGTTCCGTCCGAGGAAGGGAGTGAAATTGTCCTGGTATCAAGAATCCCCGGCGCACTACAATGGGTTCCTGTCGGTGGGTTTTTGCGTTCCTGCAACACTCACCCAGGACTGTGATTGTCCCCATGCTTGAGCTTCGCTGATTCCGCTTATTATGGCGATGGCCGAAAATCCGCAGAAAGCCCCCGCCTCCTCTTACATTGCCGCTGTAACTGTTGCCAGGATCAGGCAATGGCGTGAGAAATGGGGCCATGGAAAGTTCCTGGTGGACGAGTTGCGTCTCGTTCTTCGGGATCTTGACCCTTTGCTTGAAGTAGCCAATCTGGGGTGGAAGGAATACCCGGGTCTCAAGCCGACGATACGGGTGACCCCCAAAAAAGAGAATGCGCTGGACCCCTTTCGTGGGGTCGAGGTGTATTCCTTGAAGATGTTGTCATCCAGCCTGGGCAATCCGGGCGTCCAGTTTCTCTCCCTGGTACTGACAAGCGAATGTCGACTCGCCCGCGAGCGGGTGATCCAGGAGATCCACAACCTCCTTTCCAAATTGGTGGACAGCGAACTCGGCCCACCGACAGAACCCTCGACCCCCGAGTTGGCGCTCGACAGGTCCTTTACCGGGCTGAATGAACCTCATATCGGAACCAACAGGCCGGTCACTCCCGCCACGACGGGAGATCAGGGGGCCTCAGGTCATCCGCTGGCGCCACCTCAAAGTCCGGTGATCTCCCAAGCGACGGTGCAAACAGCCGCCAATACCGCGGCTAAAACGGTGGCGCAGACTCCACCTGCGGCGACTTCGCCCCCCACCGCCGAGAGGCCGTTTCCGATGGCCTCCGAAAAGCCGCGAGAGCCCACTTCGGCATCAGTGCGCCCGGCAGCCCCTCCCCCTCTCCGGAGTCCAATCGCGACCGGAGGCCAGACTCCCCTCCCATCCTCCTTGAACGATTGGGTAGGCCAAGGGATGATGGCCAACCGCTTATTCAGGGAGATTCGTCGTCGCACCGATTTCGTCGCTCAGATCGACCGCTGGCGGAACGACAGCTCACTTTCCCCGACCGATGTACAGTATCGATTTATCCTGGCCTTTCTCCATCAGATAAGCGGTCTGGACGTCGATGGTCAATTCCTGTTTGCCAACTTTCCCCTGCCCGGTCCCTGCGGTATTCAGGAATTCGAGCATCTGCTGGAATACGGGGCGGCCAAGGGACTGAACGGGATAGATCCACGCCTCTGGGGGGTCGTCAAGGGCACCTTCGGCTTCATCAAGAATTGGGCCGCCAATCGGCTGCCCCAGTAGAATCGTCCCATCCGCCGGTCTTAGGCAGGATGGCGGCGGCTTTCCCCTTAGCGAATCTCCGGCTCCTGATAAAGGAATTGCTCCTCCGGCGGCAGCATGGGTAATTCCTCGATAGCCTCCAGGGTGCGGCCGGTATCCGTTTTGCGCGGAAAACGGGCGATATGAAAGATGGCATCGCCGCCATTGACCAGGGGAAGATTGGAGCGGCCAATGATGATACCGCTGTAGGGACTGGTAACCGCCTGTTCCTCTTCGCCGAAGGGATCGGAGAGGCTCGCCAACCTGGTCCCCTGATCCACCATTTCACCCAGACGCACATGGGTACGGAGAATACCCCCATTGGCGGCGCGCACCCAGAAGCTGGAGCTGGCTACCAAGGGTGTTGGGAGCCGATGCCTGGACCTGTGCCCACTGGGAAGCATGTTCAACGCCCGCATTACATTGAGGATCCCCCCTACCCCGGCGCGGATCCCCGTCTCGTCGAAGCGTAGGGCCTCGCCGCTTTCATAAAGCAGGGTGGGAACCCCCCGTTCGGCGGTGGCCTGCCGCAGGGAGCCGTCCCGCAGATCGGAATTCAACAAGAGAGGGACGCCAAAGGCACGAGCCAGTCGTTCCGTTTCCGGATCGTCCATCTTGGCGCGGATATGGGGTAGGTTGCTCCGATGCAAGGCCCCGGTGTGGATATCGACCCCGTGGGTGCTTTGACTCACCACCTCGCGAATCAAGAGATCAGCCAGCCTGGAAGCCAAAGAGCCCGTATCCGTGCCGGGAAAGCTGCGATTCAGGTCCCGCCGATCCGGCAGATAGCGGGAGTGATTGAGCACGCCGAAGACATTGACGATGGGAACGGCGATGACGGCCCCGCGGAGATGATCGAGCAAATGCACCCGCATCAGACGGCGGATGATCTCGATGCCGTTGAGTTCATCTCCGTGGATGGCGGCGGTAATGAAGAGACGGGGTCCGGGCCGCCGACCATTGATCACATGCACCGGCATCCCAAGCGGGACATGGGTGTACATCTTGGCGATCGGCAGGCAGACGTTCCGCCTCTCTCCTGGGGCGATAGCAACGTCGCCAATAGTGATGATGCGATTGGCCTTGGCCATCTTTTCAGCCCGACAACTTCACCAGGGACGGCGGCTCAGGTCGGATCAGCGACCTGGGCCGGTTCCTGGTCGCGACAAGTTCAGCCTTGACCCCGGGTACGGGTACGATAAGGTCGGGCATTTTTTTCCATGAACTGGATGATCATGCTGGCGATATCCTTGCCGGTCGCCGTCTCGATCCCCTCCAGGCCGGGTGTGGAATTGACCTCCAACACCAGCGGGCCATGGGAAGAGCGCAGAATATCCACGCCGGCGACATTCAGACCGATGATCTTAGCGGCGCTGACCGCCGTCTCCCGCTCCTGGGGGGTGATGCGGATGAGGGAGGCGCTTCCCCCGCGATGGATGTTGGAGCGAAACTCTCCTTCCTTGGCTTGCCGCTTCATGGCGGCGACCACCCGGTCGCCGATGACGAAACAACGCAGATCCGCCCCCCGGGCCTCCTTGATGAATTCCTGCACCAGGATATTGGCCCGCATCCCCATAAAGGCCTCGATCACGCTTTCGGCCGCCTGCTGGGTCTCGGCGAGGACCACCCCGATGCCCTGGGTGCCTTCCAGCAACTTGATCACCACTGGCGCCCCGCCGACCATCTTGATCAGATCCTGCACATCGTCCGGCGATTCGGCAAACCCTGTCACCGGCAGACCTATTCCCTTGCGCGCCAACAACTGCAAGGCACGGAGTTTATCCCGGGCGCGGGTGATGGCGACGGATTCGTTGAGCGGATAGACCCCCATCATCTCGAACTGACGCAGTACGGCCGTCCCGTAAAAGGTGACCGAGGCACCGATACGGGGGATGACGGCATCGAAGTCGGTGAGCGTTTCCCCTTTGTAGTGAATTTCGGGGCGCAGGGAAGTCACATTCATATAACAGCGCAGCACATCGAGCACCCGTACCTCATGACCACGTTGTCGGGCCGCCTCGATGAGGCGACGGGTGGAATACAGGGTTCGATTACGGGAAAGAAGGGCGATTTTCATAGGCTTGGCAGGTTGTCAGTGGTAGGGAGAGCGCTGAATGGATGCTGTCGGGCCGTACCGCCACAGAGATAGATGGCACTGGGATGCACCAGAAACCTTCTCCCCAAGGCGGTTCGACCGAGTAACAGACGGAATCTCATAGTATCGCGATTGGTGAGCGTCAGCTCGATGGGCCAGATGGCTTCGGCCAAGCCTATCTGGCTGGCAATCACATAACGCATCTCCTTATGTCCTCCGGAGTCCGTCACCCACCGTCGATCGATGACCGGGGCTTCGCAGGAGATCACCCGGCTCGGATCCTCCCGGAGCGGATGAACCGAAAACCGCACCCATTTGCCGCCCCGACGGTTGAAGGCCCGCACGCTGAAGGCATGTAAGGCCGAAGTTCTCGCCCCGGTATCGATCTTGGCTTGCAGCGGAGGCAGGCCGAGACCATTGAGCACGACCCACTCCTGCCAACCGATGATTCTTTTATTGCGTAACAACCCCATCTCGGGAGTAGGCCCCAGTCGAGCAAAGCGTCGCGACCAGCCTACAGGATAGTAGGAAAAGCTCCCGGACCGCTAGCCTGCCGCTTGATCGGTTCGAGCCAGGGGCGAGGAAAATGCCCGCCGAGGCGGTGCCCGAGCGAAGAGGCGAGGTTTCGAACGAGGCGATGCATGCCGGGATTACCCTCTAGAGCGCCCTTGACCCTTTGGTGGCGCGGAGCCTGAGTTACGCGAGAGTTGGCGGACGAAACGGATGGGATCAGGGCTCAGCCGCGCGGCCCAGAGCCGGGGTGAGGCGACGACAAATCCGCCGCCAGAGATCCGGGAAAGAATCGATGGGAAAACGCGACACCGCGATGTAACTCCCCTTCGACCCTTCGGCCGAAGGGTCGAGCCGTCGAAGTAAAAGTACGGACAAATGGGAAAGGCCCTACCATTTACTCAAGTCATCGTCGTCGATTCCACCGTTGTCGTCGCCGATCTGCTCCCGGAGACGCTTGAGTTCCATATACTTCTCGATCCGGCGGCGATGGTCGCCGCGGCTTCTTGCCTGACGTTCGCGCTCGTACTCCTGCCATTCGTCATCAGGAGCATCGGGAAGTTCTTCTTCGTAGAAATCTTCCAGATCGTTACCATTCCGCGCCATAGTGCATCTCAAATCCAGGTTGACAGTACAAAAGAGATCTCTCTACCACATTCAATGGGGGCGGACAAAAATAAATCAAAAAATCCCCACCCCACAACATCCGATCCACCCCGTGGGATCGCGCACCAAATCCAATCAAGCCGATTTCATCCCTCATTACCCACCAGCTCCAACAAAAGATGGCCATATTCATCCCGGGTTCCCCGCCAGCCGGGCTCCACCCAGGTGGTGGCCAGATCCTCGACCAGGAGGGCGGGCCCATCAAAGCCCTGGCCGGGTGCCAAATCATCCGACCGCCAGAGGGCTACCCTTCGATAGCCATGGAGATCGACCTCGCCCAGGGGGGTTCCGGGTGGAGCCGGGGGCAGAGGATACATCACCTGGGGGATGAAGATAGAGCGCAAAGCTACTCTCAGGTGTCTGATTTCCACCACCTGGTTCAGCCGATGTCCATAGCGACCCTGGTGTTCCCGGGCGAACGCCTCGGCGGCTTGGTCGATGTTGTCCCGCCAGGGGATGGTCAGACTATAAGATTGGCCGAGATAGCAGAGATCCAGGGCGAATTCCGGGACGATCTCCGCAGAGGGTACACCCTCCTCGATGAGCGACGGCCATCCCGTGGCCATCAGGCTCTGGAGGCGGGCGTTCACCTCTTCCACGCCGACCTGACGCAGGGGGACCCCCCAGGTGTGGGATAACTGCCGACCCGGTCGGGTCACGAGCATCCCTAGGGCCGACAGTACCCCGGCCTGGGCGGGGACCATGGCTTGGCGCAGGCCAAGGGCCCGGGCCAGGGCACAGACATGCAGCCCGCCGGCCCCGCCGAAGGACAGCAGGGTGAAGGGACGGGGATCGACACCGCGCTGTACCGAGATGACCCGCAGGGCGCGGGCCATGTGTTCGTTGGCCACCTGCAGGATACCCAGGGCGGCCTCCTCCAGCGAAGCGCCCATGGCCTCGGCCAGGGGCTGTATCACCTGGCGGGCGGCCCCGGGGTCGAGGGGCATCCGCCCGCCGAGAAAGCGATCCGCCTGCAATCGCCCCAACAGAAGGTTGGCATCGCTGACCGTCGCCTCCCGTCCGCCCCGACCGTAACAGGCCGGCCCCGGCAGCGCCCCGGCGGATTCCGGTCCCACCTGGAGTAAGCCGCCACTATCCAAGCGGGCGATGGAACCCCCGCCGGCGCCGATGGTATGCATGTCGACCATGGGCACGGCCACGGGATAGGACCCGATGCGGCCTTCATCGGTGAGCCTGGGCTCGCCATCCAACAAGGCCACGTCCGTGGAAGTCCCGCCCATATCGAAGGACAGCAGTCGAGACCGTCCAGACAGCTTCCCGAGATAACGGGCACCGACCAGACCCCCGGCCGGTCCGGACAACAACATCCGCACCGCCATGTCTCCGGCCTGACGCGCCAGGACGGTATCGCCCGAGCTTTGCATCACCGCCACCCGCGCCCCGGGCAGGCTCGCCGCGAGCCGATCCAGATAGCCCTGCAACAGGGGACCGACCCAGGCGTTGAGCCAGGTGGCCAGACCCCGTTCGTATTCACGGATCTCCGGCAGGACGCGGGAAGAACGGGAGACGAAGATATCCTTGGGGATGATGGCTTCGATGGCCCGCTCGTAGTTGTCGTCGAGGTAGGAAAACAAGAGGTTGATAGCCACGGCGCTGGGGGCGAGCGAACGGATCTCCGCCCCCAGCCGGTCGAGATCCGCCTGGGTCAGGGGTTCCACCTCTTCCCCCCGGGCGTTCAGCCTCCCGCCGGTTTCCAGACAGAGTTCGGACGGCAAAGGGGGAGATTCCACCGGCGGCTGGAGCCGATACAGATGTTTCCGGGCCTGACGGCCGATGGCGAGCAGATCGGCAAACCCCCGATTACCGATATACAGGGTGCGTACCCCCTTGCCTTCGAGTACCGCATTGGTAGCTACCGTGGTGCCATGGACCAGGCGCAGTCCCTCGGGATTCAAGCCCAGCTCCGCGATACCCTGGAGGATGGCCTGCTCCGGGGCTTGCGGGGTGGACAGCACCTTGTGCACCCGCAGGCGCTCGCCATCGAAGTAGACGAAGTCGGTGAAGGTTCCGCCCGTATCTAGGCCCAGCAGTTTCATACACCTACCATTTCTGAATACATCTCAGTCTTCCGAACCCTCTGGCACGGGTGCCGTCCCTGAATCTGCCGCTGAGCGATAGACCCAAGAGGAAAGGTTGTGGGCGCTCAGTGGTTCCGGGCATGGGCCGAAAATGGCCGGTTTTTGTTCTTATTTTGAGATAAATAAGGCCATATTTAGCACGATTATTCTCTATTTGAGAACAATAAACTGGAGAAACAAGCTCATGCCCGAGCGCCTCGATAAGTGGACGGGCCAGCCCCTCCCCCGCCTACCAGGTGCAACCTAATAGTAGCCGGCGCAAGAGTAAGCCTAAAAGAATCTTGTTGATGTGACCGGCCAGGGCTCCACCACCGCTGCACGACAACAGACAAGAAATCCCCCTCTTCCCCACTTGGCAACCAACAAAGCCCCCCCATTTCCTGCGCATGCCCACCATCAATAACCCAATCCAAAGTGCCTGAGCTTCCTGAAGTCGAAACCACCCGTCGCGCCGTCGCGGACCTGGTCGGCGGCAAGCGTCTCATCGGGGCACTCATCCGGGATGGGCGACTACGCTGGCCGGTCAGCCCGGAACTGCCCCGGCTCGTCGCTGGTTGTTCGATCCGGGAGGTCGAACGGCGCGGAAAATATCTTTTACTCAAGCTTGATCGCGGCACCCTACTCATCCACCTGGGCATGTCCGGGAGCCTGCGTCTGGTCGACGCCGATAGCCCCGCCGGGCCCCATGACCACCTCGATCTCCTGGTCGAAGGCGGTGGCTGCCTGCGTCTACGTGACCCAAGGCGTTTCGGCGCCCTGTTGTGGATCCAAGCCAATCCCCTCGATCACCCGCTGCTCGCCAAACTGGGTCCCGAACCCCTGGAAGACGGCTTCGATGGGGACTGGCTCTATCGGGTCTCGCGGGGAAAGCGTCGTGCGATCAAGAACTTCATCATGGACGCCCAGGTGTTGGTGGGGGTGGGGAACATCTATGCCAGCGAAGCGCTGTTCCAGGCCGGTATCCGCCCCCAGCGAATGGCTTCCCGCCTCTCCCGGAACGCCTGCGGGCGGTTGACCGAGGCCATCCGGGAGGTGCTCAGGGCAGCCATCGCCCAAGGCGGCACCACCTTGAGGGACTTTCAGCATAGCGAGGGACGCCCCGGCTATTTCGCCCAGCAACTGGCGGTCTATGGTCGCACTGGTGAACCCTGCCGAACCTGTCAGACCCCCATCGAAGCGGTACGCATCGGCCAGCGCTCGAGCTTCTACTGCCCCCGTTGCCAGAAATGAAGCTGGGCCATGAAACGCCAAGGCCCCGATCGGGGCCTCGTGCGAAAACCGGCTAGATCGAGGCCGCTATTTCTGGCTGGTGATGCGCTGGTACTTCTCGTAGAGATCGTCCTTGCTTTCTTCGTGGTTGGGATCCGAGATGATGCAGTCCACCGGGCAGACCTCTACGCATTGGGAGGTGTCGTAGTGTCCCACGCATTCGGTACAGAGGGCGGGATCGATGACATAGATCTCATCCCCTTGGGAAATGGCTCCGTTCGGGCATTCGGGCTCACATACGTCACAGTTGATACATTCGTCGGTGATTATCAGGGACATTCCAAAGACTCCTCAAATAAGCCATGCGACTCGGCGCAGGAAAAGCCGGGAACCGCTTCCAGCCTCGTCGCGCGGCTTACTGGTGTAACAGTTCGACGGTGGAAAAACAAGTTTACAAAGCTGGGGTTGGGGCCAGCTTCATCGCGCTCCCGACCCCCTCCCGCTGCCATTGGACCAGCGCGGCCTGTACCAGAGGATGCACGAAGGGAGAGATATCCCCTCCCAAGGCCGCGATCTCCCGCACCAAGCTGGAGGAGATATAAGAAAACTGCTCGGCGGGGGTGAGAAAGATAGTCTCCACCTCCGGGGCCAGGCGACGGTTCATGCCCGCCAGTTGAAACTCGTAATCGAAGTCGGACACGGCCCGCAGCCCGCGCAGGATGACGCTCGCCCCCTGGGAGCGGACGAACTCGACCAGCAGCATGCGGAAAGGGATGACATCGAGATTCGGGATATCCGCCAAGACTTCCTTCGCCAACCGCACCCGGGTCGCCAGATCAAAGGCCGGGCGTTTGCCGGGATTTTCCGCTATCGCCAGGATCAGCCGCTCGAACAATCGCGAGGCCCGGACCACCAGATCCATGTGGCCATTGGTGATTGGATCGAAAGTCCCCGGGTAAACCGCTATCGCCATATATTGGACGCCTCATCATGATAGATGGCCGTCATTATAGGGGTTCGGCTCCGGCTTCCGCATCCTGTTGCCCGCTGGAGTAACGCCAAAGCCCATAGTCGACCCCGCCGGCACGCTGTTCCTTGAAGGGTATCAAGGCCTCCGGCAGGGGTGGGGCGGGTTGGTGGGCATCCCGTTCCAGATAGACCAGACCACCGGGAACCAGCCATCCCCCAGCCAGGAGCCAGGGGATCACCCGGGGGATCAGGTCGGACGTAAAAGGCGGATCGAGAAACACCAGATCGAAGCCTTGGGGACAGGGGTGTTGCAACCAAGCCGCGGCCTCGGCCTGGACCACCCGCAAGTTGTCGAGGCCGAACCGCAGTGCCGTATCACGCAACCGGCGCGCCACCGCCGCCGATCGATCCAGGGCCACCGCCTCCGCGGCCCCGCGTGACAAGGCCTCGATGGCGAGCGCCCCGCTGCCGGCGAAGAGATCCAGACAACGGGCCCCGGCGATCATGGGTTGCAGCCAATTGAACAGGGTTTCACGCACCCGGTCCGGGGTAGGCCGTAGATCGTCCGCCAGCGGGAATTCGAGGCGTCGTCCGCGGAGTGTGCCGCCGACGATGCGGACCCGATTCCTCTCCGCGGTAGCCACGAGGTCTCAAGGACTCCGGGTCTTGGGCTCGCCGCCCACCACCACGGTCACCATCTGTTCGGGATTGAGGCGACGCCGGAGAGCGTCCCGGATCTGCTCCGCCGTCACCGCCTCGATCTTGGCATTGAAGGTATCCAGATAATCCAATGGCATGTTGTAGAACCCGATCACCGCCAGATATTCCAGGATCTTGCTGTTGTTGGAGATGCGCAGGGGAAAACCGCCGGTGATGTTCTTTTTCGCCGCCGTCAGTTCCTCGGCGGTAGGCCCTTCGCGGATGAAGCGTTTCAGGGTGGCGTTCATCAGCCCCAGGGCCTCGTCGACGCTGGCATTCTTGGTCTGTGCCCCCATGAGGAAAGGACCGGCCTGGAGCATGGGCAAGAAGTAGCTGTAGACGCTGTAGGAGAGGCCCCGTTTCTCGCGGACCTCATCCACCAGGATGGAGACCAGGCCGCTGCCACCGAGGATGTGGTTGCCGACATAGAGGGAAAAGAAATCCGGGTCATTGCGTTTGATCCCGGGTTGGCCAATGAAGATATGGGACTGGGTCGAGGGGAAGATGAGCTTCTTCTCCAAGGCCCCGGCCAGGGACTTCACCTCCGGTAAAGGGGCGGCTCGTTGGCCTTTGGGGAGGCCGGAGGTGATCTGCTCGGCCAGTTGCTCGGCCTGGGGGCGGGTCAAGGCGCCGACGATGGCGACCAGGGCATTGGGGGCGACATAGTATTTCCGGTAAAAAGCCTCCACCTCGGCCCGGGTGATGGCCTTCAGGGACTCCTGGGTGCCGCCGCTGTCCTGGGCATAGGGGTGATCGGCATAGAGGTTGCGATAGAACGCCTTCTGTGCCACCGAACCCGGGGATTGTTCATCGGTCCGCAGATTGACCTGCATGGCCTGACGCTGACGCTCCAGGTCCTTGGGCGGGAAGTCGGGTTTGGCGAGGATGAGACTATAGGTCTCCAGAGCCGCCGTCAGGACCTTGGCCTCGGACAGGGTGCGCAGGGACAACCAGGCGTAATCCCGCTCCGCCCCGCTGCCGAGATCGGCGCCGATCCGATCCATGCGCTCGGCGATCTCATCCGCGCTCAGCCCGCCAGCCCCTTCGGTGAGCACCGAGTTGGTCAGTACCGCCAGCCCGGGTCGTTCGCCATCCCGGGCACTACCGGCATCGAACACCAGGCGCACATCGACCATGGGTAGTTCGGGCGAGGCCACGAACATCACCCGACTCCCGGCGGCGGTGTTCCAGGTCTCGATCCTGGGCGTCGCCTCGACGCTGCCAAGCCAACCACCCAACAGCCAGAGGGCGAGGAACCAGGACAGCCACCTCGGCCTGTCAGCGAATATGACCATGATCCATCTCCAAGGCGGTTCGCATCATCTTTTCACCGGATTCGATCGGCAACGGATCCAGCACCGCTACCGTCATATTGTCTTCGTTGAGGTATTTGCGGGCCACCGCCAGCACCTGTTCCGGAGTGACCCGTTCCAAGGCCGCGACATGGCGATCGACATAGGTCCAGTCGAGGCCGATGGTCTCCAGCAGACCGATCTGCATCGCCTGATAGTGTACCGAATCCTGTTCATACACCCGCGCCGCCTTGGTCTGGGCACGCACCCGCTCCAGCTCTTCCTGGCTCACCGGCTCGGTCTTGAGTTTCTCGATCTGGCGCAGCATGGCCACCTCCAATTCGGGGAGGCTGCGGCCCGGGGCCGGGATAGCATCCAGGGTGAACATCCCCGGCAGCCTGGTGTAGGCGCTGTAATCGGCGTCGATGGCCGTGGCGATGCGCTCCCCGCGCACCAGATCGCGACTCAGGCGGGCACTGTCGCCGCCGCTGAGCACGGCGAGCAGCATCTCCAAGGCATAGGGCTCCCCATCATCCGCCCCCTTGCGCAGGTTGGGGGCCTTGAAACCGAGCATGATATAGGGCTCCTTCGCCGGGGCGCGGACGCGGATCCGATTCGGCCCCAACTGTTTCGGCTCGCCCGGGGGTTTGATCGGGAGCGTCGCCTGAGGCTCGAAGGCGCCGAAATACTGCTTGGCCAGCTCGAACACCGCCTTGGGCTCCACATCGCCGGCCACCACCAGGGTGGCATTGTTGGGGGCGTACCAACGTTGGTACCACGTTCGCAATTCATCGGGCTGGAGTTCATCGAGGTCGTGCATCCAACCGATGACCGGATTTCGGTAGGGCAAGGTGCGGTAAGCGGCGGCATTGAACTGCTCCTGGGTCAGCTCGAAAGGCTTGTCCTCGGTACGCATCCGTCGCTCCTCCTTCACTACCGCCAGCTCCTTGGCGAATTCATCATCCAGGATGATGAGGTTACGCATCCGATCCGCCTCCAGCTCCAGGGCGATGGGCAGACGATCCTTCGCCAGTTGCTGGTAATAGGCGGTGTAATCGGTGCCGGTGAAGGCGTTTTCGGTACCGCCGTTCTCGGCTATGAGGCGGGAGAACTCTCCGGGACCATGCTTTTGCGTACCTTTGAACATCATGTGCTCGAGCACATGAGAGATCCCGGTAGTGCCCTCGGTCTCATAGCTTGAGCCCACCCGATACCATACCTGGGACATCACCACGGGTGCCCGGTGATCCGGTTTCACCAGCACCCGTAGGCCGTTGTCCAGGCGAAATTCCTCTACCTCCGCGGCCTGGGCGCTCAAGCCGGCCAACAGCCAGAGCGCCGGCAAAAAGAAAGCCTGTTTCATGGTTATTTTCCTATTGTCCTGCTGTCAGATACCGGGGAATCCGGGCAAAAGGTTTCTTCGCGACATTGGGAGCCTCCCGGGGCGAATCAATACCCCCACCCGGGCCGCTTCAAATCTAGCGTCTGTCCCATACCCCGTTTCCCATGGTACAAAGACCGACGTCAACGCTCATAGGTTCAACCCCCAGCAGGGAGTCACTCGATTCATGTTCGGCTTCGGCAAAAAAAAGACTCTTCCCGAGGGGGCGCCCCCCGCCGCTGAAGAAGCCCCCAAGGTCGGCCTATTGCAGCGGCTCAAGTCGCGCCTGGTCCGTACCCGCACCCAGTTCACCGAGGGTCTGGCACGGCTGCTGCTGGGTCGCAAGACCATCGACGCCGATCTCCTGGATGAATTGGAAACCCTCCTGTTGACCGCGGATGTCGGCGTCGAGGCCACCAACCGCATCATCGGTGACCTCGGCCAAAGGGTCAAACGCCGGGAACTCTCGGATCCCCAGGCCCTCAACGCCATTCTGCAACAGCACCTGCTTGGTATCCTGAACGGCTGTGTCAACCGAGCCAGATCTCCCTCCTCCGGGCGCCCCCTGGTGGTACTCATGGTCGGCATCAACGGCGCCGGCAAGACCACCACCATCGGCAAGCTGGCCAAACGTTTCCAGGCCGAGAAGCGATCGGTGATGCTGGCCGCCGGGGATACCTTCCGCGCCGCCGCCATCGAACAACTCCAGGTGTGGGGGGAGCGCAACGCCATCCCGGTGATCGCCCAGCACTCCGGAGCCGACGCCGCTTCGGTCATCTATGATGCCTTGCAGGCGGCGGAGGCCAGACAGATCGACGTACTCATCGCCGATACCGCCGGGCGTCTGCATACCAAGATCAACCTCATGGAAGAACTCAGCAAGATCTCCCGGGTGATGAAAAAGCTCGACCCCGAGGCCCCCCATGAGGTCCTGCTGGTGGTGGACGCCACCACGGGACAAAACGCCGTCAATCAGGCGCTGCAGTTCCATCATACGGTCGGCCTGACCGGCATCGTACTGACCAAACTGGATGGCACCGCCAAGGGCGGCATAGTCTTCGCCATCGCTGAACGGCTCAAGGTGCCCATCCGTTACATCGGTGTCGGCGAAGGGATCGACGACCTGCGCCCCTTCGTCCCGGAAGACTTTGTTTCCGCCCTGTTCGAGCCGTGATCGTCTTCGAGCGCGTCAGCAAGCACTATCCCGGAAGTCAGGGGGGGCTAACCGATGTCAGCTTCCACCTCGCCCAGGGCGAGATGGCCTTCCTGACCGGCCATTCCGGCGCCGGCAAGAGCACCCTGCTGCGACTGATCGCCCTACTCGAACGCTGCACCTCGGGCCAGGTACGGGTGAACGGGCGCAATCTCGCCCGTCTCTCCAAGCGCTCCATCCCCTACCATCGCCGCGAGATCGGCATCATCTTCCAGGACCATCGCCTGCTGCTCGATCGCACCCTGTTCGACAATGTCGCCCTGCCTTTGGTGGTCGCTGGTATCGGTCACCGGGAAATCGGTCGGCGGGTGCGCGCCGCCCTCGACAAGGTCGGCTTGCTGCACAAGGAAACCGCCTATCCCATCACCCTCTCCGGCGGCGAACAGCAGCGGGTCGGTATCGCCCGCGCCGTCGTCAGCCGCCCGCCGATCCTCCTCGCCGATGAGCCCACGGGCAATCTGGATCCCGAACTCGCCTGGGAGATCATGCAATTGTTCGAACGACTCAATCAGGTCGGGGTGACCGTCTTGATCGCCACCCACGACATCTATCTCCTACAGCGGATGCGCCATCGTATCCTCAGTCTCGCCCATGGCCGTCTGACCCAGGATACCGGAGCCGTGGCCTGATGACGTCCCCATCTGCGTCAAAGACCGTTACCGCCCGCCCTCCCCTGTTCCGGCTACGCGCCTGGTTTTCGCGCCATGCCCAGGTGGCGGTTACCACCCTGGGACAACTGGCCCGTAACCCGATCGCCAGTCTGATGACCATCTGCGTCATCGGCATCGCCCTCGCCCTCCCGTCCGGGTTGTTTGCCGTGATCGGCAATCTGCAGCAATTGGCGGTGAACTGGGCCGGTTCGGCCAGCATCTCGGTCTTTCTCAAGCCGGGCCTGGACACCCCCAAGGCCAGCGCCCTGGCCCAGAGGTTGGCCAAGGTGCCAAGTATCGCCCGCGTCCAGGTGGTCACCCCGGCGGAGGCACTACAGGAATTCCGCCAACACAGCGGTTTCGGCGCCGCCCTGGATCTGCTGCCGGAAAATCCCTTGCCCGCCCTGTTGCTGGTGGAACCCGCCCCGAGCATCGCCAAGCTGCCGGCCACCGCCGATAGCCTCGCCGCCCAACTCAAGGCCCTGCCCGAGGCCGAACTGGTGCAGATCGATTTGCTCTGGGTCAAGCGGTTCCAGGCCATGATGGAGATCGCCCAACGCACCGTGGCCCTGGTCGGTGTTCTGCTCGGACTCGCCGTATTGTTGGTGATCGGTAACACCATCCGCCTGGAGATCGAGAACCGCCGGGCGGAGATCGTCATCGTCAAGCTGGTCGGTGGCACCGATGCCTTCGTGCGCCGGCCATTCCTCTACAGTGGCCTCTGGTACGGCCTGGGTGGCGGGTTGCTGGCCTATGCCTTGGTCAGCCTCTCGCTTTGGTTGCTGGCCGGCCCGGTGCAACGCCTGGCGGGTCTCTATCAGAGCCAGTTCAACCTCGGTCAGGAGGCCATTCTCCCCGTGCTCGTCCTCGGCAGCGGCGCCCTGCTCGGCCTGCTGGGTTCCTGGCTGTCCGTGAGCCGCCACCTGGCGGCTATCGAGCCGAACTGACCGATTCAGCGGGAACCTTTACCGCCTTGCGGCTATCGAACATGCAACCAAGACCGTAAGACCGTTGCAAATTCATACTGATCCAGTAAGATAAGTAACAAAGTAATTTAGTAGGATATAGACGAAATGAACAACGCGCTGATTACCGCCGGGAATCTCCCCACCGGAAGCATCGAAGCCTACATTAGCGCCGCCTACCGCATCCCCATGCTGAGCCTGGAGGAAGAGCGGGCCCTGGCTGAGCGTCTACGCCGGAACAACGACCTCGAAGCCGCCAAAAAGCTGGTGATGTCGCATTTGCGTTTCGTGGTGCGAATCGCCCGCGGTTATGTGGGCTACGGCCTGCCCCTGTCGGATCTGGTACAGGAGGGGACCATCGGCTTGATGAAGGCCGTGCGCCGATTCAATCCTGATATGGGGGTACGGCTGGTGTCCTTCGCCGTGCACTGGATTCGGGCCGAGATGCACGAATTCATCCTGCGCAACTGGCGGATCGTCAAGATCGCCACCACCAAGGCCCAACGCAAGCTGTTCTTCAATCTCCGCAGCTCGAAGAAACGCCTTGGCTGGTTCACCAAGGCCGAAGTGGAGGAAGTCGCCCAGGAACTCGGCGTCAAGCCGGAAACCGTGCTGGAGATGGAGGCCAGGCTCAGCAGCCAGGATGTCGCCTTCGAGATCGATGCCGAGGACGAAGATAGTCCGGTCACGGCCCCGGCGGCTTATCTGGCGGATTTGCGGATGGAACCCTCGGCCCAACTCGAACGGGAAGACACCGAGTTGAACCGGCGCGAACGCTTATACACGGCCCTCGAAGGACTGGACGCTCGCAGTCGGACTATCCTGGAAGCCCGTTGGCTCAGCGACGATAAGCAGACCCTGCACGAATTGGCCGAGAAATACGGTGTCTCCGCCGAACGCATCCGCCAGATCGAAAAAAACGCCATGACCAAGCTTCGGGTTCAGCTCTCCGCCTGATTACCCCGTATGGAGAGCCGACCTGGAGGGTAGCCTCTCGGCTACCCTCTTTTGTTTTTCAAGCCCGACGGATTAGAGAAAGCGGGTGACGGGCTAAAAGCCCGCATTCACGGCTGGTTCTTCTGCCTGTCGGCACTTCCGGGCATGGGCCATGTTATCTGGTTTTTCGTTCTCAAATTGGAAACAATTTTCTCCAAATGATCTCGATTGTTCTCAAGATAAGAACAAAAACCGGTCATTTTCAGCCCGTGCCCGGAGGCCAGTGAACGCTCAGATCCATTCCTAAAGGGTCAAGTCATAAAAATCGATTTCTTTTTATCGCCCTTATAAAACAGGATCGCTCAACCAGCGTTAGGTGACCTGTCCCATGCACCGGGAAGCCGTTGCCCGATTCGGGTGCACGAGTGACGCCACCGCCCCATTTCGGGGCAAGGACAACACCCTTAGAGGGACGCTCGAGGTCCCAGAAGCCGCTTTCAGTGCACCACAGCGGGGCTTGCCCCAGGATGGCATGGATTCTGCTACATCCGGGCGTTATCCGTTCAACCCTGGGAATCTCAATGGATACGCTGCAAGCCGGTAGCAATGTTCTCTTCATCCTCATCGGCGCCGTCATGGTGCTCGCCATGCACGCCGGATTCGCCTTTCTCGAACTCGGTACGGTGCGAAGCAAGAGTCAGGTCAATGCCCTGGTCAAGATCATGTCGGATTTTTCCATTTCCACCCTGGCCTACTTCGCCATCGGCTACCAGATCGCCTACGGCATCGATTTTTTCTCCGGCGCCCAGACCCTGGTAGACCGCAACGGCTATGAATTGGTGAAGTTTTTCTTCCTGCTCACCTTTGCCGCGGCGGTGCCGGCCATCGTCTCCGGCGGCATCGCCGAGCGGGCCAGGTTCTATCCCCAGTTGCTGGCTTCCTTCCTGATCGTGGGTCTGCTGTATCCTTTCTTCGAGGGTATCGCCTGGAACGGTCACCTTGGGCTGCAGGGCTGGTTGGAACGGAGCTTCGGGGCCAAATTCCACGATTTTGCCGGCTCAGTGGTGGTACATGCCGTCGGCGGCTGGATCGGGTTGGCCGCGGTGCTGGTACTGGGGGCCCGTCGCGGACGTTATCGCAAAGACGGTTTGATCGCCGCCCATCCGCCGTCCAGTATCCCCTTTCTGGCCCTGGGGGCCTGGGTGCTGACCGTGGGCTGGTTCGGCTTCAATGTCATGTCCGCCCAAACCCTGGACGCGGTCAGCGGCCTGGTGGCGGTGAATTCACTGATGGCGATGGTCGGCGGCGTGCTGGCGGCCATGCTGGTGGGAAAAAACGACCCTGGGTTTCTGCATAACGGTCCTTTGGCGGGGCTGGTGGCGGTCTGTGCCGGATCGGACATCATGCACCCGATTGGTGCGTTCCTGGTCGGCGGCATCGCCGGGGCCGGCTTCGTCCTCCTCTTCACCCTGACCCAGAACAGATGGCGCATCGACGATGTGCTCGGCGTCTGGCCCCTGCACGGCCTGTGCGGTCTCTGGGGCGGGGTGGCCGCGGGGATCTTCGGTCAGAGCGCCTTTGGCGGCCTGGGCGGGGTAAGCTTCGTGGCTCAGTTACTCGGCACCGCTCTCGGGGTGGCGATCGGTTTCGGCGGCGGTTTCCTGGTGTACGGGCTATTGAAAATCAGCCTGGGAATCCGGCTCTCGGAAGAGGAAGAGTTCGTTGGCGCCGATCTGAGTATCCATAAGATCAGCACCACGCCAGACTATAAAACCGAATAGATTCCTTTCACTTCCTGGTGCCTCTCGGCGGTGGACTCACGCCGGGAGGCCATCACCGCCTCGACCTTAGCCTTATCAACCCGAGATCCGCTTCCCGGCCCGGTCAACCCCTGGGAGGCGGCACCCTCCGTAACCAAGCGAATTTCGTCGTCTCTCCCTCCTTTCCCGACGCGGCTGGAATGGCCTGCCGGATTCTCAGTGCGGCGACGGGAGGTGTTCCGCTGAACCTGTGCCCACCACAGGGCAATCGCGCTATGTAGTGGCTGGGGTCAGGACGCCGAGGATAAGGTTCAACCGATAGTTATCATTGAGAGCTGCGCGAATTTTGCGTTGGCGAAGGCTATCGCGTACCGGACCATTGTGGCGCAATACATTTAAGGCGACCCGGCGTATCAGCGCGAGATTCTCCGCCGAGTGATCGCGTCGTGTCTGACACGCATCTTCTCCAAATTGGACATCCAGAACCCAATGTTGTTGATTTTCGATGCCCCAGTGCCGGCGGACAGTGGCGGCAAACCGGTGAGGATCGGTGAATGAACAGAGGAAATAGCGGTATTCCGTGCTGACGTTCTCGCCCATCAGCCGGGTAGACTCGACCCGTCCCACAGCCTGAAGTCCCGCCCACTCCGGTTTGGCGTCGAGCCAATCGATCGCGGAACTCAGGGCAGAGCGCCGAATCTCGATCCGGCCATGATCTTTCTCGACCGTTTCCAGTATCGGTAACCGCCCGCGGCCCACTTCGGTGTCGAGCCACAACTGGACGGCAGCCGATAAGGTCGGATGGTTCTCTTTCAGCGCCAAGACGTAATCGGCCCGGCCCTCGATAATCGTTTGGGCTATCGCTTTCTGACAACCCATGGCATCGATCGATACTACCGCACCTTCCAGGTCCAGCAGGCTTAACAGATCGGGAATCGCGGTGATTTCGTTCGATTTCTCCGCTACCGCCTGTTGCGCCAGCACCCAGCGTGCCTGCCCGGCAAAGGCGCTGACCAGATGGATGGGGGCGTTGTCGCCATCCCGGCTCCCCCGGACCGTTTTGCCATCGACACAGACCTGTTCGTCGACCAAACTCGGCAACGCGGCCGTCGCCCAGGCAGTGAACGCCGCCCGGAAGGCGACCGGGTCGAGGCGGCCCATAACAGCGCTCAGGGTATCGTGGGAGGGCAGGCCGTTGGGCAACGCGAGAAACCGGCGCAACCACCCCTCCCGTTCCTGGGCAAAGGTTTGCATCCCGACCCAATCTTCGATCCCACTGAGAACAGCACTCAGCACAATCATCAGAATATCCTGGAGAGCATGCAATTTGTTCTGCGTCTCCCGGCGTGGATCGGGGAGCTGAGCAAAATAGGGACGTGGGTCGAGCAGACGTGGCAACATAAAGGTCTCCATCCAGTGCGAGCTTTGCTTCCAAATAGGTGGCCTCCCGCCGCTTGTCAACCACCCACATAGCGCGATTGCCCTG
>JBPOHE010000011.1:0-5912 GCA_052035915.1 Pseudomonadota bacterium
GCAGGACCAGCAACAGAAGCAGGACCAGCAACAGAAGCAGGACCAGCAACAGAAGCAGGACCAGCAACAGAAGCAGGACCAGCAACAGAAGCAGGACCAGCAACAGAAGCAGGACCAGCAACAGCAACAGCAGGGCTCGGAGTCCGAACAGCAGCAGGAATCCGACCAGGGCTCCAAATCTCAGGAGTCGTCAGGCAAAGACAAGTCCAAGGAGCAGAAAGAACAAGGGGCAAGCGCGTCCGAACAACAGCAGGAAGGGAAAAGCGACCAGGAAAAAGAGTCGGAACAGGGTGCCGATCAGAAACGGCAACGGAAAGAGGACGCCACCCGGGGTAAGGAAAAGAAAGAGGAGGAAAAGTCGGAAGGTCGTGACCAAAAAGAACGGAAAGAATCCGCCGAGGGCCAGGAAGAGCGGAAAACCGAGCCGATGAAGGCGGGAGGAGAGGAACAACGCCAACCCCAGGACCAAGGCAAAGGTGAGGATCAGCGCCGGGACCAAGCGGGGAAACAACCCGAGGACAAGGCCAAGGAGAAAGCCGAGGCCGGCGAAAAGGAAGCCGGTAAGGGCAAGGGCCGGGAACAACAGCCGCAACAGGCCAAACCCGAGGCGGAAACCCAGCCGGCCCCGGCGGAATCGCCTTCACCCGACAAACGACCGGAGCGCCCACCCGAGAGGCAGGAGATGGGCCAATATCGGCGGGATCAGCCACGCCCGCCGCGGGAACCACCAGGGGGCGGTGCGATGACCGAGGCGGTCGAGCGTTTCGATCAGCTCGGGCAGGAGCCGGACGCCCAGGCGGAGCAGAAGAACCCCCAGGGTCTCGCGGACCCCAAGGGCGATCCCGGGCCGGCCGTCGGCATGCCTTTGATGGAGCAATGGCTCGAACAGATCGAGGGCGATCCAGGGTATCTCATGAAAAACCAGTTCATGCTCGAAGAACACCGCGCCGCCCAGGGGATGCGGGGCATGATGGTGGAACCTCGTCCCTGGTGACAGAGTTCAGGCGATTTCTGTCAAAACAAATACCAGCCTGCTGGTCTGTTCGCCCGCCTTCGGTGTTACGCCAGCCGTTACAGAGCGCGCTCTGCGCCGGCTGGCGCGCCTGGAAGGCGAACGAACAGCCGGCGCATCCAGGTATATTTTTTTCCGGCAATCGCCTCAGGCCAAGAGACCGAAGATGAAAATGATCCCTTTGAGAGGCCGTCTTGCGTCAATGAGCCTCGGATTGGTCCTGCTCGCGCTGCCAGGGACCATGACAGCCCAGCCGTCCTATGGTTTTCCGCCCCAGGGCGGCTCCCAGCCCTACGGCTGGATGCAACCACCGAATATCCCCGGGGGGATGCCGACATCCGGCACGATGCCACCGGCCCCACAGACCCAGGCGCCCATGCCTCAACCCGGGATGTATCCCCAATCCCAGGGGACGGCGCCCCAGCCGCCGAACTTCTACCCTCAGCCTCCAGCGCCGATGAATCAAGCGCCCGGTGGCTATCCCCAAGCCGGTCCCAGCCCCTGGTCCTATCCCCAGACGCAGCCACCAGCCCAGCCGGGTGGAGGCTATCCGGGCGCGAATCCCTGGGGATACAACTATTCCTACAGCTATGGGCGCACCCAGCCCGCGCCCCAACCCCAGGGGGGGCAGACCTATCCGGGCCAGTCCCAGCCGATGTTAGCGGGTTCGCCTTCGATACGGGCCGAAACCTCCCTCAGCACGCCGCAACCCTATGTCCAGGAATCCGTCATTCTCACCTTGCGGGTTTTGAGCAGCGATAACCTGAAAACCGTGGATGTCGGACTGCCGAAATCCGATGCGGTGGTGATCAACAAACTCGATGGCCCTTCGACCAGCGTCCTCACGCGAGGCGGCAAGAGCGAGATCCAGAACGAATTACATTATCTGCTCATCCCCTTGCGATCCGGGCGGCTGCATCTGGAACCGATGCACGTCACCGGGAGTTTTATCCAGAGCGGTAGTGGCTACGGCGGCAATCGCGAGTTCAACGTCGCCACCGATCGGGGTCTCGACCTGGATGTCAAACCGGCCGCCCCCGGGGTGCAGCCCTGGTTACCCTTACAGCACCTCGCCCTGCGGACCGAACTCCAGGGGGTACCCAAGGTTGAGGCCGGGCAACCTTTCACCCTGACGGTGGAACTCACGGCGGTGGGCGCCGGTGGCGCTCAACTCCCCAGCCTGGAAAGTCAGCTGCAAACGCCGGACTTCCGCGTCTATCGGGAAAAGAGCCGGACCAGTGCCGAACTCACCCCGGACGGTCGCTACCTCAACGGGGTACGGCGGGACTCCTTCACCCTGGTGCCCCAGTATGGGGGAGACCTGAAGCTTCCGGAGCTGCGGGTCGCCTGGTGGAACGTGAATACGGGAACCCTCCTCCACGCCTCGGCGCCCACCCTGCCCCTGGTGTCCAGCGGCGGCCTGCGTGGCAAAGGTCTCCTCGGTCTCACCAAGACCAGCGCCTTCTTTCCGGCCGGTTCGCCAGCGGTGTTCTGGGTCCCGCTGGCGGCGGCCCTGGGTCTGATCCTGGGCTACTGGCTCGCCACCTCCCTGCGGGGAAAAACCAGGGAAGCCACGACCAGCCGGATCTCCCGACTGCCTCCTTCCCTGGTACGCCTCTGGCTGTTCCTCTTCCGGGTCAGCCGGCCGTTACACCCCTTGCTGCGGGTATTCGCGCGCCCCTTCGCCGCCCTGGGCCATCAGTTGCAGCCGGTGGTGGCGGTGATCGGGGAGGAATTGAAGCGTTGGTCCCTGCGGCCCTACTGGCGTCGCTTTACCCAGGCCCTGGTATTCGCCTTGCCGGGCTCGCTCCGCTGTTGGTATAGCTTGGGTTCCATCGACAGGAACGCCGGCCCCGAGACCTGGACTTCCAGTCTGCAACAGATCGCCCATCGACACCTCGGCCTGCCACCACAGAGCCCCTTGGCGGACATTGCGCCCGTCTTGGCGGCGAGCCAACCGGTCGGCCGGCGCGAACCCCTCTTGCAGTTGTTGCGCAACCTGGACGGGGCACTCTATGGCCGGGAGAGCTTGGATTTCCAACGCTGGAAGCTGGAATTCCGCCGTCTCTACCGCCCCCGCCTGAGTTCCACCGCCACCCGGGATCGTCAACGAGTGGAAGACGTTTTGCCGTCCTTGAATCCCCAACTCCCCACCCTGCCCGAGATGGCGCGGGCCTGACCGACAGCGAGGTCGACCACGCCCGCGCGGACGCGGATCAGGATCTCGAGCGAGTCGCCTCCAGGCTGATCACCTCCTGATCGCCCAGGACTTTCGCTTTGTGTTTCACTCCCTTGGGAAAGGTGAGCCGATCTCCCGCGCCAAGGAATATGGTTTTCCCGCGCAGGCGGACGCGGAAATGCCCCGCCAACAGGGAACTCACCCTCTCGACCTTGCTTTTCGGGTAGCAAACCTCTTTGCCCGGCTTGTATACCGTCCGACTGGAAAGGTAACCCAGTTCCGCGAGCTTAAGCCGCATGTTGGCCTCGTTCAGCTCGCCATCCCGCTTTGAATTCCAGGAATCGACTTTCATGCCTGGACCCACTACTTGGCCGGAAAGAGTTCGTGGAAGAAGTCCCGCATATCCTGCCATGAGCGATGATCGGCCGTCGGACTGTAGTTCAGACCCGGGATACCGGCCTTGGCCGCTTCCGGATTGGTGAAGCTGTGGGTGGCACCACCATGGACCACGAAGGTCCAATCCGCCTTGGCCTGCTCCATCGCCTGTTGGAATTGGCTGACCCGTTCGGCGGGCACGAAGCTGTCGGCGCCCCCGTGCTCGACCAGGATCTTGGCCTTGATGCGCCCCATATCCTCGGCGCCAGGAGACGGCAGCGAACCATGGAAACTCACCACCCCGGCCAGATCGGCGCCGCTATAGGCCATCTGCATCACCGTGGCGCCGCCGAAACAATACCCTATGGCGGCCATCTGCTTCGGGTCCACTTGTTCCTGATGGCGCAACACATCGAGCCCGAGGAGGGCGCGACGACGCCAGTTTTCCAGATTGGCGGTGATCTGCTGCATCCATTCCTTTGCCTGAGCGCCATGTTGGGTGACCTTGCTATCGCCGTACATATCGATGGCGAAGGCCGCGTAGCCCAGTGTGGCCAACTCCCCGGCGCGTTGACGGGCATAGTCATTCAAGCCCCACCATTCGTGGACCACGATAATCCCCGGACGCTTACCGCTGAGGGCATCGTCCCAATACAGATGGCCCTTCAACACGACCTCGCCATCGCGATACTCGATGGTCTTGTTTTGCACCACGGCCTGCGCGCCAGGTATCAGGATGAATCCGAGCACTGTTCCCACGAGTGCCCGCCGGAATCTGTTCATTCCCGCCTCCTCTATAATTTATGTCTGTTATGGTGACCAGGGCACTTTCGCCCCTGGACGCATTCTAGCAGCTTGGATGAAAACTACCCCCGGCCCGGAGAGGCTTGCGGAAATCGCCACGCCAATATGAGGAAAGGTAAGAGATGAAAGCCATTGTCATGACCAAAGTGGGTCCACCCGAGGTACTTGAGCTGCGGGAACGGCCCGAGCCCTCACTCACCTCCCCCACCCAGATCAAGGTGCGGGTCCGGGCCGCCGGGGTCAATCCGATCGACACCAAGCTGCGTCGGCGCGGGCTCTTGTTTCCCGAGGGACTGCCGGCCATTCTGGGTTGTGACGGTGCCGGGGTGGTGGTCGAAGTGGGCGCGGCTGTGTCCAACCTCAGTCCCGGGGATGAGGTGTGGTATTGCCACGGTGGCCTGGGGGCCGACCCGGGCAACTATGCGGAATACCACCTGGTCGAGGCCGCCCTGGCCAGGCGCAAACCCCGGAGCCTGGATTTCCAGCATGCGGCAGCGGGACCCTTGGTGTTACTCACGGCCTGGGAGGCCCTTTATGACCGAGCCCGTCTGCAGGAAGGCCAACATGTCCTCATCCATGCCGGGGCCGGCGGTGTGGGGCATGTCGCCATCCAGCTTGCCGTGCTGGCCGGGGCCAGGGTCTGCACCACGGTCGGTTCGGCGGAGAAGGCCGCCTTGGTGCGTGACCTGGGAGCCGAACTGGTGATCAATTATCGTGAACAGGATTGGGTCGAAGCCGTCGACCACTGGACTGGAGGCGAAGGTGTCGACATCGGTTTCGATACTCTGGGAGGCGAGCTGTTCCGCCAGACCATCCCCTTGGTGGCGCACTATGGAGACCTGGTGACCATCCTCGAACCCACGGCGGATATCGACTGGAAAGAGGCACGCACCCGCAACCTCCGCATCGGCTTCGAACTCATGCTGACCCCCATGCTGCGTGCTCTCCCCAAGGCCCGGGCGCATCAAGGCGAGATTCTCGACCGTTGCGCGGACTTGATCGACGCCGGTCGGCTGCGCATCCATGTCAGTGAAGCTTTTCCCCTGGCCCAGGCGGCGGCGGCTCACAGCCAGATCGAGGCCGGGCATGTACAGGGAAAGCTGGTGTTGTTGCCGTGACCCCTTCCCGCTCCAGACGCGAGTAGATGGTTCCGCCAAATTGGTTTCCTTTCGCGGTGAGCTTGTCGCGGTGAGCTTGTCGAACCGCGCGAGAGCCCCCCGCCGCTACTCGCCTTCGACAAGCTCAGGCCGAACGAAATACTTGGTAATCATTTTGATGCATCGACCTACCAGGCAATGGCCTAGGGCAAATGGGGCCGGGCAAGGTACTCGTGGGATTGCATCTCATGGAGCCGGCTGAGGGTCCGTTGGAATTGGAAGGCCAGGTCCCGTCCCTCATACAAGGCGTCCGGCGGGACTTCGGCCGAGATCAGGAGTTTGACGTTGCGGTCATAGAAGGCATCCACCAGGGTGATCAGGCGTTGCGCCTTGTCCGCCTGTTCGTCATCCATGGCGCATACGTTCTCCAACAGGATGGTATGGA
>JBPOHE010000013.1:0-12595 GCA_052035915.1 Pseudomonadota bacterium
ACGCCCCCTTGATCGCCGCTCCATTGGCGGGGGCCATCGGCGCGGCCTTTTACGGTGCCATGCAGGTAGCCATCCTGGGTACCCTGGCCGGGATCCTGGCCACCTTCGGCTATGTGGTCTCCATGGCTGAGGAATCGGCGATCCTGGGGGTGCTGACGGCCTCGGGATTGGCGGGGCTGGTGATAGCCGCGATCGGGTTGAGGTGACGGGATTGCGCCCGTCACCCCTCCCACACCACCGGACATGCGGTTTTCCGCATCCGGCGGTTGGACCCAGCGGTGTTGTCCACCGCAGAATGAGGAAAGACTTTTCCTGCATTCCATTCAGCACCATCTACTTCCTCAACCGCTTAAAGGAATCCTCGTACCCCGCGGTATCGCCTTGTGCCGGAAACCACCGGCTCTCCACTCCACCGCCGGTCCGGATAGCTGCCGCAGTTGCAACGTCCGTCCGTTTCGGGGTGCTTCTCGGCTTCCTCTAAAGGCCTCGGAATGGCCTGTTTCGTGGTCCTTCAGCCCTTCGCTCCACGCCCTTTCAGGCGCTTCCCCGCTACTACGGCCTCGGCTGACTCCTCCCAAGCTCTCACTCGGGAGGTCTCCCCGGGTAAGGTGCCAAGACTTTCGGCCCGCATCGCCAGACTCTACCTGATACGTCTTTCGGTGACCGTTGGATTTCGCGTTCCTTAGCACGCTCATCGCCCGTACCCGGCCTCACTGTCTGTTCGTGTTCCTACGATCGTGCCTTTGTTCCACGCTTCTTTCAGGTTGGCCTCGCGGCGTCTCCCTTGCGCTTCTCTACGGTTGTCGTCACTCTCTCCGGTAGCATCCTCTCAGGCTACAAGTCTTGGCCCATGCCGGGCACACTAGGTTGGGTTGACAACGTCAACCCAACATTTCAAATGGCACTGGCGAGGAGTGTTGGGTTGCGAAATACGCAACCCACCTACGAGGCTCATCACACCAACCTATTTCGCCCCTCCCCCCGTTGAAAGGCGGCGATATTGGTCGCCACCTCGTCCAGCAGGCGCTGGCGGGATTGACGGCTGGCCCAGGCGATATGGGGGGTAAGGATGAGATTGGGGATATCGGGCGCCAAGAGCGGGTTGCCATCCCGTGGGGGTTCCAGGCTGAGCACGTCCACCCCGGCACCGCCGATGGCACCGCTACGGAGAGCCTCGGCCAGGGCCTGTTCATCGACGATGCCGCCGCGGGCGGTGTTGATCAACAGGGCATCGGTACGCATCAGCGCCAGCTCGGCGGGGCCGATCAGATGCCGCGTCGCGGGCGTCAAGGGACAGTGCAGGCTGAGCACATCCACCCGTGGCAGGAGTTCAGATAGCGGCCAGCGTCCGGCCTGAGGCGGTCCGCCCGGACGCTGGGCCAACAATACCTCCATGCCGAAGGCGCGGGCGACCCCGGCCACACCCCGCCCCAGCTCGCCATGACCGACGATACCCAGGGTCAGCCCGGCCAGTTCCCGGATCGGATAGTCGAGCAGGCAGAATTGTTCACTGCGCGGCCAAGCCCCGGCCCGGACCGCCGCCTGGTAATCCGGCAATCTGGTGGTCAGGGCTAGGATGAGGGCAAAGACATGCTGGACCACGGATGGGGTGGCATAGCCGGTGACGTTCGTGACCGCGATACCCAGCTCGGCGGCGGCCTGGAGATCGACATTGTTGGTGCCGGTGGCGGCGACGACGATTAGCCGCAGCTCGGGACATTGCGTTAGGAGTTCCCGATCGAGCACCACCTTGTTGCTCACCGCCACCTCGGCGGCGGCGAGTCGTTGCAGACGCTGTGAAAGGTGGGTTTGGTCATGGAGATCCCAGTGGTCACAGCTCGCCAAGAGTCGAGCGCGATCCAAATCCCCCAGATCCAGGCTGGCGAGGTCGAGAAACACCCCTTGCTGCAATGGCATCGGCGCTGTCGTGGCCATCTATTCTCGGTACGCCTTGTGACAGCTCTTGCAGCTCTCCCCCACCGCCTCGAATGGCTTGACGAGGGCCGAGCGATCCCCTTTCGCCGCCACTTCCGCCAGCTTGGCCGCCTGGGCGCGGAAGTTTTCGAGCTTGCGTTTGAAGTCCTCCCAGTTGAGCCAGATCTCGGCCTTGACATCCGTGTCCCCGCCCTTATCCGAGCCCCGGGGGAAACCGCCGAGCAGATCCAGATTGGCGGTAGCGGCCAGATCCCGGGCGTGCTTGGCGAACAGGGTCTGATCGAAGGGCCGTTTCCCTTCAAGCATGGCGCCCATGGGGAGAAGGTTCCAACGCAGGATCTTCATGACGGAACTCCGGTACTTGATGGCCCGCTCGGCTGGGCTTTCATCCTGATGCCCCATGGCCAATGGGATACTCAGGGCCGAGAGGATCGGGATCAGTATCCAGGAACGACGACGGCTTGTGGTCGAGGGCATGTTTCTCTCCGCGGACAGAATGTTTGTAGGTTGGGCGGCACGAAGGGCAGCCCGACATCACGGGTTTATCGTTGGGCAACGCCAGGCTGTTGCCCAGGCTACAGCTCGGATAGGATCGAATGGCTGGCGAGGCCGAAGGTTTTGCGCTCAGGGTCGGGCCTATAATAACCATCTTTGGTCGCCAGGACCTGAGATGGCCCCATGTCCATGAATCCCCCTCCCCAGCGCATCCGCGAGATCCCTTACAACTACACCTCCTTCTCCGACCGCGAGATCTGCCTCCGCTTTCTCGGTCAGGCGGGCTGGCAACTGGTGGAAGCGTTGCGCGGCACCCGTCGCACCGGGCGGTCGGCGCGGATGCTGTTCGAGGTGCTGGGGGATATGTGGGTCATCAACCGCAACCCCTATCTGCAAGACGACCTGCTGGACAACCTGGAGCGGCGCCAAGCCCTGGTAGGCGCCCTCTATCACCGACTCAACCAGTTCGAGGCGCGGCTCAACGACAACGCCAAGGCGGCGGAACTCCTGGGGCTGGCACGGGCGGCAGTGGATGGTTTCGCCGCCGGATTCGCCGAACATGAGCGGCTGCGCCACGAACTCCAGCGGGCGCTCCACGGCCTGACTCGCCAGGACAACATCGATTTCGGCGGTCTCGCTCGCGTGTCTCATGCCACTGACGCCACCGACTGGCGGGTGGAGATGCCCTTGGTGGTGATCACACCGGACAGCGAAGAGGAAGTGGCGCCCCTGGTCGCGGCCTGCATCCGTTGCGGGCTCAGTATCATCCCCCGGGGCGGCGGCACCGGTTACACGGGTTCAGCGGTGCCGCTCGATGCCCGCACCGCGGTCATCAATACCGAAAAGCTCGAATCCCTCTCGGCGGTAGAATGGCTGGAACTGCCGGGGGTGGCCGCTCAGGTGCCCACGGTGCGCTGCGGCGCCGGGGTGGTCACCCGCCGCGTCAGCGAAGTGGCGGAGCGTCACGGCCTGGTTTTCGCCGTCGATCCCACCTCCCAGGACGCCTCCACCATCGGCGGCAATATCGCCATGAACGCCGGCGGCAAGAAGGCGGTGCTCTGGGGCACCACCCTGGACAACCTGGCCTCCTGGCGCCTGGTCACCCCGGAGGCCCAATGGCTGGAGGTGGAGCGCCTGGAGCACAACCTGGGCAAGATCCACGACCAGCCCCAGGTCCGTTTCCGCCTCAGTCGCTATGCCGCCGACGGGCGCACGCCCCTGGGCGAGCCGGAGATCCTCAGCCTGCCCGGCACCAGCTTCCGCACCCAGGGGCTGGGCAAGGATGTCACCGACAAGTTTCTCTGCGGACTGCCCGGGGTGCAGAAGGAAGGCTGCGACGCCCTCATCACCTCGGCGCGCTTCATCCTTCACCGCCTGCCGAGCCAGGTGCGCACCCTCTGTCTGGAATTCTTCGGCACTGATCTCGCCGAGGCGGTGCCGGCCATCGTCGAGATCAAAAATTATCTGGAACAGCTCCCCGGGGTGCGGATGGCCGGTCTGGAGCACCTCGACGAGCGCTATGTCAAGGCGGTGCGTTACACCACCAAAGCCGCGCGCCGGGAACGCCCGAAGATGGTGTTGCTGGCCGATCTGGTGTCCGATGAGGAGCCGTTGGTCGAGGCGGCGGCTATCGAGGTGGTGCGTCTGGCCCGACTCCGACAGGCCGAGGGTTTCATCGCCACCAGTCCGGAGGCGCGCAAGCGCTTCTGGCTCGACCGCGCCCGCACCGCCGCCATCTCCGCCCACACCAACGCCTTCAAGATCAACGAAGACGTGGTCATCCCGCTGGAGCGACTCGGTGATTACACCCGGGGCATCGAGCGCCTCAACATCGAGCAATCCATCCGCAACAAGCTGAAGATCATGGCGGCGGTGCTCGATTACCTGGGTGGTGACCTCCCCGAGGCTCGACCCCAGGATGTCTATGAAATCCCCGCAGAAGCCGCGGCCATTGTGGCGACCAAACAGAACGCCGCCCGGCAGGCGGTCAGCGCCGCCAGGGAGCGCTGGCTGAGTCTCCTGGAACATCTCGACGAACCGGCGGAACACTGGGGCGAACTCCTCCGCGAGCCGGAGCGGGCCAAGCGGCGTTCCGACGACCGCCTGCTGGACATGATGTTGCGGCGCGATCTGGTGCAGAGCTACCGCAAGGAGGTGGCAGCCCGACTCGACGAGATCTTCGCCGGTCAGGACTACGAACGGGTACGGGAGCGGTTGCGCGCCCTGCATGCCGGCATTCGCGATGCCCGCCTCTTCGTCGCCCTGCACATGCACGCCGGGGACGGCAACGTCCACACCAACATCCCGGTGCATTCCGCCAACTATGAGATGCTGCAAGAAGCCGACCACCTGGTGGAGCGCATCATGGCGCTGGCCAAGTCCCTGGGTGGGGTCATCTCCGGCGAACACGGCATCGGCCTCACCAAGGCGCGCTACCTGGAGCCGGAGAAACTGGCGGCCTTCGCGGCCTATAAAGAACGCATCGACCCCGAGGGGCACTTCAACCGTGGCAAATTGTTGCCGGGCTCCGGCCTCGACGGCGCCTATACCCCTTCGCTACGTTTGGTGCAGCAGGAGGCCATCATCCTTGAGGAGACCGAACTCGGCGCCCTCAACGATGACGTCAAACACTGCCTGCGCTGCGGCAAATGCAAGCCGGTGTGCATGACCCATGTGCCCCGGGCCAACCTGCTCTATTCGCCGCG
This sequence comes from Pseudomonadota bacterium, assembly GCA_052035915.1. Lineage (GTDB taxonomy): Bacteria > Pseudomonadota > Gammaproteobacteria > Chromatiales > Chromatiaceae > JBPOHE01. Next base: position 5,136 of record JBPOHE010000013.1, read on the forward strand.
CAACAAGATCCTCGCCACCGGCCTGATCATTGAGGCCTTTCTCTACGAGGAGCAGACCCGTCGCGGGCTGTCCCTCAAACACTTCGACGCCATGAACGACGTCGCCGATCACTGCACCCTCTGCCACAAGTGCCACAACCCCTGTCCGGTGGACATCGACTTCGGCGAGGTCACCGCCAGGATGCGCAAGATCCTCATCGAGCGGCGGAAAAAACGCTTCAGCCCGGGGGCCTGGGCGGCGATGCGCTTTCTCAATGCCACCGACCCGCGCAGCATCGCCGCTTTGCGCCGGCTCCTCGCCCAGTGGGGCTTCAAGGGCCTCAATCTGGCCCATGGCTTGGCGAAACGGACCGGGCTCCTGGGCCGAGGTACCAGCCCACCAGCCACCACCGGGCGGCCTTCGATCAAGACCGAGGTGGTCGAACTGGTGCGCCGACCCATCCGCGTCGAATTGCCGAAGCGTCTGTTTCGCCAGGAGCTGGGTTTGGAGGACCGGCAGTATGTCGCCATCCTCCGTGATCCCAAGAAAATCAACGAAGAATCCGAGGCGGTGTTTTACTTCCCCGGTTGCGGTTCGGAACGACTGTTTTCCGACATCGGCCTCGCCAGTCTGGCACTGCTGTATGAGCTTGGGGCGCAGACCGTGCTGCCGCCCGGCTATCTCTGCTGCGGCTATCCCCAACAGGCCGCGGGCCAGACCAACCGTAGCGCCCAGATGACCCTGGCCAACCGGGTGCTCTTCCACCGCGTCGCCAACACCCTCAACTACATGGACATCCGCACCATCCTGGTCTCCTGCGGCACTTGCATGGATCAGCTCCTCAAGTACGAACTGCAAGGCATCTTTCCCGGCTGCCGACTGCTCGACATCCACGAATATCTGATGGAGAAAGGCCTGGGGGCTCAGGGCGTCGCGGGCATTCAGTATCTTTACCACGACCCCTGCCACACCCCGATGAAGACCCACAACCCCATTCAGGTCGCCGGCAAACTGCTCGGGCAGCCGGTCCAACTCTCCGATCGCTGCTGTGGGGAGGCCGGCACCCTGGGTGCCGCTCGTCCCGATATCGCCAGCCAATTGCGCTTCCGCAAGGAGGAAGAGCTGGTCAAGGGCATTCGCGCCCTCAGTGGTCGGGACCGGGTCGAGTCCGGCGAGGTCAAGTTGCTGACCAGTTGTCCGGCCTGTCAGCAAGGTCTGGCGAAATACGCCGATTCAACCGGCTTGAAGACCGACTACATCCTCATCGAACTGGCCAACCGACGCCTGGGGGCTGGCTGGCAGGGGCGTTTCATCGAAGCGGTCAAGGGCGAAGGCATCGAGCGGGTGTTGTTGTAGGGCGAGGATTCGGCAACAGGGCTCACCACCTATCAGTTTTGGCGAGAAAGGGTTCCCAAGCCTCTTCCCCGTTGGAAAAGGATGGAGAAGGGGGAGTTTCTGGCCTGAAGCCCCGCGGCCAGGATGGTTTCGTCAGGGATTTCGCCGCTGTGCCCCCCCCTCAATCCTCCCCTTATCAAGAGGGGAAACCAACTGATAGTGGCAAGCAGTGGTGCGGAACGGGCTTGCCAAACCCCGCCCTGCGGACGAGGTGAACAAAAATCGGCCGTCACCCCTGGATCCAGTGGTGGCGAGGGATGACGACTGATGTAACCAGGCTATCCACAACGTGGTGCACAGCGATTGTGGATGAAAATAGCGGGAAGTCAGAGAACATCGGAGCCCCTTTCATGGCTCCACAAAGCGGCCCCTGACAGCCGCGTCCATCCCGAAACTTGCTCCAGAGATTCGTCCGGCTCTTGCCTTGGGCCCCATTTCTCGTGGTATCTCGGGCGTTGCGCCTTGTCCTTTGGCGATTCACCATCACATCCAAGTGGAAGAGCTATCGAAGCGACAAGATTGAGGTGATCGGCTAATGGAGCAATTTATCGTAGCGGCGGCCCATGGGCGTCCGTCCGAGTATCTGGTGGATGAGTGTCTCGCCCAACTCGGTTGCCTACCCGCGGAAGCCAATCTGGGCTTCGTTTATGCCACCGACGAGCTGGTGGAGTCATTTGCAGGGATTCTCGCCCGCCTCCGAGAGAGCTGCCCCGGCATTGCCTGGGTCGGTACTATCGGCATGGGTCTCTGCACCAGGGATCTGGAGCTGTACGATGAAGCGGCGCTGGTCCTCATGGTCGGCGCCTTTCCGCCTGGGAGCTTCCATCTGCTGCCGACGCTCAAGGGGGATCAGCTCGCCATAGACCCCGGGCTGGCCTCCTGGTGGCGAGCCCAGGATTTCTGCTTTGCCGTGCTCCACGGCGATCCCACCAATCCCATGACGCCGGCTTTTCTGGAACAGCTAGCCGCCATGACCCCGGACATCTTCATCAACGGCGGCATCACCTCTTCCAAAGGCCAGCATTATCAGGTCGCCGGAACCCTGGATGAGGGCGGCCTTTCCGGGGTGTTGTTCAACAGCCGGGTAGCCGTGGCCACGGATCACACCCAGGGCTGCTCCCCCATCGGCCCGGTCCATCGCCTCAACCAAGCGCGGCAGAACGTCGCCATCAGCCTGGATGGCCGACCGGCCCTGGAGGTGATGAAGGAGGAGATCGGCGAGGTGCTCGCCCGGGATCTCACCAAGATCGGCGGCTATATCTTCGTTGCCCTCCCGATCCCGGGCTCGGATACCGGCGACTATCTGGTGCGCAACCTGATCGGCATCGATGAAAAACGCGGTCTGGTGGCAATCGGCGATTATCTGGACGGCCAGTCCCAACTGATGTTTTGTCGGCGGGACGGCAATACCGCCCAGGAGGATATGAAACGCATGTTGGAGCGTCTGCGCAAAAGGTTGGGCGGGCAACGTCCAAAAGGCGGCCTCTATATCTCCTGCCTGGGCCGGGGTCGCTATCAGTTCGGTGAGGATTCTGAGGAGTTGAAGTTGATCTCCGAGGGGCTGGGGAGCTTTCCACTGGTGGGTTTCTTCGCCAACGGCGAGATCTACAACGGCCGACTCTACGGCTATACCGGCGTCCTCACGCTCTTTCTATGAGTCTTTTTTCCCGCAGGCCGGAGCGGATCTCCGTGCCTGCTCTTTCACACAGCCTAAGGGTGTTGCTGATAGCCGATACCCACGGCCTGTTGGACGCCAGGATCCTGACTTTGGGCCATGAGTGCGATCTCATCCTCCATGCCGGAGACATAGGCGGGAAAGCGGTGATCCAGGCGTTGCAGGGTACTGGCCGTCCCTGGTTGGCGGTGCGGGGCAACAACGATCTCCCGGGTAGTTGGGGCGATGGCTCGGACGACCGGCTCCCGGAACGCCTCTGGATCGAACTACCAACCGGTCTCATCGGTCTCTTGCACGGTCATCAGCATAATCCGGTCGGCGCCCGTCATGCCCGGCTCCGCGACGACTTTTTCGAGACCAGGGCGGTGGTCTACGGCCACAGTCATCGCCTGGTCTGCGATCTCGATGAGCGGCCTTGGGTCCTCAACCCGGGGGCCGCCGGACGGGTACGCACCTATGGGGGGCCGTCCTGCATCCTGCTGCACATCCATGGGGAGCGTTGGCAGCCGGAGCCGATACGCTTTCCCCCCCTGCCGATGGGTTGAGACCGCTTTACCCGGACGCTTCCTCGGACTCGTCCGCCGCCAATCCCGCGAGCAAACCCGGACCACGACGCCAGAAGCGGTAGCTGTCTCCGGGGGTGATCAGCCAGCGTTTTCCCCGACCTGGATAGAGCCACAGACGTTGCCAGCGCCACCGACCCAGGGCCAACCATAGTGGCTTGATCCAGGCGGATTCCAAGCTCGATACCGCCTGCTGCCAGGCGGGAAAATCGCCGTCCAGGAGGGGGCGCTGGAGCGCCTCCAGCACCACCAGGGTTTCGCCCTGTTCCCGCCGCTCCATGAGCGCCTCCGGCTCTGAAGGTAGGGCCGAGAATTCGCCTCCGGACCAGAGCGCCAAACCCTTGGCCACAGCCTGGTCGGCGAAGACGCGGGCAAAGGGCGGCTTGGCGGGTGGAGGCGGCAAGTCGCCACCGCCCCAGAGCCAAAGGCTGTTGACGACCAGTCGGCCGTCGCTCTCCCGTTCAGCGTTACCCTGAGTCCCATAGAGCAGCATCTGGATCTCGTTCAGCCGCCCGCGCCAACGGCGTTGTCCGGGACCCGCGGGTAAGAAGGGGTGCAGGTTGCGTCCGACCACATCCTCCAGGGGATGGCTGAGCAGATCGACACCATGGGGCAAACCCAGATACCAGCATTCTGGCGTTTCCGCCTCGAAAAGCCAGTCGTCAGGTGCGAAATGGCGGTTCAGCTCGGCGATGAATGCCCGCACCTCCGGCCATGTCAGCCCGAGATGAGGGGCATCCAGCAGTCGCAGGCGTTCCTGATCCGGCATCAGATGCACCGGGTCGGCCCGCAGCCAGTGTCGTCCCTGATCCGGCAAGCCGCCCGCCAGTCTGGTGGCGGCAGCGATGGGTAATTCCCGATCCGGCCCCCCGAGGCCGAAGAGGCGGCAGAGGAGATGGCTGCTCCCGCTGCCGGAAAAGACCTCGCCACGGCCCCGGACCAGCATCCGGTCGAGCGCCTTGGGCGGAAAGTCCGCCGTCGGCGATCCCGGGGCCTGGAACCAGGGACCCAGGAGCCCTGGGAGAGCGAGGTGCAGCGTCATCGACATCGGCCCGCGCTGGTGGTATCGATCAGCCGACGCCGTTTTGGTGGAACGTGGAGGGGGTGATCAGCCGGCCAACTGCTCCAGACGGATGCGCATCACCTTGGCCCGGACCGAGTCCAGTTGCTCGATCTGCGCCAGGGCCTGGTTCATCCGCCCCTCCCGCACCCTGTGGGTGAGCATGACCAAGGGCACATCGACCTCGCCCTCGGCGGGTTCCTTCTGCTGGATGGCCTCGATACTGATGCCGGCGTCGCCCAGGATACCGGCGATCTTGGCGACCACGCCAGGCCTGTCCTCCACTAACATGCGCAGATAGTAGGCGGTTTCCACCTCCTCCATCGGCAGGATGGGCAGATTGGCGATTTCTTCCGGCTGGAACGCCAGATGCGGCACCCGGTTCTCCGGGTCGGTGGTGAGGGCACGGACGATGTCCACCACATCGGCAATCACCGATGAGGCCGTGGGGCTGGCGCCGGCCCCGGCACCATAATAGAGGGTAGGACCGACGGCGTCGCCGTAGACCAGGATACCGTTCATTACCCCCTCGACATTGGCCAACAGGCGTCGCTGGGGGATAAGGGTGGGATGCACCCGGAGTTCCACCCCGGCGGCGGTCTTACGGGTGAGGCCGAGCAGCTTGATGCGATAACCGAAATGGTCGGCATAGGCCACGTCCATCTGGGTGATGTGGGTGATACCCTCGGTGTAGACGCGGTCGAATTGCAGAGGGATACCGAAGGCGATAGCGGCGATGATGGTCAGCTTGTGGGCGGCGTCCACGCCTTCGACATCGAAGGTGGGGTCCGCCTCGGCATAGCCTAGGGCCTGGGCCTCGGCGAGGACGGCGGCGAAGTCCCGCCCCTTGCTCCGCATCTCGGTGAGAATGAAGTTACTGGTGCCGTTGATGATGCCGGCTGCCCACTGGATCTGGTTGGCCGCCAGCCCCTCACGGAGCGCCTTGATGATGGGAATGCCACCCCCGACGGCGGCCTCGAAGGCCACGGTCACCCCCCGCTCCTGGGCGGCGGCAAAGATCTCGTTCCCGTAGCGGGCAATCAGGGCCTTGTTGGCGGTCACTACATGCTTGCCGTTGGCAATGGCCCGCAGCACCAACTGGCGTGCCGGTTCGTAGCCACCAAGGAGTTCGATGAGGATCTCGAGTTCCGGATCCTCCACCACCTCCCAAGGGTTATCGGTGAGACGCGCGATCTGCTTCAGACCGGGGAGATCCGGGTTGTACGCCTTGGCCGCCGCATGAGCGATCGAAATCCCACGACCGGCCCGACGGGCGATCTCATCGGCATTGGCGGTGAGCACCCTGACCGTGCCGCCACCCACCGTACCCAGGCCCAGCAGGCCGACTTTGACCGGTTTCACGGGTTATTCTCCTCTTGCTTTCTGATCGCGACGGAACATATCACGGATACATCTCAGGGCCTGGCGGGTGCGGTGCTCGTTCTCAATCAGGCTGAAACGCACATGATCATCGCCGTATTCGCCAAAACCTATACCGGGCGAGACCGCCACCTTGGCTTCGTTGAGCAGCTTCTTGGAAAACTCCAGGGAGCCCAGGGCACGATAAGGCTCCGGGATCTCCGCCCAGACGAACATGGTCGCCTTGGGTTTCTCCACCGGCCAGCCGATGGCATTGAGGCCGTCGCAGAGCACATCGCGCCGCCGCTGGTACATCTCCCTCACCTCCCGCACACAGTCCTGAGGCCCTTCGAGGGCGGTGATGGCCGCCACCTGGATGGGAGTAAAGGTGCCGTAATCGAGATAGGACTTGATACGGGTCAGCGCGTAGACGAGCTTTTCGTTGCCGCACATGAAACCGATGCGCCAACCGGGCATGTTGTAGGTCTTGGAGAGCGAATAGAACTCCACCGCGACCTCCTTGGCACCCGGGACCTGGAGGATGGAAGGTGCCCGATAGCCGTCGAAGACGATCTCCCCATAGGCCAGATCGTGGACCACCCAGATCTCGTGCTCCCGCGCCACCTCGATCACCCGCTCGAAAAAGCCGAGATCGACGCACTGGGTGGTGGGGTTGCCGGGGAAATTCAACACCAGCATCTTCGGGCGCGGCCAGGATTCGTGGATGGCCCGACGCAGTTCCTCGAAAAAGTCGATCCCCGGCACCAGGGGGACATGGCGGACATCCGCCCCGGCGATGATAAAGCCGTAGGGGTGGATGGGGTAGGCTGGGTTGGGCACCAGCACGATATCCCCCGCCCCCATGGTCGCCAGGGCCAGATGGGCGAGACCCTCCTTCGAACCGATGGAGACGATGGCCTGGGTATCGGGATTGAGTTCCACCTGATAATGGTCCCGGTACCAGTTGCAGATCGCCCGCCGCAGCCTGGGGATGCCCTTCGACATGGAGTAGCGATGGGTATCCTTGCGCTGGGCCGCTTCGACCAGCTTATCGACGATATGCTGGGGCGTCGGCTGATCGGGATTGCCCATACCGAAATCGATGATGTCCTCACCGCGAGCTCGGGCCGCCGCCTTGAGTTCATTGACGATGGCAAAAACATAAGGAGGAAGGCGTTTGATGCGGGGGAATTCTTCGATCATGGTGCTTAGCGGCGCGGGATTGAGGGTCGATGACGGCGAAAAGGAAAGATGGCGAGCATATAGAGGGAGCGAATTCGCTGTCAATCAACAGCCTTGCCCAATGTAGGGAGCAAATAAACTGTCCGGTGTTGTAGCACGTGATCTGTCCGGTGTAGTGGGTGCCGAGGAGGTACCCGATGAACCGAACGAAACTGTTACAGGAGATCCGGAAGATGCGATTTGAAG